>NZ_JAAXYC010000274.1 GCF_018619185.1 Streptomyces sp. McG3 | reverse complement strand
CCTTCCCCGGGCCAGCAGCAGCTGGAAGCGCACCACGTCGAGCCGGTCAGGGGCGACGCCGAGCTGATACCCCCCGGCGCGCTTCTCCAGCGGCAACCCCGCCCTGCGCAGGGCGTGCACCGCGTTGTAGACCACCTGCCTGCCGGTGGGCGGAGCATCGGAGGGCCACAGTGCCTGCTCCAGCCTGGCCACGGTGACCGGGGAGCCGTGGTGGAGCAGGATGTAGCCGAGCACAGCCCGCTGCCGCAGTCCGCGTACGCCCGACGCGCCCTCCTCCTCGGACACATCCAGATGCCCCAAGACCCGGAACATCGCCGTCGCCCCCTTTCCACGAAGTTTCTTCAAAGTTCCGCATACTGAAGTCAGGATTTCCGTTTACGGTCCGGAAAACCGGCACAGATCTTTCGAAGTGCGGTGGAATTTCCCTGCTGAACATCGCCATACTCCCCCCAGAGCGGCGTGCGGACTCTTTACCGAATGGCTGTCGGCGGGTTTCCGTGCCCGCCGGGGCAGCCTGCCGCAGGTCTCACCGGATCGTGGTGTGCGCACGACTCTGTGCGCGGTCCGGTCTCTTGTTCACCACCCATGGTGGGGGGCCGCCGTCCAGCCCCGCACAAAGCACGCACAAACCGCGCGCGAGGGGGTTCCGACGGGGCGTCCGATGGTGAACCGGCTTTCTCGTGCCGCTGTCCCGGCGGGCCTGTGGGCGCGTCGGGACATCGGGACGAGGGGCCGCTTCGGCCGCCGGCGCGCGGGGCTACTCGGCGCGCGCGGAAGGTTCCCGTACCGACCGGCCCAGTATCCGGACCAGTTCGGCCGGTGTGCGGCGGGAGCCCGGGCAGGGCCCGTCGGCCAGGCCCACCGTGGCGGCACACTCCAGGAGCAGGGTGCCGACCAGCGCCTCCTGCCGGGCGGGCAGCGGTGGCAGCACCGGCGGTCTCGGCGAAGCGGGCAGACCGAACGCGTCGGCCAACAGGTACACGGCGCGGCACACCAGCGCGGACCGCACGGTCGCGTCGTGCTGTTCCGCGGGAGCCACCGCGGCTGTCAGCGACGCCCTGAAGCGCCCCAGCACGGCGGCCGCGTAGGGGTCGGACAGCTCAGCGGTACGGGGGAGGTGGCCCAGGCGTGCCGGAGGATGCGATGCCACCGATCGTGACAGGCCCTCGTTCAGCGCCTGCACGAAGTCTCGCCCGAGGGCCGTCATAGTGATGTCGCCGCTGTCCGTGTCACTTCCGATGTCGTTCGGCATCGCGCGTCCACCCCCACGCATCCGTCACGTACCGGCTGTGCCGGTCTGCTGGAAGCCTCCATTGAAGAAGACCAGGGCCGGTCCCGCGGCGCTGCTGCTCGCCTCGATCACGTTGCCGATGAAGATGGAGTGGTCCCCGGAGTCGTGGAACTCCGACAGCTCGCACTCCAGCCATGCCAGCGCCCCGTGCAGCAACGGGGCCCGGGTCCTGAGACCCGGTTCCCACGCGAGGTCGTCGTACTGCTCGGGTCCCAGCGGCCTCTTCTTGTCGGCGAAGTAACGCGCCAACTGCTCCTGTCCTGATCCGAGAATCGAGATGGCGAAGTGCTTCTCCGCCATGAGCGCCTCGTGCATGACGGCGCTGCGGGACACACAGCACAGCACCTGTGGCGGATCCAGGGAAACGGACGTGAAAGCGTTCGCGGTCATTCCGTGAATGTTCTCGCCGCCCACGCTCAACACGATGACACCGGTGGCGAAGCGCGACATGGAATCCCGCAGGGATGACGCTTTCATCGGAATCCGGTTGGCGGTGTTCTCAGCGGACACAGACCTCATGCCAAACCCTTCCTCAGACTCATACGGAGAACATAGATCGGGGAATCTCCCGCACTCTCATCCCTGGGTAACCGGGCACCCACACCTCGCGCAGCACGCCACAGACCTCGCCCACGGTGGCCCCGGCCGCGAGTGCGTCCTTCATCGGGTGGAGGACGTTGGCCGTGCCCTCGGCGGCCGCGCGCATCCTGGTCAGGGCCGCACCCACCCGCTCGTGGCAGCGCCAGGCGCGGAGTTTGGCGAGGCGTTCGGCCTGACGGGCCGCGAGGGCGGCGTCATGGTGCGCGGGAGCCCCGGGCGGGGGCAGCAGACGCGGGGGCTCGTGCGGAGCGATCCCGCCCCGCTGGAAGCCCTGCTCCACCGCGCTAGCCGCACCGCCCAACTCGGATATTCCGCACATGAGTTCCCGGGCGTTCTCCACGATCCCGCCGGCCGGGCCGGCAGCGGGCACAGCATCCGCGTCCGGCCCTGGAATCCGTACGCCGAACTCCTTCCTCAACACCTTCGCCCAGATGGCGTGCGCGGCCCGGCTCGTGCCGGGCGCGGCGTAGGTGAACGACAGGCGGCCCACGAGGCCGTCGGCGTCCAGGCCGGCGGCCACCCCCGTACGGACGTACTCGATGCCGTTGGCCAGGGTGAAGGCGATCTCCTGCGCCGGTGACGCCCCCGCGTCGGCGAGACGCCCACCCGAGACGGAAAGGGTGTTCCACCGCGGGAGCTCGGCCTCCGCGTACCGGAGGATGTCCGCGGTCAGGCGCAGTGCGGGCCCGGGCGGGAAGACGCTGCCGCCTTCGACGATGTACTCGGTGAGGACATCGTTGTGGACGGTGCCGGTGAGCCGCCAGGGCTCGATCCCCCTCTCCTCACCGACCAGTTGGTACAGCAGCAGCAACGGCGCCGCGAGGGCGTCGGCCTCCAGGGTCGCCGACACCCGGTCCAGTGGGATCGCGTCGAAGAGCACGCGCATGTCGTCGAGGGAGTCGATGGCCACGCCCGCCCCGCCGACCCGGCCCCGCGCCGGGTCCGCGTCCGAGTCGTACCCCGTCCTCGTCGGCAGGTCGAAAGAGACCGACAGGTCCGTCGCACCGTTCTCGATCTGGCGGCGGTAGCGGGCGTTGGACTCTCGGGCCATAGCGCTGTGTCCCCTCTCTCCTCGGCACCGGACGGCGGGCGCCCGCCAGGGATTATGGGACAGCCCTGAGAAGCGGCGTCTCACCGGCGTCTCACGGGTTCCTCACCGGCTGGTCACCGCATGTTCCGTGTGCGCGGCGCCCCTCGCACCGCGCGGCACCGGGCCGGTCGCCGCCTCGGTACCGCCGGAGAAACCCTGGCCGGCCGGCGCGATCGCGGCCGAGCGCGGTTCTCGGCCGGAGCCCGCCCGCCCCAACCTGTCGGGTTCCAGGAGCTGTTCACGGATGACACGCCCCGGCCGGTCCAGAGTGACGGTGGTGACGTGGCGCTTTCCGCCGGCCCAGTTCGGGCGGCGCACCAGCAGTTCGGGCCCGGCCGCGGCGACCACGAACAGCGCCCCCGGCGTCGGGGCCTCGGCGATCTCCTCGAAGGTGTCCAGCACGAGGTCGTCGGCGCGGTGCAGGTCGTCGACGCACAGCACCAGCGGCTCGTGCTTGGCCGCCTCCTGGATGAACCGGGCCCAGGCGCCCAGCACCCGGGCGAGGTGCGGCTCCTCGGCCGGGCGGGAGCCGACGCTGTCGGCGACGAGCAGCCGGCACAACCGGGACAGCAGCGGCTCCGACGTCAGCTCCGAGGGGAACAGTCTCCGGACGGTCCGGGCGAGCACGGCGCGCGCCGTCGCCCCGTCCGTCCCCGGGCCGATGCCGCAGTAGGCGGCGAGGGTCTGCGCCGGGGCGTCCAGCGGGGTGCCGGAGCCGGCCGGGGAGACCCGCCCGGCGAGAACGCGTTGCTCGCCGGGACGCGCACCGGCCCAGCTCCCGAAGTCGCGCAGCAGCCGGCTCTTCCCGGTGCCACCCTGCCCGAGGACCGTCACCAGGTGAGGGACGCTCCGGTGCCGGGTCCGCTTCACGAGTCCGCGCAGGAAGTCGAGTTCGTACAGACCGACCTCCGAGTCCTCGGTCGCGGTCGCCGTTCCCCCGGTCCGCTCGACCTGTTCCCCGACCGGCTGGGCGGTGCTGTCCGGGAAGCCGTCGAACCCGTGGCCCGGACCGCCGGTGAGCGCGGGCACGGTTCGGCCGCGTACGGGGACGACGCCCATCCGGCGATGGTCAAAGCCGGCGCGCGGCTCCGCCCCGGCCAGGGACAGCGTGGGGTCCTGGACGAGGATGGCCTGCTGGAGCCGTTGCAGACCGCGGCCGGGCTCCAGACCCAGATTCTCGACCAGCGCGGCTCGTACGCTGCTGTACGCGTTGAGCGCGTCCGCCTGCCGTCCGCACCGGTACAGGGCGAGCACCAGCTGGCCGCAGCACCGCTCCCTCAACGGATCGGCGCGCACCATCTCCTCCAGCTCGGGCAGGATCGCCTGGTGCCGCCCGCAGGCGAGCTGCGCGTCGAAATAGTCCTCCATGACGTCCAGCCGGGCGCTCTGGACCGCGGCCAGCTCCGGCCATCGGATGCCCGCCTCCACCAGGTCGGCCAGTGCGGGCCCCCGCCACAGCGCCAGCGCGTCGCCCAGCAGCACGGACGCCGCGTCCGCGGCGCCCCGGGCCAATTGCTCCCGCCCCTGGCCCGCCCACTGGTGGAACAGATACAGGTCCACCTGTTCGGGGTCCACCCGCATCATGTAGCCGGGCGGCTGGGTGAGCAGCGCAGCCGCCTGCCCCGGCACGGGACCGTGGGCGGTCCCGGTGGAGGACAGGACGCCGCGCAGCCCGTGGACCGCGTTCTGCAGGATCTTGCGCGCCGTGGTGGGCGTGCCGTCCACACCCCAGAGCGCGTTCAGCAGGTGGCTGGTGGCCACGACCTTGTTCGCCCGGAGCAGCAGGAAGCCGAGCGTGGCCCGCTGCTTCATGCCCCCCAGCCCTACCGTGCGGCCGTGGTCGACGAGCTGCATCGGACCCAGCAATCGGAAATGCATTACTCCCCCAAGTCGACACCCGCACAGTCGCGTACGGCCCCGGCTTCCAGCCGGTGCTCGCGTCGCGCCCGCGGCGCTCCGGCCGCCGGATTCCTGCCCATCGTGCAGGGCTCCGGTCCAATCCCACACAAAACTCGGACAAGAAGGGGACCTCTCCCTTGGCGGTGCCGGCGCGGGCGGGACACCCGGCTCAGGTTCCGGTTCCGGTTCCGCTTACGGTTCCGCTTCCCGTTCCGGTTACGGCGGAGGGCAGTTCGTCGGTGCGTCGTTCAGCGACCGCGCCCAGCGAAAAACTCCGGTGGCAACTTGTCTCTATTGAAGAGGACTTGAGGCTTGTCACCCTGATACTGGTGTGACAGATGGGGTGTTGACGGTGCTCGACCGCCTGTTTACGCTGGGTCAGCGATGTTGATCACCAGCTTTGCGGGATTACGCAGATCAGGTGGCCGATGTCGTGCATAGCGCGTTCAATTCAGAGCTGGCGACGGGGGATGGGCAAGATGGGATCGCCACGTCCTGTTCGCTCAGCATAGGTTCCGAGGAAGGACAGCGAAATGCGAATCGATTCGATGGCAACGCAGGAGAAGGCCACAGCACTTCCGGAGTCGATGGCGACCCAGGACTTCGCCAACAGTGCTCTTGTCGGCGCGGTTCCGGGTTTCCACTCGGACCCCGAGACCCCTGCGATGGCCACCCCGGCCGTGGCCCAGTTCGTCATCCAGGGAAGCACCATCTGCCTCGTTTGCTGATGGCGGTGTGATGCGCGTGTCGGAGGAGCCGGCCCTGTGGCCGCTCCTCCGGCACGCGCGTCCAATGTGCTCGTAGGGACGTTCGAGTTCGCAACGGAAAGTTGAAGAGCTTCGTGAGATTTCGACGGGGGACGCGGCGCGCTGCGAGCACGACCGCTGCCCAAAGGGCTGCCGATCGCGTCTTCTTGCCGATCGCGATCGGGCAGATTCTCGCTTCCGCGGAGACCCTGAGCCTCAAGCACGTCTTCGACGACGACGGATATCTCCGAGGCGTATCGGCTCAGGACTGTCCTCCTGGAAGTCTGCGGCACCGACTCGGCCGCGCGCTCGACCACCCACGTACGCCCAAGGTACTCGCCGGGGTGACGCTCGCGGCGGCGACCGGGCTGGCGTTGGGTCGCGGCAACCGCAAGGTCCAGATCGCGGCCTCAGCGGTCATCGGCGCGTGCAACCGGCTGAGCGAGGTCCGCACTCCGTACGGCCGGGACGGCGCCGACCAGATGACGGCGGTCATCACGCAGTACCGCGCGCTCACGGCGCTGATACCCGACCAGAAGGTGTCCGACGACCTCTTCCTGCGCGCGGTGAACTTCCAGACGGCACTCAGCTACGCGGTCTCGGGGATCTCCAAGGCTTTCGGCAGCAGTTGGGTCCAGGGTTACGCGCTCCCCGAGGTCTTGGAGACCGAGGCCTACGGCCGCGGGCCGGCCGCGCAGATCCTGCGACGCTATCCGAGGTTCTGCAGAGCGATGACCGTCGGGACGATCGTGTGGGAGGGGTCGTTCCCGCTGATCTACCTGTTGCCGCGCAGGCAGGCGTCCTACGCGCTCTCCGCGGTCAAGGCGTTCCACATCGGTGTCGCGGCCACCATGGAGCTGCCGCGGTTCGTCTGGGGCTTCTTCGGATCCCACGGAGCGGTCGGCCATGTGCTGGACACCCGGGGCCGGCCACGAACGTTCGAGAAGGCCGTGTTGGGGACAGCCGGCGGCGTGGCCCTCGCCAGCGCGCTGATAGCCCGTGAGAAGCGGAAGATCGCCAAACAGCGTCGGCTCGGCCCCAAGGGCGTCACGCGGCTCGACGGCGAGATCGGCGCCATCGAGTACGTCGTGAACCATCCACCGGAAGGGCCGGACCAGAACAAGCCCGTCGTCGTGATGGAGTGCGGGCTGGGCCAGTCCCTCGAATCGTGGGAGTGGGTGGCGGAGAGCCTGGCCCAGGACCACACGGTCGTCCGCTACCACCGGGCCGGATACGGCCTCACGAAGTCCCGCGCCTCCAGCGGCGACATCCTCGACGCCATCCTCGAAGAGGTCGGGGCCAAGGGCGAGATCGTGGTGGTGACCCACTCGATCGGCTCCCTGAGTGCCGCCTCCTACGTCCAGGACCCCCGTTTCGCCCACCGGATCGGCAAGCTCGTCGTCGTCGACGGCACCGACCCGGAGCTGCTCGACGCGGACCGGTCCGATCGGCGGAGGTTCGGCAACTTCATCCAGATCCAGGTGCACTCGCTCTTCGCCGCCGTGACCGGCATCTACGTGTGGGCGCCGAACGGGGTGGAGCGCCAGGCGGGCTACACGCCCGACACCCAGTACAGCCACGTGCAGTTCGCGTTCACGCCGCGGAACATCGTCAACTCGATCAGCGAGTACGCGAAGGTGAGCACCGAGGGCGCCCTGGACAGCCTGGATGCGGTCCCGGCGGTCCTGGTGGTCTCGTCGGGCGAGAACGCCGAGCAGCAGCAGACGTTCGCCAAGAAGATCGGGGCCGGCATCGAGGTCGTCCCCGGATCGGCACACCGGTCGATCATCGGGTACCGAAATCACGCCGAGAAGGTCGAAGGCGCCATCCGAAGGTTCATACATGCTGAGTAACCGGATTCGTGGTGCGGCGGGCGTGCTCGCCGTCGGGGCTGTCGCGGCGCACATGGTCTCGACCGTTCTGCAGAACACCCCCGACTCCTACAACCAGGATCTTCGCCAGTTCACCGGCGGCTGGCCCATCCCGGGGTGGCGATTCTTCGCCCCGAACCCGGGTGTGCAGAACGTCCACCTGCTGGTGCGGGACGCCAAGGCGGGCGACGCTCAGCCGAGCCCCTGGCGCGACGTGACCCCGAAGGTGCCGCACGGGTGGACGCAGGTCATCTGGAATCCCGCGAGCCGAGGCCCCAAAGCCCTGTTCGACGCCATGCAGCAGCTCTCCGTGATGAGCGCGAACCAGGCGGGCTTCTCGTGGGTCACGCAGAGCGTGCCGTACCAGTTGGTGTTCTCGGCCGGCCGGGCATCGGCGGCGGACGATGCGCAGGCTCTGCAGTTCCTCCTCATGAACGTCTTCCCCAGCGCACCGCCGGAAAGCCGCATGAAACCGATTCTCACATCCGAGTGGATCCCGCTCGACTCCGCGTCCGAGAACAAGGAAACCGCTGGATGAACGTCGAGCAGTTCGAGGGTGCCGAGTTGCACCTTCATGTGACGGGATCCATCAGTGCCGCCCTGGTGCCCTGGTGGATTCACTGGCTGCGACAGATGAATCCCGACGTGGTCGTGAATGTCTCCGTATCCCGGTCCGCCACGCAGTTCGTGACGGTCCGGGCATTGCGGCATCTGGCCAATGGCCAGGTGTGGATGGATTCATGGGACGATCCGAGCCTGCCGCCCGAGGTCAATTCCGGGCAGAGTGGCGCCGCCGAGTGCTTCATCGTGTTCCCCGCGACCCTGGACACCCTGATGCGCCTGGCCCAGGGGCGGGCGGATTCGCCCGCTCTGATGATGCTGCAGGTGACGGACCGCCCCATCGTCATCGCCGATACGCTCCCCGGATCCAACGAGATCGTGGAGAGCAACCTCAAGACCCTGCGGCTCCGTCCGAATGTCGAATTCGCACCACGGGTGACCGGTGTGCGCGCCAGCAATCGCGCGGCGGCCGAGGTGGGATTCAATCTGCCCGGCGCCATCGCCGTAGCCAATGAGATGGTGAAGAAAGGCTCTTTCCATGAGTGAACCGACCGTTTACGACGCGGCGGCCATCGACGCCTACGACCTGATCTCGTCGATGCTCTCCCCGGGAGCCGGACTCGCGGCATGGGTGTCGTCGCACCGCCCGCTGGCCGGTCGGACCGTTCTGGACCTGGGCGCGGGCACCGGCGTCTCGTCCTTCGCGCTCGCCGACGCCGGTGCGCAGGTCGTGGCCGTCGACGCCTCACGCCCCTCGCTGGACCTGCTGGAGAGCAGGCGTGGTGAGCGCAAGGTCGACACGGTCGAAGCGGATTTCCGGGGCCTTCAGCTCGATTCCGCTTTCGACGTCGTCACCATGTCCAAGAACACGTTCTTCCTGGCGCAGAGCCACGACGAGAAGATCGAGCTCCTCCGTGCCATCGGGCGGCACCTCAAGCCGGGAGGTGCCGTCTTCCTCGACTGCACCGACCCCGTCGAGTACCTGCGAGCGGACGGGGCCGCCACCACCGTCACCTACCCGCTGGGCCGCGAACGGATGGTGACGATCACTCAGAACGCCGACCGTGCGACCCAGGCCATCATGAGCATCTTCATGGTCCAGGGTGCTTCGACCCTCACGTCGTTCCACGAGATGGCCACCTGGGCGTCACTGCCGGAGATCCGGCTCCTGGCGCGGATCGCCGGCTTGGAGGTGACGGCCGTCGACGGTTCGTACGCGGGCGACGCATACACTGCACGTTCACGAGAGATGCTTGTGGTTCTGGAGGCGAAGTGACCGCTGTTCCCATCCTCGCCGCCGAGGGCGCCACGGTCACCATGGGTGACGTCACCCTGCTGGAGCCCACCTCGTTCGCGGTGATGCCGGGCGAGGTCTGGTGCCTCACCGGCGGCAACGGGTCGGGGAAGACGACGCTCCTGCGGGCCTTCCTGGGCAGCCGGAGTCTCACGGCCGGTTCGTGTTCGGTGCGGGGCGAACCCGCCGACATGGCCAAGCCGCAGCACCGACGCCTCGTGGCTTCCCTGGTCGACGCGATCCCGTTCGCCCGTGACATGACTCTGCGCGAGCAGGTGACCCTGGTCGCCGCCTCCTGGTACGGCAACAGTGAGACGACCGCCGAAGCCGCCGAAGAGGTCATCGAGAGACTGGGACTGTCCCCGCTGGGCAAGCGGTTTCCCCATCAGGTCTCTTCGGGCCAGCTTCAACTCTTCAGCCTCGCACTGACGTTGGTGCGCCCCGCTGACGTGGTACTGCTCGACGAGCCCGAGCGGCACCTCGACAGCGACCGCGTCGAACTACTGGCGACCCTGCTCACGGAGCGGGCGGAGGAGGGCACGGCCTTCCTGGTCGCCACCCATGAGCCCTCCCTGGTAGAGGTGCGTGACGGCCGCGTGGAGCTGGGATGACGGTGGACACTCTCGCGGCACCCGAGTCCGACGCCGCGGACCGCGTCCGTGCCGTACGGCAGCGTCACGCCCGCCGCGGTGACCGCGGCACGGTGCGCGGGCACGCGTACACCCTCTACCTCGTCGCCCTGTTCGCGGCGTTCTACCTGGTGCCGGTGGTCCACGCCCGGAGCACCTCGCCCGCATCCGTCTCCGTGGGGTCTCTCACACAGGCGGCGCCCTGGGTCTGCGCGCTCGCGGTGGCGGTGTGCTGGGCGGCCCAGATCGCCGGGCGGTTCTGGGGGCCGGTGGTGGTCCAGCCGTTCCTGTTGCACGTGTTCATGTCCACGGACATCTCCCCGACGCGCTACCTCGGCACGATCGCCCGGCGCAGACTGACGTACGTCGGTACGGCCGGACTGCTGTCGGCCTGCGCGGCGGCGTACCTCGCGACCGACCTCTTCGATCACCTCGATTCCGCGGTGCAGGGCATCGCGTCCGGGGTGGGGCTCAGCGCCCTCGCGGCGTTCGCGTGGCTCTGGGGCCAGGTGCGGCCGCTGCGCGACAACCTCCTGCTGGCTTCCGCGTTCGGCGGCGCGGCCGGGATGGTCGCCGGGGTGAGCCGAGTGGCTCCGGACAGCGGAACGGGGCTGTGGCTCCTCACCGGAGTGCTGGCGGCCACCGCGGCGGTCCTGGGGCGGGCGGCCCTCCGGGCGATCCGCGGCGTCGACCTCGCCCGGCTGGCCCGCGAGTCGGCCCGTGCCTCCCAGGCCCAGACATACGCCTGGACCGGGACACTCCATCACGCGCTGGATCTGTACCGGCCCGCGCCGTCCGGTTTCGCCTCGGCCCTGATCCGTCCGGACGGACGCCTTCGCGGATACCTCTCGCAGGGTGCGGTCCGGGCACTGCGGACGCCCGGGCGCGCGAGCGCGGGCGTGGCGCTCCTTCTGATCGGCTCCTTGGTGCTGACGCACGGGGC
>NZ_JAAXYC010000273.1 GCF_018619185.1 Streptomyces sp. McG3 | reverse complement strand
GCCGCGGTGGGCTCAGCTCTGCTGCTCGTCCTTGACCGCGAGCATCCGGTCCACGACCCGGGCGGCGGCGCGGCCGTCGGAGGGCTCGCAGAAGTCGACCCGGAACTGGGCGTACTTCTCCTTGTACTCCTCGCTCACCTCGTCGATGTTCCGGATCGCGGAGACCAGGTCCTCGGAGGTCTTGATCAGCGGCCCGGGGGCGCGGGAGGTGAAGTCGAAGTAGAAGCCGCGCAGGGTGTCGCGGTAGTGCTCCAGGTCGTACGTGAAGAAGAGCATCGGCCGCCCGGAGTGCGCGAAGTCGAACAGCACCGAGGAGTAGTCCGTGATCAGCACGTCGGCGATCAGGTAGAGGTCGGCGATGTCCGGGTAGTACGTGACGTCGTAGACGAAGCCCTGTCCGGCGCCGGGGATGGAGTCGAGGACCTTGTGGTGCTTGCGGTAGAGCAGCACGTGGTCGTCGCCGAGCTCGCGCTTCGCGGCCTCGACGTCGATCTGGTTGTCCAGCTTGAAGCGACGGCCGCCGTAGCGCTGGTCGTCGCGCCAGGTGGGCGCGTAGAGGACGACCTTCTTGCCCGCGGGGATGCCGAGCTTCTCCCGTACGGCCGCGGCCCGCTTGACGCGGTCGGGGGCGTGGAAGACGTCGTTGCGCGGGTAGCCCGCTTCCAGGACCTCGCACTGGAGGCGGAAGGAATTGGTCATGATCGGGGTGGTGAAGGCGTTCGGCGTGATGAACAGGCTGTACTGGCGGGAGCGCTGCGGGAGGCTCGCGATGTAGGCCAGGTTCGCCTTGGGGGTGCCGAGCAGGTCGGCGCCGATGCGCTTGAGCGGGGTGCCGTGCCAGGTCTGGACGACGACCTGGCCCTCGCGGCGGACGAACCACTCGCGGATGCCGCCGTTGGTGACGACGTACCGGCTGCGGGCCAGTGCCTCGTACCACTCCTTGCTGCCCCACTCGACGCCCCGGACGCCGGGCGGCAGGACGACCTGCTGGTCGTGGACCATCGCGATGTGCTCGACCTCGGTGCCGCGGCGCTTGAGCTCCTCGTAGACCGCGCGGGGCGAGTCGGAGAACTGCTTGCCGCCGAAGCTGTTGTAGAGCACGGCCTCGCGCAGCGGCAGCTTGCGCTGCTCGGGGGTGTGGACGTCGCGCATCAGCCGCTGGCGGTAGGCGCCGCGCAGCTCCGGGTCGAGGACCGGCCCGGACTCCACGAAGATCCGGTCGAAGTCGAGCCGCTCGACGGTGTACGTGCGGTGCTCGCCGCGGTGGGCCAGCGGCAGCGTGTTCACGAGGTCGGGGCGGATCGTGACGGGGAGGTCGCGGGTGTGGTCCCACTCGGTGCGCAGGCGCAGGCGCGGCATCCAGCGGCCGGCGCGCAGCGGCACGGTGCCCTCGTAGGTGGGCATGGTGTCCGGGCGCAGGCGGGCGGTGAAGCGGCCGTCGGCGAACTCGACGGGCAGCGGGCGGTCCTCGTTGCGGCCGGTGTGGCGCAGGACCATCTTCATCTGCTCGGCGGGGCCGGTGTAGACGCCGGAGAGGACCAGCTCGCCGTCGGCACTCCACTCGACGCTGTCGACGAGGGGCTGGACGGTGCGGACCTGGGGGGTGAAGTTCCCGGCGCCGTCGGTGAGGATCGCGAACTCGCGTCCCTCGGGCAGGGAGTGGACTCCGGTGACGGACTGCGCACCGTTGGTGGCACGGCGGGTGGTGCCGTCGGCGAAGACGATCTGGGCGCGGTACTTGACGGACTTGCCGGGGCGTACGCCGTCGACGGGGAGGTCCGTGAAGTCGAGGCGGGCGGTGTGGCGGAGCCAGCCGTCGGCGCCGGTCTCGCCCTGCCGGAGCGGGAGGTCGGTGGCGAATCCGCTCGGCTCGTGGTCGATGCGCAGGGCGGTGGGGTACTTGCCCGCGGGGGTGGTGACGCGGGAGCGCAGGGTGACGGTGAGGGTCTCGCCGTCGGCTTCCTGGGCGATGATCTCGGCGGGGACGACGTCCACGGAGAGCTTGAGCCGGTTGCGGTCGAAGCCGGCGACGAGGCGGACGCCGTCGTCCAGGACCCGGGTGTAGCTGTGGCCGGACGCGCCCGCGTTGTTCTTGGTGATGCTGCCCACGGACATGCCGCCGGGGCGCGGGATGCCGATGCCCAGGCGCCAGGTGCCGGGCTGCCACTGGCCGCGTACGCGCAGCCGGGACGGGTCGATGCCGAGCTCGAAGCCGGACCAGTCGTAGGTGTGCAGGGCGCCCTTGGCCTCGGCGGTGGCGCGGGGTTCCAGCACGGTGCGCATCCGCAGCGGGAGGGTGGAGCGGCTGCCCTGGCGGCGGAGCACGGCGACGCGCAGCGAGCGCTTGCCGGTGGCAGAGGGGACGTTGGGGATGTAGGCGTAGCCCTTGACGAGGAGCTTGCCGTCCTCCCAGCCGAGGTCGAGGAGCTTGCCGCGTACGGGGAGTTCGCTGCGGTTGAAGTTGCGTACCGAGGAGGGGAGCGAGGAGCTCTCGACGCCGGGCAGTTCGATGCGGGCGCGCCGCAGACCGCGCACGGAGAAGGCTCCCGGGTTCTCGCGCTCGTAGTGCAGCAGGTCCACCAGCTCGTCACCGCGGCCGCTGGCCGCCAAGTGCCACTTGACCCGGGCCATCGGGGAGAACTGCCGTACGACCTTGGGGGCGGCATGGGCCAGGAAGTCCTTGGCCGCTCGGTGGAATTCGGGGCGCTCCTCGACCGGAGTCTCCGGGAAGTACTTCATGAGCCGGCTGAGCTCGTCGGGGATCGCTTCGAGGGACGCCACGGGTGGAGGGCCTTTCCGGGGGGACGTGCAGATGATGAACCCCAGGAGGACGGGGCGTTAATGAGACGTCTCCAACCGTCTCATGGTTGCCCCACAGTATGACGTGACACCTCTCACAGGACGAACCGCCCCGGTCGCCACCGGGGCGGGAGAGGGCTCCTGGGCTCCCTCGGTCCCCGTCCGGGTCAGACGCGGTGGGCGCGGGGGGTGCGCACGGCGCCGAGCAGCGCCCGGCGGGCCCTGCGGACGACGCGTCGGGCGAGGGAGAGGCGGGGCATGTCCCGCGGTGCCTCGATCCGTCGTCCGCCGACCCATTCCGTGATGGTCACCTCGTAGGCCCGGTCGGGGAGCACGGAGCTCTCCCCGAAGTGCGGGTAGGCGAGGTGGAGACGGGGCGGGTTGCCCCGGCGGACGAGTTCGGGCTCCTCCTTTGCACGCAGGAAGGCAACGATGTCCAGGAGCAGGTCGAGCCTGCCCTCGGCGAGGCACATCAGCCGCAGCCGTTCGTTCACCTTGAGGTTGCGGCCGAGCTCCGGGGTCCAGTACGCCTTCATCAGCGGGGCGGCGAGCGCCATCTTCCGCTCGCGGACCTCGGGCTTCTGCTTCAGCAGTCCGGGGCCGAACTGGGGCAGCAGCGTGATGACGAAGGGCCGCACCATCAGGACGTCGCGCCGGGGGCCCGGGGGCACGTACCGGGCGATGAGCCCCATGAGGGCGCGGGCCGAGTCGAAGCGGCGCCTGTAGCTGCCCTTCCTGGTCATCTGGTTGCGGTCCTCGCGGCCCACCAGGTAGTAGCAGGTGTAGTCGGCGACGACGGAGATCCCGTTGCCGCGGATGTACGCCTCCATCGTGAACAGGGCGTCCTCGCCCGTCTTCAGCTTCTCGTCGAAGGTCATTCCGAGGCGTACGAGGAGGTCGCGCCGGAACAGTTTCTGCGCGCTCAACGTGAATTTGACGTTGGAGGAATACAGGTCGACTCGCTCGACGGTCTCTTTCCACATCGATTTCGCGGCACCGCGATTGACGCCGACGATCTTCCCGAGCACCACGTCCGTGCCCGCCCGGTCCCCCATGGCGACCATGCGTTCCAAGGCTTCCTCGCCGAAATAGTCGTCCGCGTCGAGAAAGAAGACGTACCGGCCGCGGGCGAGACCGAGGCCCCGGTTGCGCGGGCCGCTGGGTCCTCCGGAATTCGCCTGCCGGACGACTCTCATGGGAATCGCGGTCCGGGCGGCGAACTCCTCCAGGCAGGTGCCGGTGCCGTCGGTGGATCCGTCGTCGATCGCGACGATCTCCATGCGGTCCGCGCCGATGGTCTGCGCCTCGACGGACTCCAGGCACCGGACCAGGTAGGGCATCGCGTCATAAGCTCCGATGATCACACTGACATCGGGCTCGTCGTTCTTCCTGGGCATGTCGGCCATGTGCACCTGTCGATTTGATCACGAAAGAAGGCAGATTGCCCGACTATGCACCCTTTGCGCATTGGCATGCCGAACGACCCGTACACCCCTCCCCCAGGAGAGACGTACGGGTCGTGATCGGGGTTGCCTGCTTTTCAGCCAGTTCGATCAACTGTGCGGCGCCAGTCAGCGCGTCGCACACACGGCGGTACGGCGCTCAGCGCACGGACGAGGATCCCTCGGCGAGGGCCGCCCGAGCCTCCGCCGCCTCGGCCTCCGGCGCGTCCGGGTCCGCCGCGGCGTCGGCCTCGGCCACCGCCTGCGGATCGCCGGCCCCGACGCCGCTGGTGACGGCCTCCTGGTCCGGCATCGCCACGGACTGGTCGCCGAGCCGCTGGGCGACGCCCAGGTTGCGGGCCTCGGCCTTGGCGGCCAGCGTCGAGACGGCCGCGTTGAACTGCTCCATGGAGGTCGGCTCGTCCGGCCCCAGGAGGTAGGTCTTCAGCTCGCGGCGGGCGTCCGCCAGCGTGTCCGCCGCCGGGTCGGCCACCGCGGCCAGCAGCGCGTCGAGCTCCTCGGCGCCGTTGGACAGGATGACCGCGGCGCGCACCGCGGTGTTCTGCCGCTTGAACTCCTCGGCTCCGAGTGCGGCGGAGTCGGTGACGGCGTACGGCTTGCCGCTCGCGATGAAGTCGGAGACCACACTGGAAATGTCCGAAACCATGGCGTCGGACTCGTTGAAGCAGTCGTACAGCTTGGGCTGCGCGCCGGTCACCGTACGGTGCTCCCACCAGCCGAAGGAGCGCCAGTAGGCGTCGTTCCACTCGGCCCGCAGCCGGGCGGTCTCCGCCTCGCGGGCGGGGTCGGCGAGCGAGATCCGCGACTCCTCCGCCTCGTCGCCGCCCGAACGGCCGGGGGCCGACAGCTGCGCGAGCCGCGCCTCGATCCGGATCAGCTCGGCCTTGGCGGCGCTCTGACCGGCGGCGGCCGACGACGCCTCCTTCGCCCAGCGGGGGTCGGCGGCGCGCTCGGCTGCGGCCTTGTCCAGCATCGCCCGGATCCGGACGTTGACGGCCTTGGCCTTGCCGCTGCGGATGCCGGTGAAGGGGTGCGGCTTGTAGATGATCCGGACCGGGTCGGCGGCGTTCAGCAGCCGGCGCACGATGTTCTCGCCCGCCAGCAGCAGGGAGGTGTTGCCCGGGTTGTCGTCCCAGCCCTCCCAGGTGGGCGCGTACAGCACGGTCGGAACGGGGTTCTTGACGGCGCCCGTCCAGGTCCTGATGGGCTCCAGCTGCGGACGGCCGACCTCGACGATGTCCTGGTCGAGGACGCCGACGTCGGCCAGCGCGTAGCGGTCGCGGCCGGCCCGGCCCGCGGTCCAGACCTCGTCGTAGACCTTGGAGTACGGGTTGACGCTGGCGAGCTTGTCGCTGTCGCCGTGCCCGATGAAGACGTGCTTCATGGTCGGGACCCGCAGGATGTGGATGTTCTTGCCGACGTTGGCGGGATACAGGCAGACCCGGACGGTCGAGAGGTCCAGGTTCATCAGGTGGGTGCCCGCCGGGATGCAGATGACCGGGACGGAGGTCTCGGCCAGCTGCGGGACGAGACCGCGCTCCCGCATGATGATCAGCGGCCGGCCCTCGACCCGGGCCATGGTCTCCAGCCACATGTTGCCCTGGTAGGCGGACTCGTTGGAGCCGGAGAAGTAGAGCACCACGGTCGGCTGGTAGTCGCGCAGCCAGCTGTCCACGGCCTTGAGCACGGCGGGGGCCGGGGGCGCCAGCCGGCCGCGGCGCATGTACGGGAACAGCAGCGCGAGGTAGAGCAGGGCCAGCAGCAGCGTCAGGCCGATGCCCGCGTAGCCGATGACGTCCTCACCGGTACCGGCGGCGATCAGGATGCCCACCACGGCCGGGATGTCGAGGTGCAGCATCTTCTCGGCGGAGCGGCGCAGCAGCGCGCCGGGCGGGGCGTCGGGGATGCGGACCGCGTGCAGGTCCACGTTGCGGGTGACGACCGGCATGGTGCGGCGGAGCCGGATCAGGGTCGTCAGGGCGCCGTGCGGCGCCTGGAGCCCGTAGAAGAGCAGGAAGCAGGCCACCGCCGAGTAGAACAGCGGCGACTCGGCGAGATCCAGCCGGGCCAGCAGCAGGATGACCATGAGCTGCCGCAGCAGGAAGCGGATCGACAGCCCGGCGCGCACCTTGCCCAGGCGGTTGACCAGATAGCTCCCCTTCTGGTGCAGATACCAGTCGGTGGCATACGTGACAGCGGTGGCCGCCGCGAAGAACCAGATGTGGGGAATGAGCGCGGCAAGCATGACGCAGGGATATCCCAGCCCCATCAACAACGCTGCCGCCAGTTCCGACCTGCTGCCCACACGGGCCAGGCGAATGGCTGTCGAGATCACGAAGAACCTGCTCCAGGGGGTGCCGGTTGATTCACGTATTGGCGGAAATGTGAAGGTGCGGCTTCACGCATTCGGGCCTCTGTCATCGCACAAAGCGACAACAGAGGCCCGGAAAAGCACATTTGTCAAGAATTATTACACATCTGCTTGACGGTCCAGCACGGAGGCCAGGGCCTGCTCGAAGCCGGAGGACTCGGCGGCTCCCGCCGTCGGGTCCTGCTGCCGTACGTCGATGACGTGACCGGTCAGGGCGGAGAGCAGGACGTCCAGCGAGGTGCGGGCCACCGCCTCCGAGGAGAGCAGCGAGCCCTCGGGCTCCTGGCCGAACGCCTTGGTGCGCATCGGGGTCGCGGTGCGCTCCGGGTTCACGCAGTTGACCCGGATGCCCTCGCCCGCCCACTCGTCGGCGAGCGCCTGGGTGAGGTTGACCATGGCGGCCTTGGTGGAGGAGTAGAGGCTGTACTCGGCGCGGCCCCGGGTGTAGCTGCTGGAGGTGTAGAGCAGCAACTGGCCCTGGGTCTCCGCCAGGTACTTGTACGAGGCGCGGGCGATCTGGACGGGCGCCAGGTAGTTGACGTTCAGGGCTTCCTGGATCGTCGTGTTGTCGGTCTCGGCCAGCTTGCCGATCCGGAGCACGCCCGCGGTGTTGATGACGTAGTCGACCCGCCCGGTCTCGGCGTAGGCCTTGGAGAGCGCGTCGTCCACGTGCTCCGGGTTCTCCACGTGCGTACCGGTGGTGGAGCGGCCCAGCGCGTAGACCTTCGCGCCGTAGCTCTCCGCCAGGGACGCGATGTCGGCGCCGATGCCGTACGAACCGCCGAAGACGACGAGAGTCTTGCCGGTGAGGAGTTCCCGGTAGGCGGCCTCGTCGGCCTGGCGGGGGGCGGCGGTGGAGGCCAGCTGGAAGAGCTTGTCGGTGATGAAGACGTCGACCGGCTGGGTCACCTTCATGTTGTACTCGTCGCCCGCGACCACATAGATCGGCACGTCGGGGAGGTACTTGAGGACCACCGA
This sequence comes from Streptomyces sp. McG3, assembly GCF_018619185.1. Lineage (GTDB taxonomy): Bacteria > Actinomycetota > Actinomycetes > Streptomycetales > Streptomycetaceae > Streptomyces. The sequence continues at coordinate 3,325 of NZ_JAAXYC010000273.1, read as the reverse complement.
ACAGTCGTCGGTCGCCTGGAAGTTGGGGTCGCCCGCCGCGACCTCGTACGCCCTGCGGATCGTGGAGAGCTTGAAGGCCTGCGGCGTCTGGCCGCGGCGCAGCCGGGAGCGGTCGGGCACCTCGGTGATGAACTCGCCGTCCTCACCGTGCGTGCGGGTCACGATGATCGTGTCCGCGGACGGGATGGCGACGTCGACGGCCTGGTAGCGGTCCAGCGCGGCGACGCAGTCCGTGATCACACGCTGTGACAGCAGGGGGCGTACCGCGTCGTGGAAGAGGACGTTGCGGTCCTCGCCCTCGGCGAGGCCCTCGCCGAGGGCCGCGATGGCACGCTCGGTGGTCTCGTTGCGGGTGTTGCCGCCCTCGATGATCCGGGTGACCTTGGTCAGTCCGGCCTTCGCGACGATCTTCTCGACGTCGGGCACGAAACCGGGCGCCATCAGCACGATGACGTCGTCGATGCCCTCGGCGTTCTCGAAGATGGTCAGCGTGTGCTCGATGACGGCCTTGCCGGCGATCTTCAGCAACTGCTTGGGGATCGACAGGCCCACGCGCTGGCCGGTCCCACCGGCGAGCACGACCGCTGTGGTCCGGGGCTTGGCTTCATGCGGCACAGACACAGACGACCTACCTTGCTATGACGGGGGAAACAGTGTGATGGTCGCACTCTCCGTGACCGTCTCGCAAGGTGGACGTCGTCCGCCGATCGTCCTGCGGATACCCGCAGTTCACCCTCTGGCCAGGGAGGTTGGGCGCTTCGGGGCGGTCGCACGGGGTGACCGACCCCACAGATGTGTTGCTCAATCCACACATCCGTGGCGCGTGCACCCGGCGTGACCGGCGAAAACCACCGGCGCCCGGCCCCGAGGCTACCGGACGGCCCGCCTCCGGGGAGACGGGCCGTCGGCCATGACCGGGAGGGGCTCCCCCGGGAGACCCTCTTTAGAAGGGGTCGAACTCGTCGTATTCCTTCTCCGCGTCGTCCCGGTCGGAGTCACGGTCCCGGCGACGCTGCGCGGCGGGGCGCGGCTCCTCCAGGCGGTGGTCCTCGCCGCGGCGGCCGAGCATCTCGGCACCCGCGGTCACGGTCGGCTCCCAGTCGAAGACGACCGCGTTCTCCTCGGGGCCGATCGCGACGCCGTCGCCGGCCCGGGCGCCCGCCTTCATCAGGGCGGCCTCGACGCCGAGGCGGTTGAGCCGGTCGGCGAGGTAGCCGACGGCCTCGTCGTTGTTGAAGTCGGTCTGGCGGACCCAGCGCTCGGGCTTCTCGCCGCGCACCCGGTAGATGCCCTCGTCGTCCAGGGCGACGGTGAAGCCCGCGTCGTCGACGGCCTTGGGGCGGATGACGATGCGGGTCGCCTCCTCCTTCGGCTTGGTGGCGCGCGCCTCGGCGATGATCCCGGCGAGCGCGAAGGAGAGCTCCTTGAGACCCTTGTGCGCGATCGCGGAGACCTCGAAGACGCGGTAGCCGCGGGCCTCCAGGTCGGGGCGGATCATGTCGGCGAGGTCCTGGCCGTCCGGGATGTCGACCTTGTTGAGGGCGACGATGCGGGGTCGGTTCTCCAGGCCGCCGTAGAGCCGCAGCTCCTCCTCGATCATGTCGAGGTCGGAGACGGGGTCGCGGTCGGACTCCAGGGTCGCGGTGTCCAGGACGTGCACGAGCACCGAGCAGCGCTCGACGTGCCGCAGGAACTCCAGGCCGAGGCCCTTGCCCTGGCTGGCGCCGGGGATGAGCCCGGGGACGTCCGCGATGGTGTAGACGGTCGAGCCGGCGGTGACGACGCCGAGGTTCGGCACGAGGGTGGTGAACGGGTAGTCCGCGATCTTCGGCTTGGCCGCGGAGAGCACCGAGATCAGCGAGGACTTGCCCGCGCTCGGGTAGCCCACGAGGGCCACGTCGGCGACGGTCTTGAGCTCCAGGACGATGTCCCGGCTCTCCCCCGGCTCGCCGAGCAGCGCGAAGCCCGGGGCCTTGCGGCGGGCCGAGGCCAGCGCCGCGTTGCCGAGGCCGCCGCGGCCGCCCTGACCGGCCACGAAGGTGGTGCCCTGGCCGACGAGGTCGGCGAGCACGTTCCCGGCCTTGTCGAGCACCACGGTGCCGTCGGGGACGGGCAGGACCATGTCCTGGCCGTCCTTGCCGGAGCGGTTGTCGCCGGCGCCGGGCTGGCCGTTGGTGGCCTTGCGGTGGGGGCTGTGGTGGTAGTCCAGCAGCGTGGTCACGGACTGCTCGACGACGAGGATCACATCGCCGCCGCGTCCGCCGTTGCCCCCGTCGGGGCCTCCCAGCGGCTTGAACTTCTCACGGTGGACGGAGGCGCAGCCGTGGCCTCCGTTACCCGCGGCGGCATGCAGCTCGACGCGGTCCACGAAGGTGGTCATGGTTGGTGCCTCCAGGTACAGCAGAAAAATACGGGATTGTCTCTGTCGTAACACGCCGAGGGCGGACCCGCTTCCCCGTTCGCCGGGAAAGCTGAGATCCGCCCTCGGAAGGTGCTGTGTGTCGTTCTGCGCGCGCTGAGAAGGATCAGACGGCGAGCGGAACGATGTTCACGACCTTGCGGCCACGGTGCGTACCGAACTGCACCGCACCGGCGGCCAGCGCGAACAGCGTGTCGTCGCCGCCACGGCCGACGCCCGTGCCCGGGTGGAAGTGGGTGCCGCGCTGGCGGACCAGGATCTCACCGGCGTTGACGGCCTGACCGCCGAAGCGCTTCACGCCGAGCCGCTGAGCATTGGAATCGCGCCCGTTCCGAGTGGAAGATGCGCCCTTCTTGTGTGCCATGTGTTCTCAGTCCCTTACTTCGCAGCCGCGGGGATACCGGTGACCTTGATCGCCGTGTACTGCTGGCGGTGACCCTGGCGACGGCGGTAACCGGTCTTGTTCTTGTAGCGAAGGATGTCGATCTTCGCGCCCTTGTGGTGGTCCACGATCTCAGCCGTGACCTTGATGCCGTCCAGCACCCACGGGTCGCTGGTGACCGCGTCACCGTCGACAACGAGCAGGGTCGAGAGCTCGACCGTGTCGCCAACCTTGGCAGTGGAAATCTTGTCAACCTCAACGATGTCGCCGACAGCTACCTTGTGCTGGCGACCACCGCTGCGCACGATGGCGTACACGCGGATCTCTCTCTCGCTCGGAACGGATCCCCTGATGCCAGCCGCTCGCACGGGCCGGGGCCCGGGACGATCCGGAAGGATGAGCGGCCTCTCCTGGCGGACGGCGCGAACACCGACCGTTACCGGGAGGGATGTGCTCAGGGGTAGGCGCGTTAAGGAAACACACCGAGGGTCAAGGTTACGGGGCGGGGGTGTGGGGGGTCAAAC
>NZ_JAAXYC010000272.1 GCF_018619185.1 Streptomyces sp. McG3 | reverse complement strand
GGGTCATCGGGGCGGAGGCCCGGTGGGAGGTGGGTGTCTGCAGAGGGAGGGGCTCCGGCCGGCCGCGCCAGGCGTCGGTGCGGAACCAGTCGGAGACCTGCTGCGCGGTGGGCCGTTCCTCCGGCTGCTTGGCCAGCAGCCCGAGGAGATACGAGTCGAAGGCGGCGGAGATCTCCACGCCCCGCTGCCGCAGCGGGACCGGCGGGGTGTCGACATGCTGGTACAGCGTCGCGGTCGCCGTGTCGGAGCGGAACGGCGGTTGTCCGAGCAGCAGTTGATAGACGACGCAGCCCAGGGAGTACATGTCGGACGCGGAGTCGGCGGTACGCCCCAGGGCCCGCTCGGGGGCCAGGTAGAGGCTCGTGCCGACGATGTGGCCGGCCGTCGTCAGCGCGGTCGAGGGGTCGTCGACGAACTGGGCGATCCCGAAGTCGCCGATCTTCACCGAACCGTCCGCGTCCAGCATCAGGTTGCCCGGCTTGATGTCGCGGTGGACGATGCCCTGACGGTGCGCGGCGGCCAGCCCGGCGGCCGCCTGGCCCGCGATCAGGGCGACCTGTTCGGGATGGACCCGCTCCTGGGCGGCCAGCAGGTCCCCGAGGCTCTGCCCCTCGACCAGCTCCATCACCAGGAAGAACCGGTCCTCCCAGGCCCCGAAGTCGAACACGGCCACCAGATGCGGATGGCTCAACCGGGCGGCGGTCTGCGCCTCAAGACGGAAGCGGGCGGTCGACGAGGCGTCCGCCTGGTCCCCCAGCAGCAGCTTCACGGCCACGGCACGTCCCAGCACCTCGTCCGTGGCACGCCACACCTCGCCCATGCCGCCACGACCGATGGGGGATACCAATCGGTACCGACCAGCTACCAGCACCTGTACACCTATCTCGAATTGTGGCCCGCTCCGGCTCCCGGGCCCGTGGTTCCCGGTCTCCGGCGGAGTCCGGGGCGGAGCGGCGAAGGACATGATCAGGATATCGGTCCGGCGGAGCCCCGATGCCCCGACGGCCCTTTCGCCGGGCTCTGCTGACGGCCCGGTACCCCTCCGCGCCCGCCCGGGCGCCGGGAGCGCCCGCCGGACCCCGGTTCAGCCGAACAGCCGACGGTACGCGGCATCGGCCGTGAACGCGGACTGCCCGCCCCTGAAAAGGAGTTCGGCGGTCCCGAACGCCGGGTCGGACGCCGTCTCCGGCACATAGGGGACGGCGAAGCACCGCATGCCCGCCGCGTGCGCGGCCGCCGCTCCGGGAGGGGCGTCCTCCAGCACCACGCAGTCCGCCGGCTCCGCCCCCGTCCGCCGGGCCGTCTCCAGGAACACGTCCGGCTCCGGCTTGCCGTGCGCGACCTCCTCGGCGGAGACGTACAGCGGGATGTACGCGTCGAGCCCCGTCACCGCGAGGACCGCCCCGATCGCGGCCCGGGACGAACCGGAGGCCACCGACATCGGCACCCCGGCCGCGTACAGGCGCTCCACGAAGACCCGCATCTGGGGGAAGACCTCCGTCGACGCCCCGGCCAGCTCCAGATACAGGGCGTTCTTCGCGGCGAGCAGCTCCTCGACCGGGGCGTCGATCCCGTACTCCGCGCGCAGGACCGTCAGCGTCTCCCGGGTGCCGATGCCGATGAACCGGGTGTGGGCCGCCCAGTCGAAGTCCCGCACCCCGTACCGGGCGAGCAGCCGGCGCCCCGCCTCGAAGTAGTTCGGCTCGCTGTCCACCAGCGTTCCGTCGAGATCGAAGATCACGTGAGGGCCGGGCGCGGTCACGGGGCGGGACGTCATGGCCCCAGCATGCCGCAGTCCGCAGTGGTGGGCCCGGTCACCCCTGACCGGGTGCGGGACCCGGCCGGTCCCGGTCGCCCGCCGCGCGCCCCACGGATTCCACCAGCGGCAGCACCCGGTGCGCCACCCGCTCGCGGAGCGCCACATCGGTCCGGGTCCTGACGACCCCCGGGAGCTGGATCAGCCGTTGGATCACGTCCTCCAGATGCCCGGCGTCCCGGGCGACGACGCGGGTCAGCAGATCGCCCCCGCCCGTCGTCGAGAACGCCTCGATGATCTCGGGCACGGCCGCCAGGGCGTCGCCCACCTCGACCAGATGCCCCTGGGTGACCTCCAGGTGGACGAAGGCGAGCACGGGATGACCGAGCGCGGCGGGGGAGAGGGTCGGTCCGGTACCGGTGATCACCCCGTCGCGCTCCAGCCGGTCGAGCCGGGCCTGCAGCGTGCCGCGGGCCACGCCGAGGATGCGCGCGTACTCCCGGACGCTGGTACGCGGCTGCTCGATCAGCAGGCGCAGGATCCGGGTGTCGAGAGCGTCCACCGCCATGATCCGCAGATCTCCTTCCGAGCCGTCCGGTGCGGCCCCGACTGTACCCAGGGCGAGGGGCCCGTGCCGCCGGGGCGGGACGACAGCGCCTCAGCCGTAGGACGACAGCAGCCACGCCGTCAGCACGGCCGTCAAGACGAACTGGGCCGCGGCGGCGCACCAGTACCGTCCCCAGCACAGGGCCAGTCCCGCAGCCGCCGGCACGCCGCCGCCCACCACCAGCTCCGCCGCCGGAACGGCGGCTTCAGCACCGTTGTGGGCGGCGGCCCAGCCGCCGATGCCGACCGCGAGCCAGGCGTAGCCGCCGGCGAGCGCGTCGAGCGGCAGCAGAGCCAGGAACACCAGGAGGTTCGCCCCTCCGCTCCGCGGCTCGCGCCCCTCCCGGATCCCGTCCGCGTGCGTGTCCATGTCCATGTCGGCATCGTGCGCCGCCCGTCCCGCCCCGGGGATGAGTACGCGTACTCATCCCCGCTCACCCCCCCGAACCGGAGCGCGGCCGTCCGGTGCGTCCATCCGCCGTGCGCGCGGTGGCGTCCGTCCCGGGTGGTCCGTTGGCACGCTGGTGGCCGAATATTCGCGAGATCGGCTGAGCCATTGGTACATGGTTCTTCTCCCGGTTTGATCCAAGAGCCCGATAGATGCTGCAATGGATCCATCGATGGCGCTGCGGACTTCCGCGGCGCCTTTTTCATGCGAGTGCTGCGGAGACGCGGAAGGGGCGGAAGTGTGCTGAAGAGGGTGTTCGTGGCGCCGGACCCGGGACGGGTGCGGCTGCGCTTCGCCGGCCGTGGCGTTCTCGGCATCAGCCTCGCGGTCGCGCTGTGCGGCCTCGCCGGGCATTCGCTCGCGGCGGCCATCACGGGGGGCCTCGCGGCGCTGCTCGCCCTGTTCACCGTGACCGACCCGACGGTGCGCGGTCAGGCGGTCACCACCGTCCTGCTCCCCGTCGTCGGCCTGCCCGTCCTCGCCGTCGCCGCCGTGCTGCACGACCAGCCGGTCGCCCGCGACCTGATCTTCCTCGCCGTGATGGGGGCGGGCGTGTACGCCCGGCGCTGGGGGCCGCGCGGGCACGCGCTGGGCGTCTTCGCGTTCATGATGCTGTTCGCCGCCCAGTTCCTGCACACCGTGCCCGGTCAGCTGCCCGAGCTGTACGCCGCGGTGCTGCTCTCCCTCGCCGTCTCGTCCGCCGTGCGCTTCGGCCTGTGGTGCTATGAGCGGCGGCTGCCCGTCGCGGCCGCGCCCGCTCCCCCGGAGGGCCCGGGCCCTCTGCGCATCACCACCCGGCAGGCCGTCCAGGCCACCCTGGGCGGGGCCTTCGCACTGGGCCTGGGGCAGATCCTGTCCGACCAGCGGTGGTACTGGGCCGTGGGAGCCACCTGGTGGGTCTTCGTGAACACCACCTCGCGCGGCGAGACGCTCGTACGGGGATTCCGGCGGGTCCTGGGCACCGTGATCGGGATCGTCGCGGGCTTCGCCGTGGCCATCCCGCTCGACGGCGCGGGAGCCCCGACCGCCGCCATCGTCGCGGTCAGCGTCTTCGGCATCTTCTACACGGCGGCGGTCTCGTACAGCTGGATGATGTTCTTCGTGACGGTGATGGCCGGCCTGCTCTACGGGGCGCTGGGCGTCCTGGACGCCGCCCTGCTCTGGCTGCGCGTCGCGGAGACCGCCGTCGGTTCCCTCGGCGCGGTGCTCGCCGTGCTGCTGGTCCTGCCCGTCACCACCCACGCCATCACCGACGCGTGGATCCAGAAGGCCCTGCGGTGCGTCCACGCCTGCACGGCGGAGGCCGCCGACCGGCTCGCCGGCTCGACGCTCGCCGACCCCGGCCCCCGCGTCGCCGAACTGGAGGTGCTGCTCGGCCGGGTCCGGCTCTCGCTCGCGCCGCTGGTGCACCCCCTGAGCCCGCTGCCGGCCCGCAAGGCGCGCGCCCGGCAGGTGCTCGCGCTGCTGGACGACTGCGTGACCGAGGTCCGGGGCCTGGCCTCGATCGCTGCCGACCCGGACGCCTCGCACGACGCGCGGCTGTCGGCGGCGTGCTCCCGCGTCGAGGCGGCCGTCGAGGCGCTCACCGCACCCGAAGGCTCCCGCGGCTTTCACCTGCCCGAGCTGCCCGGGGCCGCCGCGGACCCGGCGCTGGCCCACCTCCACGGCCTGGAGCGCGCACTCGCCGCGCTGGCGGCGCCGCTCCAGGGTCGGGGCGGTCGGACACCGGCCGTGGCGCCCGAACCGGCCTGACCGCCGGGGCCGCGCGCCCGTGCCCGCCGATTCCTTCCGGCCGCATTGGTCTGGACCGCAGGGGGGTGCCTGCTACCGTCGGCCGTGAAGATCGCGGCGACGGTGAAGAGGGGTAGCGCGATGATCGGCAACAGCGCCGGGCGGGCATTCATAGGGTCGTTCACCTCGGCGGGCGGGCACGGGATCACCGCCGCCGCCGTGGACCGGGACACCGGTGCGCTGACGGTGCTGGGGTCCACGGACGCCGTGCCCGACCCCTCGTTCCTCACGGTCGGCCCGGGCGGCACGGCCCTGTACGCGGTCGGCGAGAGCGCCCCCGGCGTCGCCGCGGCCTTCGCCCTCGACGGCGACGTGCCGGCTCTCCTGGGCCCCGTCCGCGCCGTCGACGGCGATGCGCCGACCCACCTCGCGCTCGCCGCGAACCACCTGGTCACGGCCAACTACACCTCCGGCAGCGTCACCGCGCTGCCGGTCCTCGCCGACGGCTCGCTCGGAGCGGCGGCCTCGGTGCTCCAGCACGAGGGCAGCGGCCCGGACACCGGCCGCCAGGAGGCCCCGCACGCCCACCAGGTGCTCGCCGACCCCTCGGGGAACTGGGTGGTCAGCGTGGACCTCGGCACCGACTCGGTACGCGTCTGCGCCCTGGACCCCGCCACCGGCGCCCTGCGCTCGCACAGCGAGACCGCCCTGCGCCCCGGCACCGGTCCGCGCCACCTGGCCTTCCACCCCTCGGGCTCGCTCGCCTACGTCCTGGGCGAGCTGGAGCCGACGCTCACCGTGTGCCGCTGGGACGCGGCCGCGGGCCGTCTCGAGGTGCTCGGCGTGACAGCGGTGCTGCCCGAGCACGAGGCGGCCGGCGACGCGCCGCGCACCTACCCGTCCGAGGTGGTCGTCGCACACGACGGGCGCTTCCTGTGGACCGCCAACCGGGGCCACGACAGCATCTCCGTGCTCACTCTCGACGAGAGCGGCGAGAAGGCGGCCCTGGTGGCCACCGTGGGCTGCGGCGGCCGCTGGCCGCGCGACCTCACCCTCGACCCGAGCGGCCAGTGGCTGTACGCGGCCAACGAGCACTCCGGGAACGTCAGCTGGTTCGCCGTGGACGCCGAGACGGGCGTCCCGCGGCACGCGGGCTCCGTCGAGGTTCCCGCGGCCTCCTGCGTCGTCCTCGTCTGACAGCGGTCGCCCCGGGGCGCCACGTCCGCCGGCGGTCGACCCCCGGACGGTCGCGTCCGACAGCGCTGTCCGGCTTCCCGAGCCGCCGCCCCACGGCGACGGCGTCCGGTCAGTGGGCCTGAGCTCCCTGCGGCGTCGCCGGCGTGATGCCCAGCGTCGTGGCGTACAGGGACAGCACGAGCTTGCCGATCGCCGGGTAGGCGCCCAGCGGCTCGGCCGTCGCGCAGCCCGCCTCCTTCGCGGCGGCGTCCAGCAGGCCGGGGTCGACCTCCGGGCCCACCAGGTACGGCGCCAGCGCCAGCTGTGCGGAGCCGGAGCCCTGCAACTGCTCCGCGATCGAGGCGACCGAGCCCTCCACGTCCAGCGCGGCGGCCATCACCGGCACGGCGAGCCGGGCGGCCAGCAGCATGCCGGTGATCCCGGCGGCCCGCACGGCCTCCTCGCCACCCACGGTGACCAGCACGATGCCGTCGGCGGCGGTGGCCACGGTGAACAGCCTGGCGCGGTCGGCGCGCGCCAGCCCGGCCTCCGACAGCCGTACGTGCAGGGCCTCGGCGAGCAGCGGGTGCGGGCCGAGCACATCGGTCAGCTCGGCCTGCGTACCGCTGTCCATCACGGCCTGCCGTATCCGCCGGATCAGCGCGCTGTCGGGACCCGCGAGCAGCGGGACGACGACGGCGGGCGGCCCCGCGGGCTCGGCGACCTCACGCCCGGCGGCGACGGCCTGCTCGAAGCGCGCGACGCGCTCGGCGGCGGTGTGGGCGAGAACGCCGGCAAGGGTCGGGTACTCGGCATCGTCGCCGTCGAGGTAGCCGATCCGGGCGTTGAGGCCGGGCAGCTCGGAACGGGCGATGCTGATCACCTCTTCGGCCAGGCTGCGCGTGGCCGAAGAAGGGGCACCGGGAACGGCGAGAACGAGCGCGGCAGCGCCCTCGGGTGCGACCACGGGCTCCGGGCGGCGGTGCCGTCCGGACTGGCGAGGTCGCGGCATTCGTACAGGCAGGCCGGAAGCGGGCCCAGTGGGGGTGCTCATGGCGCCGCATGCTACTGGTTTTGCCTGCCCCTCCGTTCGGGGAGGGTCCGGTCGAGCGTTAACTATCCGCTTATGTCCGATGAGTGATGTACCACCGGAGTGTCCCTGTCTGTCGGGTCGTTGTTCCGCCGGCCCCCGTCCAGCCCTCCTTCGTCCCGCCGACGTCACCCCGTGCGGGGCTCGTCGCGCACCGCCGTTCCGCCGCGCTGTCCGCTCCCGTGCTCCTGGGGCACGAAGAGCATCGTCGGGTGGAGCGGCAGGCGAAGATCCCCGGCAGCCAGGGCCCGCGCGATCCGGAGTGCGCCGGTCAGCGGATCGCCCGCCGCCGAGGTGACCCGGGCCCCCGGCAACAGCCGTGCCAGCTCCTCGCGCAGGGGAGCGATCAGGGGCTCGCCCATCTTGAACAAGCCACCCGTCAGAGCCACTTCACCGCCCTCGCCGTCCTCGGCCTCCGTCCCGGCGGACGTCGGGCACACAGCCGCCGCCGCTTCGGCGATATGACCGGCGGCCTGCCGCAGAATGCCGGCGGATACCGGATCCGCTCCGGCGCACGCCGCCACCTCCGGGGCGAACGAGGCCAGCACGGCCGGCCGGTCGGAGCGCGGGTAGAGCAGCCCGGGCAGCGCCTCGGCCGGTCCGAACACAGCCCGCACCCGGTCCAGCAGGGCGGGGGAGCCGCCACGCCGCCCGTCATGGGCCCGCATCGCCGCGTCCAGCCCGGCACGGCCGATCCACGCACCGCCGCCACTGTCACCCAGAAGATGACCCCACCCGTCGGCCCTGCGCCACTCCATCAGGTCCGTACCGAGGGCGATCATGCCCGTGCCGCCCGCGACGACCGCCCCCGGGCGCTGTCCCACCGCGCCCGCGTAGGCCGTCACCGCGTCGGCGGCCAGCGCCAGCCGGCGCACCCCCAGTGCGTCCGCGAGCGCGCCGGGCAGCTCCGACCGCAGCCGGTCGCCGAGCGTGGCCATGCCGGCGGCCCCGATCGCCAGCGCCGCGACCTCACCCGCCGGGGCGCCGTCGGCCGGGGTGCCGTCGGTCGCGGAGGCGGAGGCCCGGTCCAGCAACTCCCGGGCGGCGGGCAGCAGCTGGTCCAGCAGATGCCCGGCGTCGATGCCACCGGGCCCCGTCCGCACCGGCTCCGCGCAGAGCGTCGTCGAGTCGGGCCCGGGCAGCTCCACCCGGCCGAGCGCCACCCGCAGACCGGAGCCGCCGGAGTCCACCCCGAGGACGTAGGCGCCTGGTCCGGCCGCGCCGGGCGCCGCCGGGGGACGGGTCACGGAAGCCGCCAGTCCACGGGCTGCGCCCCCTGGCGCTCCAGCAGTTCGTTGACGCGGCTGAAAGGCCGCGAGCCGAAGAAGCCCCGGTCGGCGGACATGGGGGAGGGGTGCGAGGACTCGATCGCGGGGAAGTCGCCCAACTGCGGGCGCAGATTGCGGGCGTCTCGCCCCCACAGGACCGACACCAGCGGCGTGCCCCTGGCGACCAGCGCCTTGATGGCCTGCTCGGTCACCTCTTCCCAGCCCTTGCCCCGGTGGGCGGCGGGGCGCCGCGGCGCGGTGGTCAGCGCCCTGTTGAGCAGCAGCACCCCCTGCCGCGTCCAGGGCGTGAGATCGCCGTTGGACGGCCTGGGCAGCCCCAGGTCCGCGTGCAGTTCCCGGAAGATGTTCTCCAGACTGCCCGGCAGCGGCCGGACGTCGGGCGCCACCGCGAAGCTCAGCCCGATCGCGTGCCCCGGGGTGGGATACGGGTCCTGGCCGACGACCAGCACTCTCACCTCCTCGAACGGCTGCTGGAACGCCCGCAGTACATGAGCCCCCGAGGGCAGGTACGTGCGTCCCGCGGCGATCTCCGCGCGGAGGAAGTCGCCCATAGCGGCGACGCGTTCGGCGACGGGTTCGAGGGCGTCCGCCCACCCCGGCTCGATGATCTCTTTCAACGGTCGTGCTGCCACGGCCCGCACTCTACTGCTGATACGACCACTCCGATCAACTGCCGTCAGCCGAGCGCCACCGCACGCACGCACAGGACGTCCGGCAGATGCGACGCGAGCTGCCGCCAGCTGTCCCCGTCGTCAGCGCTGGCGTACAACTCGCCGTTGCGGTTGCCGAAGTAGACCCCGGCGGGATCCGCGTCGTCGGTACAGAGCGCGTCCCGCAGCACCGTGCCGTAGTGCGCCCCGTCCGGCAGGCCCTCCGTGAGCGGCTCCCAGGTGCGCCCCGCGTCGGTCGTGCGGAACACCCGGCAGCGGTGCTCGGCCGGGACCCGGTCGGCGTCGGCGTTGATCGGGAAGACGTACGCCGTGTCGCCGCGGTGCGGGTGCGCGACCGCGGCGAACCCGAAGTCGGAGGGCAGGCCCGCGCCGATGTCGCTCCAGTGGCCGCCGGAGTCGTCGCTGCGGAACACGCCCCAGTGGTTCTGCAGATAGAGGCGGTCCGGGTCGGCCGCGTCCCGGGCGACCTTGTGGACGCACTGGCCGAACTCCGGGTCCGGATCCGGGAGGAAGACCGCGGAGACACCCTTGTTCGACGGGGCCCAGCTCGCGCCGCCGTCCTTGGTCCGGAACACGCCGGCCGTCGACACGGCGACGGTGACGGCCTTGGCGTCCCGGGGGTCGGTCAGGACGGTGTGCAGCCCCTCGCCGCCGCCGCCCGGCTCCCACCGCGAGCGGGTCGGGTGCTCCCAGAGGGGCCGGACCAGCTCGAACGACTCGCCCCGGTCCTCGGAACGGAACAGCGCGGCCGGCTCCGTGCCCGCGTAGACCACGTCCGGCGCCTCGGGTCCTGCCGGGTGCAGCTGCCAGACGCGCTCCAGCGACGCCCCGGTGGACCGGGGGAACTTCACCGCGGGCTGCCGGGGCTCGGTCCAGGTCTCGCCCAGATCGTCGGAGTGGAAGACGGACGGCCCCCAGTGCGCGCTGTCCCCGCCGACCAGGATCCTCGGGGTGTCCCCCCGGGTGTCCACGGCGACCGAGTAGATCGCCTGCGCGTTGAAGTGCGGGCCGGTGATCTCCCAGGTCCCGCCGTGTCCGCGGCCGATGAAGAGACCCTTGCGGGTGCCTGCGGTGAGCAATACGTCGGTCATGGTCCTGGACCTCCCGAAACACCGTTGTGCCGGATTAGTGCCAGTCTGCACCCAGCCACTGACAGCGGCCCGCGCACAGGCCCGCCGCCCCGGCCGCACCGACGCGGCCGGGGCGGCGGGCGGCCGTCCGGCGGGTGCCGTGCCCTTGACCGGCGTCCCGTGGCGGCCCTAGCGTTCAGCTGTCGTAGAAAGCGCTTGCGGGCGGCCGGTGCGGCGCGTCCGCGCGCCCCGTGCCGCCGAGACCCAGGAGCCCCCGTGGTGACCTTCGAAGGACTGCCCGGAGCCGTCGCCGTATCGCACCTGAGCGTCTACGACTGGCCCGCTGCCGACGGGTTGCGCGGGGGCACCCCGCATCTGCACCTGACCTGCTCCGAGGGGTACGTCGTGGTCGGCGGCAGCGGTTCCGTGCAGACGCTCACGGCCTCCGGATTCCAGGAGACCCCGCTGACACCGGGCGCGCTCGTGTGGTTCACCCCGGGCGCCGTGCACCGCCTGGTCAACGAGGACGGGCTGCGCGTCGTCGTGCTCATGCAGAACAGCGGGCTGCCCGAGGCCGGCGACGCCGTGCTCACCCTGCCGCCCCGCTGTCTCGCGGACCCGGAGGTCTACCGCGCGGCGGCGACCCTGCCCGTGGACGCCGGGGAGGCCGTGCAGGAGCGGGCCGCACGGGCCCGGCGCGACCTCGCCGTGGAGGGTTTCCTGGTCCTGCGCGAGGCCGTGGAGGACGGCGACCCGGAGCCGCTGGCCGCGTTCCACCGTGCCGCCGCCGCGCTCGTCCGTCCCCGGACGCCCGAGTGGCGCGGCCGTTGGGAGCGGGGAGCCGCCACGGCCGCCGCCGCCACCGCCGGACAGCTCGACGCGTTGGACCGGGGCGAGGCCGGCCACCTCGCCGATGCCCGCGTCCACGCCGAACGGCCCTCGGCGCACGGCCGATTCGGCATGTGCGGCCGCCTGGACGTCTACCGGACCTGAGAGCCTGTCGGGTGACCTCCGACCGGGCGGCCACCGCCCTGGCACGCACGCTGCCGGTGGCGCCGAAACGGACCTGAGCCCCGCCCCGCAGGCGGCCCCGGCCGGCG
>NZ_JAAXYC010000271.1 GCF_018619185.1 Streptomyces sp. McG3 | reverse complement strand
GGCGGGTACACCCCTTGCGCCGGTGGCGGGCGCGGGTAGCGTCGGGTCATGCACGTGTCCTTCGACCCCTGGTCGCCCGCGTTCGTCGCCGATCCCTACCCCGCCTACACCGCGCTGCGCGCCGCCGGCCGGGCCCACTGGTTCGAGCCGACGGGGCAGTGGCTGATCCCGCACCACTCCGATGTGTCGGCCCTGCTGCGCGACCGCCGCCTCGGCCGGACGTATCTGCACCGCTTCGGCCACGAGGAGTTCGGCCGGACCCCGCCGCCCGCCGCGCACGAGCCGTTCACCACGCTCAACGGGCAGGGCATCCTCGATCTGGAGGCCCCGGACCATCCCCGGATCCGGCGGCTGATCTCCAAGGCGTTCACCCCGCGTACGGTCGAGAACCTCGCCCCGACCGTACGGCGGCTGGCGGCCGAGCTGGTCGACGCCTTCGTGGCGAAGGGCGGCGGGGACCTTCTCGCGGAGGTCGCGGAGCCGCTGCCGGTCGCCGTGATCGCGGAGATGCTGGGCGTCCCGGAGGCGGACCGGGGGCTGCTGCGGCCCTGGTCGGCGGCGATCTGCGGGATGTTCGAGCTGAACCCCTCCGAGGAGACGGCCGAGGCCGCCGTCCGTGCCTCCGTCGACTTCTCCGCGTATCTGCGCGGGCTCATCGCCGAGCGGCGCGCGAACCCCGGCGAGGACCTGATCTCGGCGCTCATCGCCGCCCACGACGAGGGCGAGCGGCTGACCGAGCAGGAGATGATCTCGACCTGTGTGCTCCTGCTGAACGCGGGCCACGAGGCGACGGTGAACACCACCGTGAACGGCTGGCGCACGCTCTTCCACCACCCGGAGCAACTGGCCGCTCTGCGCGCCGACCCCGCTCTGCTGCCGCGCGCGATCGAGGAACTCCTGCGCTACGACACCCCGTTGCAGATGTTCGAGCGCTGGGTGCTCGACGACATCGAGATCGACGGCCAGGTGATCGGGCGGGGCGCGGAGGTGGCGCTGCTGTTCGGCTCGGCCAACCGGGACCCGGAGCGGTTCGCGCGCCCGGACACGCTGGACCTGTCCCGGGAGGACAACCCGCACATCACCTTCGGCGCGGGCATCCACTTCTGCCTGGGCGCCCCGCTGGCCCGGCTGGAGCTGGCCGCCTCCTTCGGGGAGCTGCTCCGCAAGGCGCCGGCCCTGCGGATGACGGCCGAGCCCGAGTGGCAGCCGGGGTATGTGATCCGGGGGCTGAAGGAGCTGCGGGCGGAGGTGTGAGACCGGCCGGTCAGCAGGGGTCGTAGCACTCCGGCCCCGGCGCTCCGGCCAGCGCGTCGAGGCCGACGCCGATCGCGAAGAGCGCGGCGACGGCCGCGACGAGGCCGATCGTCCGCTTCCAGTCGCCCCGGACCAGGAAGAACACGGCGAGGGCCGCCGCGATGCCGCCGAGGATCATGAGGGGCAGGCCGAACCGGACGACGTCCCAGTTGGTGGCCCCCTCGAAGCCGTCGAGGAGGCCGTCCTTGCCGTACGGGGCCCAGAGGGCGATGCCCGCGAGCGCTCCGGCGAAGGCGGTCAGGCAGCCGGCGGTTCCGACGACGGCGTCCCGCCGTGGGTTCTGGATCTCCATGCCTGGGGGACGCGGTGGGGCGCGGGCGCGGTTCCGCTTCCGGGGCGGAGCCCCGGTGCTACGTCAGCGGGTACGACCGTCGGCCCGACGCCTCGTCGATCTCGTCGTGCGCCTTGGTCAGCAGTTTCATCGCCAGTTCGTTGAGCGCCCTGGCCCCCGCGATCTCCTCGCCGACCCGCTGCTGATCGGAGTCCGAGGGATGGCGGCTGGCGTAGCCGTGGGCGCGTACCTCTGTTCCGTCGGAGAGGCGGACGAGCGCCGCCGCGCGGGTGCGGTGGGCGTCCTCCTCGAATGCGAGGTCGATGTGCCATCCGACAGCGATCCTGGTCATGACGGTCACCTCCGGGACGTCTCGGGCCGTCTTCTACCAGCGTGCGCCCGCTGTCCCGTCCGCGCTCGCCGGGCCCGGCAGCATCAGCCCCCAGGCGCCGGCCCGGACGGTCCAGGTCCGGGTGCGGACCGGCCCCCCGGTCTGTATGTCCGCCCGGTAGCGGAAGTCCGCGCCGGAGACCGTGACGGCCTTGGCCTCCGCCGTGACGTCCTCGCCCGAGGCGGTGCGGACGACGACGTCGGCCAGGCCCCCGCCGCCCTGGGAGGTCACCGAGATGCCCCGTACCGGCGTGTCCAGGTCGCTCAGCAGCACCCCGTCCGCCTCGATGCGCAGCCGGTGCGTGCCCGGGTGCGCGGCGGCGGCGACCGGGGCCGGGCGGACCAGGGACGTCATCAGCGAGCGGCAGGTGTCCCAGACGGCCGTGACGCCCGTGTGCGGGCCCCCCGAGCCGGACGGCGGGGCCGGGGCGGGGATGCGGAGGCGGCCGAGGACGACGCCGTCGCTGTCGTCGACCAGGAGGTCCAGACGGCGCACCGCGCCGTCCAGCGCGGTCCGTGCGGCCGCCACCGCGCCCCGGGGGACGCCGAGGGCGTGGGCCACCTCCAGGGCGTGCGCCGCGCCGACGGGGATCAGGGAGAGGACGCCGTCGGCCAGCTCCCGTTCGCGGTGGAGCTGGGCCACCGCGCGCAGCAGCGCGTGATCGTCGCCGACCACCACGGGCCTGCGCGAACCCCGCCGGGACAGGGCCCGCGCGAACTCCTCGGGGGTGTCCGGAAGGCAGATCTTGGCGTGCGAGCCGGCGCTCAGCACGTCCTTGGCGATACGGACGGACTCGCCGTCGGTCCGGCGGGCGACCGGGTCGATGACCACCAGGAGCTGGTCGTCTCCGTCGCCGGGGGGCTCTGCAGCCGACACCTCGGTCCTTCCTCGGGTAGCATCTTGGTGCAAGAGCCCCTTGCGCTATTGCGCCAGGGGCTTCGTCTATTCCGGGGCACCCGGTTCGACGGCTCAGGCTTTGCCGTACATCGTCGTGCGGCAGGTACGACCTTTACGTACGCCCCCTGACCTTGGACATGCCCCGCCCGGAAGGGGTGTACGCCTGTGCCCGCACTTGTGCTGCTCGGTGCTCAGTGGGGTGACGAGGGCAAGGGGAAGGCCACCGACCTCCTCGGTGGATCCGTGGACTATGTCGTGCGATACCAAGGCGGTAACAACGCCGGTCACACGGTCGTCGTGGGCGACCAGAAGTACGCACTGCATCTCCTCCCCTCCGGAATCCTGTCGCCGGGGTGTACCCCGGTCATCGGGAACGGTGTCGTGGTCGACCCGGCGGTCCTGCTCTCCGAGCTGAGCGGTCTGAACGAGCGAGGCGTCGACACGTCCAAGCTTCTGATCAGCGGCAACGCTCATTTGATCACTCCGTACAACGTCACGCTCGACAAGGTGACCGAGCGCTTCCTGGGGAAGCGCAAGATCGGCACGACGGGCCGGGGCATCGGTCCGACGTACGCCGACAAGATCAACCGGGTGGGGATCCGCGTCCAGGACCTCTACGACGAGTCGATCCTGGAGCAGAAGGTGGAGGCGGCCCTGGAGCAGAAGAACCAGCTCCTGGCCAAGGTCTTCAACCGCCGGGCCATCGAGGCCGGCAAGGTCGTCGAGGACATGCTCCAGTACGCGGAGCAGATCAAGCCGTTCGTCGCCGACACGACCCTGATCCTGAACGATGCCATCGACGAGGGCAAGGTCGTCCTCTTCGAGGGCGGCCAGGGCACCCTGCTCGACGTCGACCACGGCACGTACCCCTTCGTCACCTCGTCGAACCCGACCGCGGGCGGCGCCTGCACCGGCGCCGGCGTGGGCCCGACGAAGATCAGCCGGGTCATCGGCATCCTCAAGGCCTATACGACGCGGGTCGGGGCCGGTCCGTTCCCGACGGAGCTGCACGACGAGGACGGCGAGGCGCTGCGTCGCATCGGCGGCGAGCGCGGTGTCACCACCGGCCGTGACCGCCGCTGTGGTTGGTTCGACGCCCCGATCGCGCGGTACGCGACCCGGGTCAACGGCCTGACCGACTTCTTCCTCACCAAGCTGGACGTCCTCACCGGCTGGGAGCAGATCCCGGTCTGCGTGGCGTACGAGATCGACGGCAAGCGCGTCGAGGAACTCCCGTACAACCAGACCGACTTTCACCACGCGAAGCCGATCTACGAGAACCTGCCGGGCTGGTCCGAGGACATCACGAAGGCCAAGACCTTCGACGACCTGCCGAAGAACGCGCAGGCGTACGTGAAGGCCCTGGAGGAGATGTCGGGCGCTCCGATCTCCGCGATCGGCGTCGGCCCCGGCCGGACCGAGACCATCGAGATCAACTCGTTCCTGTAGGGAACGGGCGAGCGACACCGCGTGCGGCGGCGGACGACGGGGCACCCCCGTCGTCCGCCGCCGCGGCGCGTTCACGCCCTCACCGCTTCCTCGCTACACCGGTTTCGGTGACGGCTCCCGCGTGGCGGATTCCGGCTGTGCCGCGCTGTCCCTGGCGAGCAGTACGGCGATGAGCGCGGCGCCGAGCGCCAGCAGCCCGGCGGCGATGGTGAGCGTCAGGGAGAACCCTTCCGTCGCCGCGCGCGACGGGCCGACGGAACCGGTCAGCTCCTCGCTGCGCCGGGTGGCCACGGAGACCAGGACGGCCAGCCCCACGGCGCCGCCGATCTGCTGCACCGAGCTGAGGATCGCCGAGCCGAGGCCGGCGTTCTCCTCGTCGGTGCCGGAGACCCC
This sequence comes from Streptomyces sp. McG3, assembly GCF_018619185.1. GTDB lineage: Bacteria > Actinomycetota > Actinomycetes > Streptomycetales > Streptomycetaceae > Streptomyces. The sequence goes on along the minus strand of NZ_JAAXYC010000271.1, from coordinate 6,225 downwards.
GGCGATGGCGAGGGCGGGGAAGCCGAGGCCGGAGCCGAAGCTCACCACCAGCATGCCGGGCAGCACGCCGATCGCGTAGCTGTCGTTCGGCGACACCCCGGAGAGCAGCAGGAGTCCGCCCGCGCTGATCAGGAACGCCAGCACCAGGGCCCACCGCAGCCCGAGCCCGACCACGACGCGGGAGGAGCACCAGACGCCGGTGAGGATGCCCGCGCCGTAGGGCAGAAAGCCGAAGCCGGCCTTGAGCGGCCCGTATCCCAGCACCGTCTGCAGATGCAGCATCAGCAGGAAGGAGAGGGAGAAGAAGGCGGCGGCGAAGAGCAGGCCCGCGGCGTTGGAGACCACGCGGATCCTGACGGAGAGGAAGGACAGCGGGATGAGCGGATCCGCCGTGCGTGCCTCGACGACGAGGAAGAGGGCCCCCAGGGCGATGCCGAGCAGCAGCGGAACCAGGACCGACCGGTCGCTCCAGCCCGCCTGCTCGGTCTGGAGCAGGGCGTAGACCAGGGAGACGACGGCGCCGGTGCCCAGCAGCGCGCCCGGGACGTCCAGCCGGGTGGGGCGGTCGGTGCGGCTCTCGCCGACCAGACGCGGCAGGAGCACCAGGGCCAGGACGGCGACCGGTAGATTGATCAGGAAGATCCAGCGCCAGGACGCCAGCCCGGTGAGCGCCCCGGAGATCACCACCCCGGTCGTGCCGCCCAGACCGGCGATGGCGCCCCAGATGCCGAGCGCCTTGGCGCGCTCCCCGCGGCCGGGGAAGAGCAGGGTGATCAGCGCCAGGGCCGCCGGGCTGGCCATGGCCGCGCCCGCCCCCTGGGCGAACCGTCCGGCCACGAGCTGCCAGGGCTCCTGGGCGAGTCCGCAGAGCAGGCTCGCGGCGCCGAACAGGATCACGCCCCAGAGGAAGACCCGGCGGCGGCCGATCAGGTCGCCGAGGCGGCCGAAGAGCAGCAGCAGTCCGCCGAAGGCGAGGAAGTACGCGTTGGCGACCCAGGTCAGGTCCGTGGTGCTGAATCCGAGGTCGCTCCTGATGCTGGGGAGGGCGACGTTGACGACCGTATCGTCCAGAACCAGCATGAACTGGACGAAGCAGAGAACGACGAGTGCGGCCTGTCGGCGGGGGTGGGCGGTTATCACCCGATGACGCTATGGAAGGGGCGTCACCCATCGCAATGGCTTGACCGGCCATATACCCGGGGTGGGTATCAAGCCCCATGAAGCAGGGCGTGGCTCCGGTGGGACTTCGGCGGGACTCCGGCATGGCTTCGGCGGGACTTCGGCATGTCTGGTCTAGACCTTGACAGGTTCAGACCAGGCGGGCTTGGGTGGTGGCCCGTCATGTCGGCCTGCCGGGGTCCTCGGTGTGCCGCGCCGAAGGAGTGAGCAGCCCTGAACCGCATCGATCGCATCGCCCGTGCCAAGAGGTTCCTGACCGTCCCGGCGGCCCTGGTCACCCTCGCCGCCGCTCTCGTGGCGGCCCCCGCCGCGTCGGCCGCGGCGCCCGCCGCCGAGCCCTGCGCGCCGCTCCACAGCGCCTCGGCCGACTACCGCGCCGGGGACGCCGTCTCCCACCACGGGCGCAACTGGAGCGCCAAGTGGTGGACGCGGGGCGAGAATCCGGGCGCCGGATCCGCCTGGTCGGACCGGGGCGCCTGTGCGGGAGGGGTGTCCGACTTCGTCATCAGCGAGCAGCGGTTCGACGAGATCTTCCCGGACCGCGACCCCTTCTACACGTACCAGGGCCTGATCGACGCGCTGCACGCCTACCCGCGCTTCGCCAACGTCGGTACGCCGCAGACCCGGGCCCGGGAGGCGGCGGCGTTCCTGACGCACGCGGACTTCGAGTCGGTGGGGCTGAAGTACGTCAAGGAGATCAATGAGGCCAACTACTGGCGCAAGTGCGACGACACCCAGCCCTTCGGCTGCCCGGCGGGGCGCGAGGCGTACTACGGGCGCGGCCCGATCATGTTCAGCTGGAACTTCAACTACAAGGCCGCCGGGGACGCCCTCGGGCTCGACCTGCTGAACGATCCCTGGCTGGTCGAGCGGGATCCGTCCGTCGCCTGGGCCACCGCCCTCTGGTACTGGAACACCCAGAACGGCCCCGGCACCATGACCTCCCACGACGCGATGGTCGGCGGCGCCGGCTTCGGCGAGACGATCCGTTCGCTCAACGGGGCCCTGGAGTGCGACGGCGGCAACCCGGGGTCGGTGACCGCGCGGGTGGAGCGGTACGAGCGCATCACCGGCATCGTCGGGGTGGCCCCGGGGGCCGGGCTCACCTGCTGAGCACGGTGCGTCCGCCGGTCGTGCGGAAGCGTCCGCATGCTGGGCGGGCCGGAAGATTTTACCTTCGGTTCCGCCCCCGTTCGCGGGCGATCCGGATGGACTCCTTCCGGAATAGGCGCTGTTGGGGGCCCTCTTGACGTGATCGCCCCGGGCGGCGGCGGCCGAAACCGGTGGAACCGGCACCTTCTTCGAGGATGGTCTAGACCTTGACAGGTCCAGACCATCCTCGCTTGAGTGTCGGCACCCCCACGGCGGCGCCGGCCGGACGTCGCGCCGCGTCCAAGGAGTGTGATCACGTGATCCGACGTGTCATGAGTCTGCTGGTCGCGCTCAGCGCGATCGTCGCGGCGCTCATCGTTCTTCCCGCCACCACCGCGCAGGCAGCCACCTGCGCCACGGCCTGGAGCTCCTCCTCCGTCTACACGAACGGCGGCGCGGTCTCGTACAACGGCCGCAACTACACCGCGAAGTGGTGGACCCAGAACGAGCGTCCGGGCACCTCGGACGTCTGGGCCGACAAGGGGGCCTGCGGCACCGGCGGCGAGAACCCGGGCGAGAACAACGGCTTCGTCGTCAGCGAGGCCCAGTTCAACCAGATGTTCCCGAACCGGAACGCCTTCTACACGTACAAGGGCCTCACCGACGCCCTGGGCGCCTTCCCGGCCTTCGCCAAAACCGGCAGCGACGAGGTGAAGAAGCGCGAGGCCGCGGCCTTCCTCGCCAACGTCAGCCACGAGACCGGCGGGCTGTTCTACATCAAGGAAGTCAACGAGGCGAACTACCCGCACTACTGCGACACCACGCAGTCCTACGGCTGCCCGGCCGGCCAGGCCGCCTACTACGGCCGCGGCCCGATCCAGCTGAGCTGGAACTTCAACTACAAGGCCGCCGGTGACGCCCTGGGCATCAACCTGCTCGCCAACCCGTACCTGGTGGAGCAGGACGCCGCCGTGGCGTGGAAGACCGGCCTCTGGTACTGGAACACCCAGAACGGCCCCGGCACCATGACCCCGCACAACGCCATCGTCAACAACGCCGGCTTCGGTGAGACGATCCGCTCGATCAACGGCTCCCTGGAGTGCAACGGCGGCAACCCGGCGCAGGTCCAGAGCCGCATCAACAAGTTCACGCAGTTCACCCAGATCCTCGGCACCACGACCGGTCCGAACCTGAGCTGCTGATTCCGTACCGCACCTCAGCGGCGCGCGAGGGCCGTTGAGGATCCCCGAGGACCCCACCCGAACGGGGGTGTGTCCGGCTCACGCCGGGCGCGCCCCCGCTTCGGCGTCCGGTGCCCGTCACGCCAACTGCGGCTTCACCGACATCAGCAGGTGCCGGTGGACGTCCGTGCCCGCCTCGTCCGTGATCATCGCGCGCTGTCCGGCCCCCAGCAGCAGGAGCCGCAGGGACGGTTCCGTGAAGGACGCCAGGGCGTCCGCCAGATAGCCGGGGTTGAAGGCCACGGTCAGCTCCTCGGCCCCCTCCAGGGAGGCCGGCAGCCGCTGGGACGCCACGTCGTCCTCGTAACCCGCGCGGAGCGTCACGGAGGCGTCGGCGCGGGAGAAGGCCAGCTGCACCGGGCTGTCCCCGTCGGCGACGACGGAGACCCGCTTGACGGCCTCCGTCAGCCGGGCCCGGTCCACCACCGCGACCGCCGGGTCCGGCATCGCGAACAGCTTCTCGTGGCGCGGCAGCCGGCCCTCCAGCAGCCGCACCGTGGTCCGCGTCCCGGCGTGCTCGAAGCCCGCCGAACCGGCGTCCAGAGCGACGCTCACCAGCCCGGACCGGCCCAGCGAGCGGGCGATCTCGGTCAGGCGGCGGGCGGAGACGATGACGTCGGCGGTCCCGTCCGGCGTGGCCGCCTTCCACGGGAGGGTCCGTACGGCGAAGCGGTACCGGTCGGTCGCGGCGAGCGTCATCGTGTCGCCGTCGAGCCCCAGCCGGATCCCGGTGAGCGCGGGCAGCGTGTCGTCGCGCCCCGCGGCCACCGCCACATCCGCCACCGCCGCCGCGAACAGCTCCGCGTCGACCGCGCCCCGGACCTGCGGGAGCGGGGGCAGAGCGGGGTAGTCGTCCAGCGGCAGCACGGACAGGCCGAACCGGGCCCCGTCGCCCGACACCGTGAACCGCGAGCCCTCCACGGCGCACTCCACGGGCCCCTCGGGCAGCACCTTGCAGATGTCCAGCAGCCGCCGCCCCATGACGAGCACCTTCCCGGGCCGCACGACCTCGGCGTCCACGTCGACGCGCGCGGACGCCTCGTAGTCGAGCCCGGAGATCCTCAGCGGCCCGCCCTCGCCCCGGCCCCCGCTCTCCGTGTCCAGCAGCAGCCCGCCCAGCACGGGGACGGGCGAGCGCACGGGCAGCACACGGGCCGCCCAGGACACGGCGTCGGTCAGGGCACCGCGTTCGATACGGAACTCCATGGGGGCCTTTCCTGGCACGTCGAAAGCCGGAGCCGAAAGCCGGAGTCCGGCTCCCGTGACGACGACGATAGAAGGCACCACTGACAATCGGCGCGGGGCGGGAGCCGACGACAGCGACCACCCCCGTGAGCCGCTGCCGCCGCGTTCCCCGTATCCCCGCGCCCCCCTGTTCCGGAGCCGTCCCCCGACGGGCTGGAACACGTTCGGACGATAGAACGCAGGGTAGGGAGACGGGAGATTCAATGCGCCCAGTGGGGCGGCCGCGGGGGTATCGGTCCGCACAGTCAGTCGTGCGGGGTGGTCCACCGGCTCCACGGCCGTGTCCCGGGCGGGAACGGGGGAACAGATGCGAGCACGGGAGCGTGCGGACGACCTTCTGCTGATGCACCGGCTGGCCCGCACCGGCGGGACCGCCGAACTGCTGCGCTGGCTGGCCGGGCGGGCGGGTGGCTGGGCCGGGCTCGTCGGCCCGGACGGGACGGTGCTGCACGCGGAGTCCCGTACGGCACGGGCGGTGGTGCCCGACATCGCGGGGCTCGTCGCCGAGGGCGCGAGTGCCCTCACGGAGCGCGCGGCCCGGGCGTACTCCCTCGACACGGGCGCGCACACCGCCCTGCTGTTCCCCCTGAGCGCCGACGACCGCGCGGCCCCCGTGCTCGCCGTCGTCGCCCCCCGGCCCGTGGCCGCCGGGCTCGCCACGCTGCTGGCCGACGTGGTCCTGCCGCTGTCCGTGTGCCGGCAGGCCGAGACCCTGGAGCGCAAGCGCCGCCGGGTCGACCTCGCCGAGTCCCGGGGCCGCGAGGCGGTGCTGCACCTGCTGATGACGGGCCAGCTCTCCATCGCCCAGCAGGTCGCCGGCGCACTGCGCCCCCGGCTGCCCGATCCGGTACGGGTGTGCGTCGTGGAGTGCTCGCGCGACGGCCACGACGAGGTGGCCCGGGTCTGTGTGGACGCGGACGGCGGCCGGTCCTGGATCGTGCGGTGCCCCGTCTACGCCCGCCACCTCATCCTGGTGATGCCCGCGGAGGAGCCGGCGGAGGGGGCCGCCCCGACCGACGCGGCCGTCGCCGCCCGGGTCGACGACTGCGTCGTGGGCGTCAGCGAACCCGTGCCGCTGGCCGACACCGCGACCGGCTACCGCCAGGCCTTCCACGCCCTGGCCGTCGCCCGTGAACTGCCGTCCCGGCACGCCCGGTTCGGGAGCTCGCCGGATCCCGCGCTCGTCGTCGGACCGGCCGGGCGGCAGTGGGCGCACGACCTGCTGGCCCCGCTGCTGACGCATGTGCCGCGCCGCGTGCAGGACCCCGGAGCCCAGGAGCTGGTGGCCACGGCCGGCTCCTGGCTGGCGTTCTCGTCGCACGCGACCGGCCACCTCAAGGTCCACCGCAACACCCTGGCCGCCCGGCTGCGGCTCATCGGCGAGCTGCTCGGCCTCGACCTGCACCGGCTCGCCGACCAGGCCGCCCTCGACCTGGCGCTGCGCGTCCGCGCCACCCCCGCCCCGGCG
>NZ_JAAXYC010000270.1 GCF_018619185.1 Streptomyces sp. McG3 | reverse complement strand
ATGGAGGGGTGGGGGCTGCGGCCGGGCGTACGGGTGGAGCTGAGAGCGACGGCCCCGTCAGCTTCCGGGGCCTGAGAACGGCCCGCGGCGCGACGCCGCGGGCCGGGGACCGGGCTACGGCGGGCCCGGGCCCAGCAGGGTCCAGGCCCCGTAGGCGGCGGACGCGCAGGCCAGGAGGGTGAGCGCGGCGGCCGTGCGCCCGGTCGTGCGCAGCCGCAGCAGGGCGACGGCGGGCGGGAGCAGCAGCGGGAACGCGGGCATCATCAGGCGCGGCCGGGAGCCGAAGTACCCGGCGCCGATCAGTGAGATGACGACGATCGTGAGGGCGTAGACGAGCACCGGGAGCGGCTGCCGCTGCCGGACGCACAGCACCACCAGCCACCCCAGCAGCCCGAGCGCCGCGATGAGGCCGAGGGCCGCGGGCCACGGGAGGCCGGCGATGAAGGCGGCGAGCGCGCGACCGCCGTCGATGTTGTTGCCCCACTGCGCCTGGACGTCGAAGTAGGCGAACGGGCTGCCCTCGCGGACGGCCACGAACACCACGTACGCCAGCCAGCCCAGCGGTGCGAGCGCCACGCCCGCGATCATCCTGGCGTTGCGGCGCAGCACCGGGCCGGCGCGGCGCTCGTCGCGGTACTCCCGTACGAGGGTGACGGCCGCGGTGATCGCCAGGGCCGCGATGAGCGCCGCCGCCGTGGGCCGGGTGAGCCCCGCCAGGACGCAGAGCGCGCCCGCGACGATCCAGCGGCCCTTGAGGACGGCGTACAGCGCCCAGGCGGCGAGCGCGGTGAACAGGGTCTCGGTGTACGCCATCGACTGGACGAACGCCGTCGGGTAGACGCCCCACAACGCGGCCAGCACCACCCCCGTACGCCGTCCGCGCAGATGGGCGCCGACGGCGAAGATGCCCCAGGCGGCGAGCAGCCCGGCCGTCCAGGCGACGAGGAGCCCGGCGCCGCCGGGGGTGAGCGGAGTCACGGCGGAGACGGCGCGTTCCAGCGCCGGGAGCAGGGGGAAGAACGCCAGGTCGGAGTGGACGGAGCCGTCGGGGAGGGTGACGGTGTAGCGGTAGCCGTTCTCGGCGATGCGCTGGTACCAGACGGAGTCCCAGCGTCCGCTGAGCGGCCCCAGGGGGTCCTTCCCGGCGGCGGACGCGGCTGCCCAGAAGGCCAGGAGCCCCAGGGCCCGCGCGCCGGCGTAGACCGCGAGCGCGGGCGCGGCGGCCCGGAGCGCGGCGGCGGCCCGGGACCCTGGGGTGCGGGGGCCCCGGGCCGGACCGGCGGGCGGCCGGGTGCGGAGCTGGTGATCGGACATACGGCCGATTATGACGTCGCCGACGGGCATCCCTCCGCACCGGGGGCCGGGGCCCGGGGCGTGTCCGGGGGTTCGCGGCGGCCCGGCTCAGACGCCGAGCACCTCGTTCCCGTACACCTTCCACGGCGACATCTCGACGCCGTCCATGACGGCCAGCTGCGGGTGGCGGGCGGCCGTCTCGTCCCGTACGGCGACGGTGTCCGGCCAGGAGTGGAGGTGGGCGTCGCCCTCGATGACGACGCCGTCCCAGTCGGTGGCGGCCGTCGCCCCGCTCCGGTCGACGACGAAGCCGATGCAGAGCACGGAGGCCCGCCCGACGGTCCGCCGGATGGCGCTCACCGCGTGTTCCCGCTCCGGCTCGGGCAGCTCCCCCACGGAGAACTCCACGGCGACGACGCCGGCCCGGGCCTGCCGGATGCGCACCAGGAGGTCGAGGCCCCCGTCGGTCCACAACCGGAATCCGACCTCGCGGAGCCGCTGGAGCCCGGCGATGGACAGCAACTGCTCGCGGGTGACGGGCGAGCGGGCGCCCAGGGAAGCGGAGTCGAGGCTGACGAGCATGGTGCGGCCGGACACCGGGTGCGTCGGGCGGAGCCCTTCGGCCTCCAGGTCGCCCAGCAGTGTCCGGGCGTCCAGGCGGGTCCAGCCCAGGTGGTACGAGTAGAAGAATCCGGCATCCATCGACGCCCACCCCCATCGCGGTTCTTCACGGCGTCGTGGTCGGCGACCACCGGCACATCCGAGCGTACTGAGCCGCGGCCGGGGCGGCGTGGGCCCACGGGCCCACGGACGGCCCCAAGCGGAACGGCCGGCGCACCAACGGCGCAACAGCGCTCCGGGGCAGCGCACTTGGGCCCGGGGTTGGGACCGGGGGCCCGGGCCGGGGCAGCTTTTCGGCCGTACGCTCTCAGCCGTCGGGCAACACGCGCGGGTCGAGGAGAGGTGCACCGTGAGCGGTGGCGGGGGCTGGGGAGACCGGAGCGCGGGCCACATACCGTCGGGGCGCCACGACATCGCGGGGTACGGCGCCCCACGCCAAGCCCAGCGGGGCAGCCGGTTCTTCGCGTTGACCCGGAGCTGGGTGACCGGCGGCCTCGTCTATCTCGCCCTCGGGTTCGTCATGAGCCGGGTCCTGGTCGATCTGCTGGGCACCGAGGAGCGCCTGGAGTCCTTCGGCTGGCGGCTGGCCCTGCTCCATCTGCCCGCCCTCGTCGTGACGCTCCTGACGGTCCTGGCCTCGGCCCGGATTCTCCCCGAGGAGTACCGCGAGTCCTCCCGCGTCCTGTACCTGCTCGCCGCCCTCGCCGTACCGCTGGCCGGGCTGCTGTACGGCTTCGCCGTCGCCGGGGACGTCGTCGGCATCGAGGGCGTTCTCATGCCCGGCGTCTCGCTGGCGGCCGGCGCGGCGTCGGGAGTGGCCGTCGACCGGCTCCTGGAGGAGCGCGCCACCCGGACCCCGGAGCCGCCCCGCTACGCGTACAACTGGCGGGACGGCGGCGCGACCGCGATGGAGTACCTGGGCCTCGTCGTCCTCGTCACCCTGCTGATCGGTGCGATGGCGATGGCCGGGGTCGGCGGAAAGATCGGGGAGCGCCTGCGGTGCGCGATCAGCTCGCTGGCCGGTGGCGGCGGCTCGTGCTCGACCGGCGGCCAGGACCCCGAGGCGAAGCCGAGGACGGACGCCGACTACGAGCCCAGGATGTGCCAGGTCTCCAGCATCTCGGACACGGCGGGCGGCAAGGTCAAGATCGGCTGGTTCGAGTGGGGCGAGGAGTACGGCTTCCAGCAGAAGGTCTCGCAGGCGAGCACCGATGTGAACGGCGACGGCACGGTCGACGGCAAGGACAAGGTCGTCTCGATGACGTTCACCGACGCCGCGTCCGCCGGGGCCACCGCCGGCACCCCGGGCGTCAAGCTCGGGAGCCTCGGCAAGGCGGACGTCGACATCGGCGGCGGCATCAAGATCACCAACGGTGACACCTGGATCTTCGCGAGCGAGGAGGAGGCTCAGAAGATGCGGGACGACATCGAGGAAATGAAGATGTGGGAGACCTCCACCAAGCACAGCGGCGGCTACGGCGGCGGCTGGTACTCCGCGATGAAGTGGGCGGAGAAGAAGGAGGACATCGAGCGGAAGATCGGTGACAGGAAGATCTCCTACTCGACCGTCGGCCTCAACGCCTACGCGGACGGCGGCCTCTCCGTGAAGGGCGGCGACGAGGGAGAACTGGGCGCGAAGCTGGGCGGCAAGGCGAAGTTCTCGCCCGAGGTGACGATCGCCAGGGACGACGTGAACGGCAACGAGTCGTACACGTACACCGCCAAGCTGGAACTGGAGGGCAAGGCCGGCGGGAACGTGGGCCCGGTCAAGGGGACCGTCGGCGGCAAGCAGAACCGCACCGGCGCCATCACCGTCACCCGCGACCAGAAGACCGGGAAGATCGTCCGCATCGACATGACGCAGACGGTGGAGAACGGTTCGGCCTCCGGGAAGGTCGAGGTGGGCGGCGACAACGGCGAGAGCGGCCAGGACAAGCGCGGCGGCAAGGGCAGCGCGTCGGACTCCTCGGGCGGCACCGGCATCGACGTGGTGACGAACTCGATCGTCTTCGGCAAGGACACGGACGCGGACACCGAGGCCAAGCGGGGCGTCGCCGAACAGTGGCTGGACGGCTCCGGGAACAACACCGCCCCGTTCGAGTACCTCTTCGGCGACCGCGGCATGGAGAACCGCCCGGAGGGCAACGACCCCTTCCAGCAGCTGATGTTCGAGGACGGGCTGTCCAGCTCCCTGCGGTACACGGGCGAGAGCGACGCCCAGGAGTTCGGCTTCGAGGTCTCGCTCGGCATGAGCCTCGGGTTCTCCCTCTCCACGGAGGAGAAGAAGGAGTCCCTGACGGACGCGCGGTTCCTCGGGGCCCCGCAGGGCGACGCCCGCACGTATCTTCCGTACAGCTACTGCGCGAACTGAGCGGGAGGTGGGACGAACGATGAGCATCAGGAAGCGCGGGACGCGCGCGGCCCGGCGACGGATGACGGCCGGCACGGCGGCCGTCCTGGGAGTCGCCCTCCTGCTGACCGGGTGTGGCGACGACGGGGACACGGCTTCCGTGCCCGAGGGCTGGGGCACGCTGGAGACCAGCAGTGTCCGCGTCGGCTACCCGGAGAACGAGGGGTACGTGGAACAGCCCGCGGTCGAAAGGGCGAAGAGCAACGCGGCCGTGGCGCTCCAGGAGAAGGGCGGCATCCGGACCGGGATGGTCTCGGTCCAGCTGGACTTCGCCACCGGGGTGGACGACGCGGCCGGGGCGGCAGCGGCGGCGGGCGCCGGCATCGGCATGAACTCCACCCGCAGGGCGACGGAGGACATCCGCCTCGCGGGCCCGGACGGCGCCCGCGAGGCCCGCGAAGCCCGCCGGATCGACTACGACTTCACGGCGGACGGCCGGGACGACACCCCGAACGTGGGGACCCCGATGAGCGGGGTCCTGGTCGCGGGCGTGGACTCGAAGGGCGTTCCGTTCGTGGTGCGCCTGAACGCGGTGAAGGACGCGGTCGACGCGGAGGGCCTGGACGCGTTCGTGGGGTCGATCACGGTCAAGTAGGGGATGCGACAGAGGGCTTGTGGTGTTGTTCGGTCAGCCGCCCATCCTGGAGGAGACCCTCACCATGGCAGAGCTGAAGATCGACGCCGTCGTGTTCGACGTACTGGGCACGCTCGTCGACGAACCCGCCGGACTCCGCACCGGCATCCGCGCGCTCGTCGACGACCCGGCCGGACTCCGCGCCGACGTTCGCGCGGTGGACTCGTCCCTCGACGCGATCGACGCACCCGATGCCCCCGATGCCCCCGAAGCCGCCGGAACCGAGCGGCTCCTGCTGCTGTGGCAGCGGCACATCGAGCGCGAGCAGCGCCGCGTCCTCGACGGCGACCGGCCCTACCTGCCCAGCGATCTCCTCGACCAGGAGGCCGCCGGAGTCGTCGCGGAGGCCGCCGGGGTCGAGGATCCGGCAGCGGTGGAGGCGCTCGCCCGGTCGGCCCGCCGCCTCCCGCCGTGGCCCGACACCGTCGCGGGGCTCGCCCGGATCGGGGGGCGCTTCCCGCTGATCGGCCTCTCCAACGCGAGCCGGACGGCGCTGCTGGAACTGAACGTCCACGCCGGACTGCGCTGGCACCAGGCGCTGTCCGCCGAGGACGCCCGCGCCTACAAGCCGGACCCGGCGGTCTACCGGCTGGCCGTCACCGGCTCCGAAGCGCCGCCGGAGCGCCTGCTGATGGTCGCCGCCCACGCCTGGGACCTGCGCGGCGCCCAGGCGCTGGGCCTGCGCACGGCCTATGTGGCCCGCCCGGTCGGCGACCCGCCCGCCTCCTCGGACCGGTTCGACCTGTACGCGGAGGGTCTGGCGGATCTGGCGGAGCAGCTCGGCGTGTCCTAGGGGGGAGGCTGAAGCCCCGGGCCGCTTCCGTTTCTGCTTCTGCTTCTGCTCCTGCTCCTGCTACTGCTACTGCTCCTGCTCCTGCTTCTGCTTCTGCTTCTCAGGGCAGAAGCGGGCAGGTGAGGGGGAGGACGCGTTCGGTCAGCCGGCCGGTGAGGACGGTGTCGGTGGCTGTGTCGGCGTCGGCGTCGGCGTCGGTGAGGACGGCCTCCGTCAGCCAGTCCGCCGCGGTCAGCCGGTCCACCAACTCCCCGAGGTCGTCCGGGGCGATGGCGCACCGGGAGGAGAGAGCTGCCACGCCGAGGCCCTCTCCCCCGGGCCCCAGTCGCCCGTCGGCCGTGACGCCGGTGGCCAGGGCCAGGGCGAGCAGGCGGGCGTCGGCCGTGGTCTTGCCCTTGCGGAGCTTCTTCTCACCGACGACCCGCTGGGCCCATCCGCTGAGCTTGGGGCGCATCTTCCTGCCGAAGGTGAACGGGCCCGGGTCGCTCTCGTCGGGCGTCAGGGACGGCACGCCGACACGGGTGGGGTTCTCCGGGCGGGAGGCGATCAGTTCGTCGACGCTACCGGCGATTTCCAGCCAGCCGCACTCCACCAGTTGCTCCACCAGGTGTTCGGGTTCCGCCAGGGGCAGCCCCTTGAGGTCCTGCCCGACGAGGTTGCCGGTGCCGGACTGCGCGGTGCGCAGCGTCAGCATCACCACCAGCAGGCGGGCTTCCGGCCCCGGCAGGGGCGCGTGGTCGGCCACGTGGGTGAGGACGGCCCGTGCGTGATCCCACTGGGCGGGCGCCGTCAGCAGCCGTGCCACAGCGGGCTCTTCGCCTTCCGGGGCCTCACCGATGCGGTGCAGATGCTGGAGACGGGCGGTGGCGGCGGCCTGTTCGGCTCGCTGGGCGTCGAGGCGCAGTCCGGTGTCGGCGGTCACTTCGGCCCAAGCGCTGAAGGCCGTCGCCTTGCGGGCGTGGAGGTCGGCGAGCACCGCGAGGTCGGGTTCGGCGCGCTGCTGGTAGGCGCGGAAGAGCTCGCCGAGTTCGGTGAGTTCGTCGCGCAGCGCGACGGGCCGCAGATCGTGCGGGACGAAACGCTGCGCGATCCTCCCCCGCCGGGCGCGCTGCCGCGCCGGCCTCGGGGGCCTCTCGGACCGGGGAGCCGGGACCTCGTGCGGGGCGGCGGCCCCGGATGCCCCGGAAGCGGTGTGCGAGAAGTGGGGGCCGACAGCCGACACCGTCGGCACGGGGACCGCCGCGGCCCGGGAGGCGCCGGTGGGAGCCGTCCGGTCGGGGGCCGGTGCGGTGGCGGCGATCTTCGCGGTGGGATGCGCGGCAGCGCAGCGTGAGCAGCACTCCATCACCTGCCACCAGCGCCCTTCCCGGTCCGTGACGACGGCCAGGACGACCGCGCCGCCGCACCTCCAGGGTGCGGGGCGCTCACGCGGTCCGGCGGGGCGGATGTGGGTGTGGCATTCCGCGGCCCGGCAGGCGCAGTACGCCGACGGGCGGGGGGCCGGGCCCGCGCGCAGGTGGGCCTTGAGGTGCTCGACCGCCGCCGTACGGCCGACGGCAGCGGAGGGCAGCACCTGCGCGGCGCAGGCCGGGCGGCTGCACGAGACGCGTACGTCCGCCCGGCCGCGGCCGACAGGGTCCAGCCGCACCGTCCAGGTGCGTCCCGTCACCCGCTCGTTCGTCGCGTGGGCCTCCACACCCATCACACCCTTCTCGACGCCTGTTCGTCCGTGCACCCCGGCACCCCCGCTGACCCATGTGTCCGTGGCGCACGACGTGTCGCATCCCGCCGCACCTGCCGCCGGTCCTGATTCCGGCCCGGCCGCACGACGGACCCGCTGTGTTCTTGTCCGTAGGGGATGTGTTTGATCCACAACGCAAACGATGGTCCGCCGTTCGGGTGACGGGCGCGGAGAGGATGTGGCCGGTTTACGGCCCTGACGGTCCGGGCGGGCCGTCCTCCGTGACGACGAACGGCCCGGCGCGCGACGGTCGTCGCGTGCTGGGCCGGGCCGTCTCCCGTGGGGTGCGGAGAAAGTCAGGACCCCGCGCCGCGCGGGAAGGAGACCTCCACGCGGCGGTTCTTCTTGCGGCCCTCTTCGTTGCTGTTGCTGGCGATCGGGTACTGCTCGCCGTAGCCCCGGATCTCGTACGTGATCGTGGCGCCGAGCTCCTTCGACAGGACCTTGTGCACGGCGTCGGCCCGCTGCTTGGACAGCACGTCGCCGTGGGCCGAGGAGCCGAGGTTGTCGGTGAAGCCGAAGACGCGGACCTTGGTCGCGTTCTGCTTCTTGATCTCGGCGGCGATCGCCGCGATGCGGGCGTTGGCCGCCGAACCGAGCTTCGCGCTGTCCTTGCCGAAGAGGACTTCGGCCTGGAGCGCGAACTTGATGTCGGCGTTGCTGTCCTCGCGGCGTTCCTCGCCGCCGAGGTCCTCCACGACCTGGACGATGTCCAGGACCCGGCCGGGGGCAAGGGTGCCGGCCTCCGGCATCTTCAGGTCCGGGTCGTTCGGGTCGACGGGAACGGGCGGCTCCGACGTCGCCTCCGTCCCGGGCGGGACGCTCGGCCCGTCGTCGGCGTACGAGGGTGAGGCTCCGAGCAGCGTGGTGCCGGCGATCAGCACGGCGACCGCGACGGCCTGTCCCATGGTGTGGGCCGCCCGGGGGCGCTTGGTGGTCTTCATGGCCGCACTCACCCAGAAATCTTCAGCGAGGTGGTGGCGAAGGTCGGGAGAGTGAAGTCGACCTCGGTCGTGCCCTGCGGCGGGGCGGGGAACTGCATGAAGATCGGCGCCGTCTTGCCGGGGGCGAGGGATGAGATCGCCGTGGTGCAGAGGCAGCGGGAGTCCGTGTCCCGGAGCACGTAGTAGCGCTTCTTACCCGCCTTGTCCACCAGCGTTGCGCCGGCGACCGAGTTGGGATTCTTGTTGACGATGTTCACCTCCGAGCCGGCCCAGCCCGAGGTGGTCCGTGCCTGGTCTCCCTCGTTGGTGATCGCGCCCTGAACAGTGAGGAAGCCGCCGGAGTCCCGCTTGACCTCGTTGACCACCAGAACCAGGCCACCCTGCCCGCGGGTCTCCGCGAGCTTCACGTCCGGGTCCACGTTCTCGCCCGCAGCCGTGTCCTCCTGCTGCGTCTCGCCCTTGTCCTCCGCGGAGGGGCTGGCCGGGGCGGACGGGGCGCCGGAGCCCTCGTTGCCGGGCTCCTCGCCTCCGTCGTCGCCACAGCCGGCGAGAGCAAGGGCCAGGGCAGCCGTCATCGAGACAGCCACCATCGCCCTTCTGGTCGTCGTGGTCCGCCGCATGCTCATGGTCCGATTCCTCTACTCGTCGTTCGCTTCGCTGTCACTGGTCGACCAACCGCACGTCGAAGAGAGTCGTGCTCACGCTCTTCCACGGCGGAGGGCTGCCGGGCGCGATCTCGAGGATCTTGCCGTTCCGGCACGTGAAGATGAAGAGGTCCTGGACACCGTCGCTGTTGGCGTCGATGGCCTTCGGATTGGGGCAGCGGAACTCGATGAGCGCGGTGGCCTCGGCCTTGGCGAACTTGCTCTCCGAACCCGGGAGCACCGGCGAGTCCACCGGATCACGGCCCTTGACCTTGACCGTGATCGTGTCCCGCAGGTAGCCGTAACTCGGCACGCAGAGGGTCATGTCGGCTTCGTTGGCGTTGGCCAGCCGCTCCGCCTCCGAGCAGGGCGGAACGAAGGGTGCGCCCAGGAAGATGTCCAAGGTGTTGCCGGGAAGCGAGGCGTAGAACCCGGTCCCGAAGTCGTCACGTGCCTGCTGGGCGGCGGCCAGCGCGGCGGCGTCCGCCGCGCCCTGGGAACCGTTGCGCAGGGCCGAGGCCTTACCGACGGCGAAGAAGGCCAACGCAAGGAAGAGCAGGCCCGCCACCATCATGATGTAGATGGGGAAGGCCTGCCCTGCGTCGCCGTGTTGGCGCTCGCGCATCAGCCCGAAACGATGGAGGTCACCAGTCCGTCGATGCGGCCGGAGATGTTCCCGCCGATCCCGGAGGCCGCGATCGCGCCGATGATCGCCACGACCACCAGGATGATGCCCAGGTACTCGAACGCCGTCTGTCCCCGGTCCTTCGCCGCGTAGCGCTTCTGGATGCTGCTGACGGCGGTGTTGGCCCAGCCGTTGACGCGGACGGCGGTCTTCAGGGTGATGTTCGGCATGGTGTTCCCCTCCTGGTTCGGCCGACCGGTTGCCGGCCGACTCGCACGTTCCTGCGGTGCCGCCCTCGATACCGGCTTCCTCCCGGCCGGTGCCGTTGGCGACATGAGAAACATAGGGGGGAACCGCCACCGTCCCAGAGGGCCCGTGGGCCCATTCCCGGGCCCAAAAGGCTTCCTGGGTCCGCTCGCCGCGCGATCGCTCGGTCATGGCTGCCGCCCGGGGTTCCGGGTCGCGGTGCCGAGCCAGTGGGCGATCGCCTCGCTGCGGGTGGTGCTGTGGAGCTTCGTGAAGATGCGGTTGATGTGGTTCTTGACCGTCTTCTCACTGATGAAGCAGGTGGCGGCGATCTGCTGATTACTCATTCCGGACGCAATCAGGTCCATGACCTCCACCTCCCGCGAACTCAGCTTGTACTGCTGCCTGTTGGGGGTGGGTGCCGACCCCCCGGACAGAGAAGACTGTCCCACAGAAGGTTGCAGTTGCGAAAGACTTTCCGAAGTTTCGAGGGGGCGTGGCGCCGGGTGCACGGGGAGGGGCGCCGCCGTCAGGGCCGATCCGAGCCCCTCCGGCAGGGGACCCCGGGGCGGAGCCGATCCCAGCCGCATGTGGGCCAGCAGGGCGTCGGCGGCCGTGGCGGTGAAGTTCGCGCGGCCGTCCTTCGTGTCGCGCACCGCCCGGACCAGTTGGTCCGCCGTGAACTCTCCGTGCACCAGGTAGCCACCCGCGCCCAGGCGCAGCGCCTCGTGGACGATCTCGGCTTCGCGGCTGTACGTCAGCATCAGCACGGGCGCGAGGCCGACCAGGTGCGGCAGGGCCGAGATGCCGTCCACGCCGGGCATCCGGACGTCGAGCAGGACCACGTCGGGGCGGTGCTGGAGCGTCCTCTCGTAGGCCTCGCGGCCGTCCGCGGCCTCTGCCACGACCTGGATGTCGGCCCGGCCCGAGAGCAGGACGCCCAGGCCCGCCCGGACCACCGGGTTGTCGTCCGCGACCACCACCCGGAGCCGGGCCGGTCCGGGAACAGCGGGAGCCGGTGCTGCCCGCGTCCGTATGTCCGCCCGTGCGTCGAAGTGCGGTATGCATCCGGATGGCGCGGTAC
>NZ_JAAXYC010000026.1 GCF_018619185.1 Streptomyces sp. McG3 | reverse complement strand
GTCTGGGCCCGGTCGGTGGGGGTGGCGGGCACGGCGTGCAGATGCCACACGTCTCCGGTGAGCCAGTGCAGGAGCTCTTCGATGAGTTCGCCGGGTGCGCTGTTCCAGGGGTCGGGGTTGACCGTGTGGGCGGTGAGTTCGATTGTCCTGACGAAGGTGGTGGGCCGGGAGGTTCGGCGGTCGGCGAGGTAGGCCGAGGTGGCGATGCGGACCAGGTCTGCGGCCGCCACTGGGACGGGGCCGATCTGGTCGAGGTCCCATCCGAGCGTGCCGGCCACTTCCAGAGTGGGGCCGTCGGCGGAGGTGCGGGCCCAGTGCAGGGGTGTGGCGGAGAGTTCGTGCTGCTGAGCGTCGTGCGGCAGCACTTCGATGGCGGTTGTCATGAGCGTCGTGCGCGAAGCATGCGCAGTGCCTCCCCGGTCACCTCGGCTGCTGTTGCGGAGAACTCCCGCACGGTCATGTGTCGCGTGTCAGGGATGCCGATGTGTTTGAGGCGGCGCTCCAGCCAGGAACGGACCAGTCTTTGCTTGGCGATAGCTTCCTGCGCGGTCAGGTTGCCTTGGGCCTTTTGCGATCCGAGCTCGACCAGGGCGAGCTCGTAAATCCATTCGGTGACGAGTCCGCGCAAGCCGTACTGTTGTGCGGGCGGTTCAGGATCGAGGAGTACGGCCTTGACGTATCTGGTGGCCGCTTTACGCAGGGCGGCCTCGTCGGGGTGGCCTGCGTCGCCGAGGACCGTCTGCAGGATGCGGGAGATCTGCGCGAGTGGGCGCAGGTTGCGCAATTCGGTCAGGTTCAGGCCAAGTTCTTGCAGGCGGGCTGCGTCACCGTTGCGCAGCGCGTAGGCGCCGGCCAGGGCAGCGGCGCCGCGGGCGGAGCCCTTGATGACTTGGCGTCGTGATCCGGCGCCGGCTCGTCCATTGGGTGTGTGCGTCCCTCCGGCTCCTCCTCCCCCGCCGCCGCTGGCTCGGGGGGATGTCAGCAGCGCTGAGAGCGGGTATCCGGCGGCAGGTGGGCTTCCACGGTCCGCGTCGTCGTTCTGCAAGGCTGTGGACAGCGCGTCGAGGATGTTGTCGAGGAGTTGCTGCTGAACATCTGTGGGATCTGACGGGGCTTGGGGGCCGGTTCCGGAGAGGGCGGCGACGGGCAGGGCGTCGAAGGCGTCGTGGGTTTGCTTCCAGTCCGCGTTGCCGCTGCCTCCGTAGGAGCCGGAGGTGCCCATCAGGGCTTCCGCTCCGTCGTGATCTTTGCGAATTCCTGTGTCGCCGGGTCGATATCGGTGGCTGTGGCCAGCTGGGGAATCAGAGCTTGCAGTTCCTCGACGCCGCTGCTGTCCAGCTCCACCACGGCCCCGGGCATGAGGTGTTTGCGGATCTCCCACAGTCCCTCTGCCACAGCTGAACGCAGCTCGGGAGTACGGACCGCAATATGCACAAGTGATTCGGCCAGCGGATCAGTTTCGCTCTCGCGGCGCGCCCTTTGAACCAGCGCAGCGACCACAGCTTGCTGGTCGGCAATCAGTGCGGTCACGATCTCGGCCTGGGCATCACGTCGGTGCGGTTCGGAGGCACTGGCCAAGCCGCCCACCCAGGTGAGCTGTTGCTGTGTCATGGACGCTGCGGCGGTGAGACTGACGAGGGATGCGGCCAAACTCAGGTAGGGGCCGATCGGGGCGGTGGTGAGATCGGGGTCGGATGCAGCCCATTCCCTGCTGTCCTCAGTGACCTCGGCAGGTTTGTCCTGCTCGTCCCGACCCCAGGCCTGCCAGCGTTCCAGTAGTTCGGCGCGCTGGGCCTCCTGGAGGCGGACCAGAGTCTCGAAATCCTTGCTGTGGCTGTCCTCCAGCAGCATGAGCTTGGCGATCACCGAGGCATCAATGTCGATGCCGTGCCGTTCGGCAATCCGGGTGCGCAGCGCGAATGCGTTGAGGAACCTCTTGATGCTGCGAGGGCTTCCCGAGCGGTGTGCGGCCAGGCCTGCGGCAAAGCGGCTGGCCAGTCCCAGGATTTCGGCGCCGGGCTCCCACGGCAGGCCCTGCATGTCAGCCAGGACGGGTGAGTGTCCTTGAGCGCGACGCTGCTGGGCGTGTCCGACCAACTGCGCGAACTCGTCTTCCTGTTCGCACCGACGTTGGGAAAGTAGGAGGGCGATGTAGGCACCCGCCTCATCCGTGCTGATACGCGGCAAGGACAGCGGTAGCTGAACAATCTTCTCCAGGTAACGAAGCGCGAACTGCTCGCCCCGACCCGTGGCGTCAAGGCTGACGGCGATGGACTCCCGCACCATCTCCTGGTCGGCTGCCAGGACGAAGGCCACCTTCTTGACGGACAAGAATAGTTTGATGGCCTCCAGGGTGGCCATCACTGCATCCGGCAGGCACCGGTCGAGGTCGTCCACCAGGACGACCAGACGCGTCAAGAGCGGCAGGTTGTGAAGCAGTTTGGCGAACTCGCCACGGAACCCCGCCAGGCTCTTGGCGTCCTCCCTCGACTGGGGCGTGAACGCCTTGACGAGCTCGTCGGTCTGCGCAACCAGTCGGCCGCGGGCCATGCTGGCCGCGACACGTGCCCAACTGATTCGTTCTAGCAGGTCATTGACTGGGTCCTCAAGCGGTTCGTCCGGGTAGGCGGTCAGCAGGTCCTGCAGGACTTCACCGATGACGGCGCCGCGTACATCGAACTGGTCGTCGAACTCCCATGGATCGAGCCGGATCACACGGTATCCGGGTTCTTTGTCCAGCGCTTCGTGCAGGAGGCCGAGGACGGTGGATTTCCCTCCGCCCCAAGGTGCATTGACCCCGATGGTCACGGGATCCAGAGAAGGTGACTGGAGGGCAGCCACAACGGTATCGACAATTGAGGTGAATCCGAGAAGATCAACCGTCGTTGGATTGTCGTCCCACAGCTGCAACTCGCTCATCAGGTGCCCCCCGGCAGGCCGATCCACGCGCTCACCGCTTCACCTCGCCAGCCGACCGGTCTCAGCGACCTTTTCGACAGGCAGGGCAGCGCTATTTTGGTGCTGCTCCCGGCGATCAGACACACGCCAAAGAGTTCGGTGTCAGCATCGCCGCACCTACCCTCTCCACAAAAGCCATACATATCACAACGCTGCCGTGCCCTCGGTGTGCGCCGCCCAACGTCGCCACTCGTAAGCCCTACCTCGGGCGTCGTCCCGGGGCGTGACGCGGTACGCCCCGGGTCTGTGGGCTGCACTGTTACGAGCCACTGACGCTCGCGTGGTAGACGACAGCGCGGCAGTGAGAGTCAGCAGAAACACGACACCCCCCACCCGAGCCGGGCAAAGGCGGTGGCACGGTCGTTACCGCTCTGGGTGCGCCTCGGGCTGCTCACCGCAGGTGGCGCAGGCGTCGGGGTGCATGAGTGTGTCCCAGAAGCGGTGCGCGAAGTTCCCGGGCCCGGCGTAGTCGCGCTGCGCTTCCTTGAGACAGTTCCGGCCGGGGGTGCATCGTCCGCAACAGTCGTGGCGGGTAATGGTCCAGTCCACTTTCTTGCTGCAAGCGTGGTGGCGGCACATGTAGTAGAGGCCGTGGTTGTTCCATTGGACGTGAGTGCCGAGGTGGTCGTAGCGGCCGGGATCGCTGTCCGGTTCGGCTGGGGGATTACGCGCGTCTTCGAGGGCAGCCAGGACTCTGATGGTGGCGACGACCGCGCCGCCGAGGAGGGCTAGTTTCCCTGCGGTGTTGACGCTGTTCCACTGGTCGGCGATCCGCCGGTGCAGGGGTTTCGGCAGGCGGTCGGTGGACTCGGCTTCGCCGGGTGTTTGGTCGGTGGTGGTGTCGGTCATGGGCCCCCCTGGGCGTGCACGGTGGTACGAAAACGGTAGCTGGTCGGGCGCTGCGCTCCGGCCGGAACGCAGCGCCCGACCAGCTGCGAGCTGTGACACGCCACAGTCTCGGCGACGAATTATCCCTGGATGCCGTTGGGGGCGAGCATCGTGCGGCTATGTCGCAGATCAATCGCGAGTAGGCGATATCCAAGCTGAGGGGCTACATCGAGGCCGCCTCAATCACCTACGTGCCGGACGGGCCGAGCACGATCGGCTTCTGGACCTACAAGTTAGACAAGCCGAAGCTTGGGTCCAGGCCGCTACACAGATCATCGAGCAGGTCCTCGACCGCACTCTCCCTGCATGGCGGACAGCTGAGTGGACGGAACCGAAGCGGCAGCCGTTCTGGCGTGAACGCGAAGCCACACATAGGGCCATGGCCCAGTTGGAGGCGGAGCAGGAGCCCGCGGGCAACCTCGGCTCCGACGCACCGCAATTGGACGCTTCGTCCGTGGGTATGGGGCAGCGTCCAGGTCCTGTGGGGTAGCGGGCACTACCGGCAGGCGGTCGGGGTGACTGTCCACGCCCACCGCGAATACCGCGAGTCCTACAGGCCCGACCGCGACACATTCAACGTCTCATGCCACGTGGTGAACGGCGCCCTCAACGACCTCGCCGCAAGCCGCCCGCACTCCGCCACGTGGCCCCGTCAGCGCATCGTCCGGCCTGGCAGTCACGCCCTCTCGCGACACCCCGCCTCAGTCACCGTGAGGCGGGGACGTATCCACCGCAGGTGCTCGGCAGCCCTGCTACCGCCCTTGTCCTCCCCACCTGCGATGACTCGCGTCAGGCCAACGGCGCTCCGTCTGCACCTCCGACCAAGGAAGGAGCATGCTAATCAGCGCTCTTGCTGCGCTACTAAAGCCTGCCGAGCCGCTCAGCCCGTGGGGCACCGCCGGGCAGGCCGAGCACTTCCCCTCATTTGCATGCCTTTGAGCTCGTAACACGATCTTGTTGAAACGTGCCGGTTGGCCGTGACCGGTCTGAGGGTTCGGCCGTTCGTGGTGGTGTGAGTACTCGGCCGTGGATCGTGGACGACGACTTGTGGGCGTTGATCGAGCCGCTCCTGCCGCCTTGGCCGGAGCGGTCTCCGGGGCCGAGGCCGGTGCCGGACCGGCTCTGTCTGCAGGGCATCCTGTTCGTCCTCTACAACGACATAGCGTGGCAACTCCTGCCGCTGGAGCCGGGGTTCGGCTCGGGTCAGACGTGCTGGCGGCGTCTGGACCGGTGGCAGGAGGCAGGGGTCTTCGACCGGCTGCACCAGGTCCTGCTCGCTGAGCTGAACACGGCCGGCGAACTCGACTGGTCACGGGCCTGCGTGGACGGCTCCCACATCCGGGCGAAAAAGGGGGTGCCGACACCGGCCCGTCGCCGGTCGACCGGCGCAAGACCGGCAGCAAGCACCACTTGATCTGCGACGGTCGCGGCACCCCGCTCAAAGTCATCACGACCGCGGCCAACGTCAACGACGTCACCCAGACCCTCGCCCTGGTCGACGGCATCCCGCCCGTCGCGGGCCGCCCCGGCCGGCCCCGCCGCCGGCCAGACGCCCTGCTCGGCGACAAGGGCTACGACTCCAACCCGAACCGGGACGCGCTGCGCGAGCGCCGGATCCTGCCTGTCATCTCGCGCAAGGGAGCCCCGAACATCAAGGGCATCGGCAAGCTCCGCTACGTCGTCGAGCAGACCTTCGCCCTGCTCCACCACTTCAAACGCCTCGCAGTCCGCTGGGAACGACGCACCGAACTCCACGACGCCTTCGTCTCCCTCGCCTGCAGCCTCGTCTGCTACCGACGCCTCAAGAAGACCCACTCATGATCGTGTTACGAGCTCTTTGCCTGCGGTCTCGAACAAGGCCGCGCCTGTGAACGCCGCCCTGACCAGAGCTGATCACAACGACAGCACCGAAGACATCAGCGACAGGACGAAGATAATCAAGCGGCAAGTGCACGGCCGGGCCGAACTCCCCTTCTCCGCCACCACACCCCTCTGCGATGACTTCACCCTTTGTCACCACCGCAATTGCGGTAGAGCCATTGACCGCACAAGCCCCGACGACCGAACCCATGAGTTTCTGATCAATAGAATTTCGGAAGTTCTCGCCGCGGTGGCTCGAAGGGAAAACTCTCTTCGAGCCACCGTTGAAATTACACACTTCACCGCTCAATGCTCGTAAGCGCCAGCCTGAAGGCTATACATCTCATGATAGACACCCTGTCGATCCATGAGCGCATCGTGAGTGCCGGTCTCCACGACGCGGCCTTGGCCGAGCACCACGATGTATTGAGCCAGGCGAACGGTGGAAAAGCGGTGGGATACGAAGAGCGTGACGGCTCCGTTGGTCCTGCCGACGACAGCGGAGTTCGCAGCGAAGCGCTCGAAGAGAGCGTGTTCCGCAGCCGCGTCCAGTGCAGCCGCCGGCTCATCCAGCAGCAGCAGCAGCGGATCGGTGCGCATTAGGGTGCGGGCGAGACCCAGTGACTGCCACTGGCCGCCAGAGAGCTCTGTGCCGTCTCCGTAGGCGTGCCCGAGGAGACCATCGATGCCTCCCGGTAGCTTAGACGCCAGCGGGCGTGACCGCGCAGCGTCCAAGGCCCGCCAGATCTCATTGTCGTCCTCCATGGCACCGAGCCGGCCGACGCCGATGTTCTCGCGCAAGCTCAGTTCAAGCCGGGCGAAATCCTGAAAGAGGGTGGCGACACGGGCCTGCCACTGCTCGAGAGGGAGCTCGCGCAGGTCTATTCCGTCGACCAGGACACGGCCGGAGGTCGGGCGGTAGAGGCCGCAGATGATCTTGACAAGCGTGCTCTTGCCCGCACCGTTCTCACCGACCAGAGCTGCGGTGGAGCCCGCCGGGATAGAAAAGGACACATCCTCCAAGATCAGCCGGTCCGTACCAGGGTAGGCGAATGAAACGCCCTCGAGCCGAATTTCACTGCACAGCACCGCCGGGAGCGTGGCCGTTGCTGTCACCGACTCTGGGATTGAAAGTGCGATTGAGCGGAGCTGGCCGATGAGCTCGACCACCCGGCCGGCATTCTGCAACTTGCCGAGCAGCCCTAGAGTGGTCGCGACCTGGGCCCCAACCTGGACCGAGAGCGTGAGAGTCAGAACCACCTGTCCGATGCCGACCTCACCGCTGACCGCCCGTCGCACGACCAGCCAGAGGGCCACTCCGTACGCGGCGGCGAATCCGATCTGGCCGGAGGCCCGCAGCAGGGCGCTGCGGAACTGCGCCGCCGTCAGGCGGTCGGAGACGGTGCGCCACGCTCGCCTGTGCCGCTCCACCACGGCGTCCTGGACGCCGAAGAGCCGGATCTCCTTGGCGGAGGTGGACGTGGTGCCCAGGTCCACCAGATGGCGGGCCAGTTGGAGGTGTGAGGCGGTCGCGGTCCGAGCGTCGTCCACGATCCGCTGGGCCCGGGTGCTGGCCAGCACTGCGGGTACGGCGGCCAGCGGCAGCAGCGCCAGCCAGGGGTCGACGCTCGCGAGTACGACAGCGGTCAGCAGTCCCTGCAGCAGGGCGCTGCCCAGGAGCAGTGCCGCCTCCAGGGCGGCCCGCACCTGGAGCAGCCGGTCGCTCACCATGGCGAGCGTCTCGCTGAACCGGGGGTCGTCGTGGACCTCGATGCCGGGGCTGCCGTTAACGATGCCCGCGACCTCCTCGGCGAGGGCGAGTTGTTCGAGCTGTCCCAGTTCGTAGTAGCTGAGGTGGGCGAAGTGCGTCATGGTGAGGTCGAAGACCAGGACCAGGGCGATGCCGACGGACAGGGTGACGGCGTCCTCGGTCCGCCCGGCGAGCGCGGCCTCGGAAAACGCACCCAGCATGATCGCCGCTACCGGGGCGGACAGGTGGCCCACCGCCAGCAGCACGACGGAGACGATCAGGCGACGGCGGCTGGTGCGCCATCCGAGAGCCAGCAGGTAGGAGGCGGACGTCCAGATGCTTCTCATGGGGTGACCTCTGTCTTTTCCTGCTCGTCCTCGTCGTTGAATCGCTGGGCCTGCAGGCGGAACAGCTCCGCGTACCGGCCGTCGGCGCGCATGAGTGAGTCGTGGGTGCCCTGTTCCAGCACCCGTCCGTACTCGACGACCACGATCCGGTCCGCGTGCCGCACGGTCGAGAAGCGGTGCGAGATGATGACGCTGGTGATCCCCCGGCCTCCGGCAGTGGCCAGGAAATCGTCGAAGAACCGCACCTCGCCCCGTACGTCCAACTGCGCGGTCGGCTCGTCAAGGACCAGTACCGAGGCCCCGCCACGGACCGCCAGCAGCGCCCGGGCCAGCGCGATCCGCTGCCACTGACCACCGGAGAGGTCGCGCCCGCCGGTATAGTGCCGCGACAGAGGTGTGTCCAAGCCCTCGGGCAGACTCCGCACGATGTCCCCGGCCCCAGCGCTCTCAGCCGCGGCGAGCACGGCGTCCTCGTCGTCGAGGAGGTGGGGGGCGCCGAGGCCGATGTTCTCCCGAGCCGACAGTTCGTAGCGCAGGTAGTCCTGAAATATGACAGCGATTCGACGCTGCCATGCCTCCGGGGCGCAGCCGGCCAGGTCGGTACCGTCGACCAGGATGCGGCCCCGGGTCGGTTCGTAGAGCCGGGCCAGCAGCTTGACCAGAGTGGTCTTGCCGGCCCCGTTGAGGCCGACGATGGCGGTGCACTTGCCGACTGGGATCTCCAGGTCGAGCCCGTCGAGCACCGCCGGAGCGCCCTCCCGGTAGGAGAAGGAGACCTTCTCGAAGGAGATCAGTTGCTTCGGTCCGGGGGCGAGGTCCTCGGACACGGGCGCTTGCTGTGGGGGGCGCCCCGACACTCCTTCCACCCGCTCCAGCCGTTCCAGAGCGTGGAAAGAGTTCAGTCCGAACTGGGTCTGCACGTCGGCTTCCGGGAAGGCCACGCCGAAGCGCATGGTGATCAGGACCGCCTGGAGGCCGATGCCCAGTTCCAGCAGGCTGACGCGGCCCTGCGACGTCTGCGACGCCAGCATTCCCAGCACGGTCGATCCGCCGAGGAAGCCGACGGCTGCCAGGGCTATGAACGGCCAGAACTGCAGGCGCCGACTTCCGTCCCACAGTGGCTGAAGACCGGCCATCGTCTCCTTGCGGAGCCGGGTGCTCAACCATGGCATCAGATGCAGCATGCGAATCTCCTTGGCCGCTCGCTGCCCGGTCGCCAGCTCTCTCATGTAGCCGGTCCGACGGCGGTGCCGGGTCAGGGAGTCGAAGAGCGCCGCGTACCGCCCTAGCGTGCCGCGCACGCCGAATCTGATGGCCAATGAGGTCACCATAGCGACAGCAGCGGCTTGCAGGCTGAGCACGTACCCGACGAGCACGATTGCGGTCGTCAGCTGGCAGTAGCGGGCGAGCAGCAGCGGCAGAGCGGCTGCCGCTTCGCCGGGCGTGGGAACCACACGGGCGAAGGCTGCGCGAGCGTCGGCGATCAGGTCGGCGTGGGACGGGTTCTCCAGGACGGAGAAAGGGGCGCGGCGCAGCGTCACCTGAAGGAGTCGCCCGATGCAGTGCTCGTCGACACGGCGTGCGACGGTCTCCGCCAGAACCGCCTGGAACGGTGCCAGGAAGTGCTGCAGCGCGAAGGCGCCGACCACTAGGAACAGGACGGTGAAGGCCGTTGCAGGCAGCCCCGAGCGTGCCTCGGCCAGGCCTGGCACCCGGCCGAGCAGCACGCTCGTGGCGACGATGAACACTCCGGGGAGGATTCCGAGCACCACGTTTAACAGCACGGATCCGACCATGGCCGGGGTCCCCGCTCGGGGCAGCAGACGGGCGATGTCGATCCAGCGGCGCGCTCGTCCACGGATGGCTGCGACAACGTCCGCCGGCCGGGTCAGCGACGACAGCACGGGGATTCTCCTTCGGAAGAGAGACAGGTGCGGCCCTGGGGGGCCTGAGGTCGGGGCCCCCGCGACGGGGGCTTCACCGGCGATGGACGGCGGGGGCATCGGGCAGCCCTCCCGGCGGGGTGATCAGGTACCGGCTCGGCGCGATGGCGGCCGGAAAGTCCCGGAGGACCGCCACCACGGCCCGGTGCAGCTCCTCCGGGCCGGCCGAGGAATCTGCACACGCGACGTGGGCCGTGAGCGCGGGCCCGTCCTCCCCCTCCGCCACGACCACCTCGGACGGCCAGTCCGGCAGCGCCGCGGCAAGCGCCGCTCGCACGTCCGCGAGCCGGACCCAGCAGTGATCCACAAGCAGCCAGTCCGGACCCCGGACAGGGCCGACGGGACCGTGCGTCCCGAGGAGTTCCCGCAGCTCGCGCACCGGCCTGTCCGTGTCGGCCGCACGCACGGCGACACGCTCGATGCCGCGCAGCAGGTGGTCGACGGAAGCGCTGGGCAGGAACGCGGTGTCGACCATCGCGTACACGTGGTCGCAGTCGCCGACCGTTCGGGTGTGGAAGAAGAACTTCGCGTCCTGCCGCTCCCACTCACCGACCCAGGACGTCCGGGTCGTCGCGGAGAGGGCTTCGAGATCCGCTTCGGGCCGCACACGGGGTTCCCGACCGCCGGTGATGTCACGGGTGTCGTTGAAGAACACCGAGAGGTCCATGTGGACGCCACGCTCGTGGGAGACCCTGGCCGTCACCGCGTCCCGCTCGGTGGGG
The DNA here is from genome assembly GCF_018619185.1 of Streptomyces sp. McG3. Classification (GTDB taxonomy): domain Bacteria; phylum Actinomycetota; class Actinomycetes; order Streptomycetales; family Streptomycetaceae; genus Streptomyces. The sequence goes on along the minus strand of NZ_JAAXYC010000026.1, from coordinate 35,350 downwards.
TCGCACTGGCTGCGCAGCAGGTTGCCCATCGTCACCCGGCCTACCGAACCCACGAGCTCGGCGAAGGCCACGTCCTCGATCTCCACCGGGACCACGCCGTTGCTTAGCGTGTTGCTGACCAGCCGCTCCAGGCCGGGGAAGGCGCGGTTGCCGAGCACGGTCTTGAACACCGCGGTCCGATGGCCGGTGGCGGTCGCGAGCACCAGCGCGACGGCGGCCAGCAGCACGGTCGAGGTGCTCGCCCCCTCACGGTCGGCGATGCGTCGCAGCGCTTCGGTCAGGGCCAGTGAGCGCATCTCCATCCGACGGAAACGGTAGGGGCCGGGTTCGGACTCGGGGCCCGGGAACATCGTCTGCGGGATCGATCGAAGCTGCTTCTCCAAGCGGCGCAGGGCATTCGCCGAGAGCTTCAGGCCAGCCGGGGAGTTCTCGTGACCCGCCCGCTCCAGCGGCTGAGCGGGGGGCTGCCCCGGGAGGTGCCAGGCGGCGGTTCCCGCCAGCAGTTGTGTCAGCTCATCGGCGAGCACTCTGGCCGCTCCGGCATCGGCGAAGACATGCGAGAGGACCAACGTGACCCGCGCGGGTACCCCTCGGACGGAGACGACACAGGGCCGCACCGGCCATTCGTCGGCCAGGCGGAAGGATCGGCCGAACAGCTCCGCGCGGCACTCGTCAGTGACTTCGTCGACCGTCTTCGGGTTAGCTTCCGCCAGTAGCACGTCGATCGCGCCCGAGGGCAGGACCTCCTGCAGCGGTCTTCCGTCAGGGGTGACGACGACCCTGCTCCGCAGCGCCTCGTGGCGATGGACCAGCTGCCGCAGGCACTCCAGAACCTCGGTGAGCCGACGTCCCGGCGGAACAGGGACGGACACGGTCATGTTGAAGTAGTAGTCCTTCTCCCCCATCCACTGGGAGTCGTTCCACAACAGCCGTTGCCCCCACATCAAGGGGCCGGGCGGCCTGGCGGTGGCCGAGAAGTCGATCGTGGTGGCCGAGCGCGGCCCGTCGGCCATGTACTTGAGCGGATCGCCGTAGCCGTCACCGCCGTCCCACGAGCCCATCCCCACATGGGCGTTGAACGGCTGCTCCGCGCTGTCGCGCATCGGCGGGCGCGGATGGTCCAGGTGCAGCAGAGGTTCGTCGCCGTAGCGCCGGAAGTCACCGCTCCGCCTCAGCCTGCGGGTGATGTCCTCGTCTTCACCGCCCCAGCCCTCGAATCGCTCGTCGAAGCCGCCGACGTCGTCGTACGCGTCGCTGCGCGACCACAAGGCGCCTCCCGGCGGCTCCCGCAGCAGAACACCGCGCAGCACGTCCAACGGCACATAGGCGCCCCCGGCACCGCACCGCCTGGCGATGGCCTCGGCGGTCGATGGGCCGTCGAGGGAGAGGGACCGGTCGCAGCAGACGTGCGCGGTGTGCCCGTCGTCGATCAACCGTCGGACGTTGCGGCGGACGAAGGAGCGGTCGACCAGGATGTCCGCGTCCAAGACGCACGTGTAGGCGGACCCGGCGCCCTCGGCGACCACGCCGACGTTGACCGTCCAGGACTTGTTGAACAGACCGTCGTGGGCGGCGAACACATAGGAATCGACCAGCGGTTCGACCAGCTCCCGCCACCGCGGGTGAGCGTCGGTCTCGACGACGGTCACTCGGACCGGTTCTGCGGAGTCCTGATCGCGCAGGGCGATCAGGCAGGCCAGCAGGTTACGGGTGCGTCCGCCACCGGTGCCGTCACGGAACGGGATGACCACATGCACCTGTCGGCCGTCGGCCGCGGGTGGCACTGTCCAGGGGCCGGCCAGGGCGCGTACCTCCTCCAACCCGAGCGGCGTCGAGCCCGCCGTGTGCCGGTCGCCGAGATGGTGGTCGAGCCAGACTTCCCGGTCCGAGGCGGCGACGCACGCGCTCAGCCGCGCCTGCTCGGCCGGCCGCTGGTGCAGCGCCCCCGCCAGGTGTCCGGTGAGCTCCCGGTGGCGGGCCGGGTCGTGAGCTCCGGCGGTGAGCGCCTTGTGCGCCCGCGTCCCGTCCGGGTCCTCGGCCAGGAGCCCGCGCACGTCGTCGTCGATCGCGGCGTAGTGGGCGCGGCTCATCTCCCAGTAGCCGGCCGTGGCGGCTGGCACCGCCGGGTCGTGGGCGAGCACCGCGTAGTCGGCGAGGCGACGCGCCAGCGCGCGTACGGCGTTCGTGGTCTCCGGCCTCATGACAGGTCCCCTGTCCGTTCGAGCATGGTCCGAAGGTCGTGGGCGGTGAGCCACTGGCTGTTCTGGTCGGAGCAGTAGGAGAACCCGCTGGGTACCGGCAGGGCGTCGACGGGCGGCCGGTAGTCCCAGGCATCGCCGTGGGTGGGCTGCACGATGTACCGGTTGCCCAGTCGGACCACGTGGCTGGCGTCGTCCGGATGGATCATCTCCTCGTGGAGCTTCTCGCCGGGACGGAGCCCCACCTCATGCATGAGGGCGTCCGGTACGACGGCTTCCGCCAGGTCGACGAGCCTCATGCTGGGTATGCGCGGTACGAACAGCTCGCCGCCCTGCATCAGGTCGAGGGAGTCCACGACGAAGCCGATCGCCTCGTCGAGACCGAGCCAGAAGCGGGTCATCCGTTTGTCCGTGATGGGCAGGGACCTTCCGGCGAGCCCCCGTTCACGGAAGAACGGAACCACGGAGCCTCTGCTCCCGAGAACGTTTCCGTACCGCACCACCGCGAACCGGGTGTCCTGGTGAGCCGTCTGGAGGTTCGCCGCGATGAACAGTTTGTCCGCGACGAGCTTGGTGGCGCCGTATAGGTTGATCGGCCGACAGGCCTTGTCGGTGGAGAGCGCCACGACCTTCCGCACGCCCGTGCGGATCGCCGCGTCGACCACGTTCTGCGAGCCCAGGACGTTGGTCTGGACGAACTCCGAGGGGTTGGACTCCCCGGTGTCCACCTGCTTCAGGGCAGCTGCGTGGACGACGTGGTCCACGCCGCGCATCGCGGAGACCAGTCTTTCCCGATCGCGTACATCGCCGATGACCCACCGCACCCGGGGATCGTCGTCGAAATGGCGGCGGGCCTCGTACTGCTTGAGCTCGTCCCGCGAGTAGGCCACGATGCGTGCCGGACAGTGGTGGTCCAGGACGTGCTTGATGAGCGCCCTGCCGAAGGAGCCGGTGGCCCCGGTGACCATCAGGGTAGAACCCTGGAGCGTCTGCAAAATACTCAACTCCTGCTTTTGTACTCGCCGTAGAAGGCCTCGAACTGTTCCGCCACGATGCGCGGCAGTCCCGAGGAGACCGGGTCCCAGCCCAGAGCTGCCCTGGTGTCCGCCGTGTCGGCCACCAGGTGGGGAGAGTCCATCTCGTCGGCCGGCCCGTGCCACACGGGTACGGGCCGGCCGACGACCCGCCCGACCTCGTCAAGCACCTCGGTCACGCTCGCGGGGGTGGCGCCAACGTTGTGGAGGTGATGAGTGCCCGGGCTGGTGCGGACGAGGGCTGCGGCAACCGCATTGGCGACATCGCTTACGTGGACAAAGTCCCTCAGGGCATTGCCATCCCCATTGACGGTCAGCACCGGCGAGCGTCCGCTCACGGCAGCCACGGCCCGGGGAATCAGGGTGGCCGGGCTGGGCATCGCGCCGTAGGGCGTTCGGCCGACGGCGTTGAACAGGCGCAGGCTGATCGCCCCGATGCGGCCGGTGGCGGCCGCCCTGTCGATGATTCCCTCGGCGGCCAGCTTGGCGGCGCCGTAGGGACTCCTTGGGCTGGCTGCATCCGTGGTGCGCAGGGGCCGGTCCACACCCCACCCGTACACCGCAGAGCTGGAAAGGTTGAGCAAAGCCATGGGCGCGCCTCTACGTTCGGCCTCGGCGCCCATCGCGGCCAGGAGGTGGCCGGTTCCCCCGGTGATAACCTGCCGCTGCAGTTCGGCAGCGCGCGCCGAGGTCTGACGTACCGTCGCGTCGGCCGCAAGATGACACACGGCATCGATGTCGCGGACTGCCTCCGGCAGGTCGGCCGCCAGAAGCAGATCCCCCGCACGTACGTGAACGGCCGACGGCCACTGCCGCCTGGTGCGGTGTTCGAGGGCGGTCACCGCGACGCCGTCCTCGACCAGCCGGTGCACCACTGTCTGACCGAGATAGCCGGACGCACCAGTGATCAGAACTCGCATACCGTCGCCCTCCAGAGGGAGTGTCGTGATCGTGAACTTCGGCAGCAGCCCGCTGGCCGCCCCGGGCTCCGCTCGTGGGCTCCGGATCGGCCTTAGGGCCGACGCGTCGCCCGAAATCGGCGGGGGGCATGTGATGCGTTGTCTCGCCCTCTTCGAGGAGCTGCGGCGCCAGGGCGCAGAGGTGTTCCTGCTCGGCGATGTAGCGAGTCCGGCCTGGCTCCGTTCGCATCTGGCCGAGCAGGAGTTGCCGGTGCTGCCCGGTCCCGACGATCCGAACGAACTGGTTGCAGTCGCGCGGAACATGGGGCTCGACTCGGTGGTCCTGGACTCGCACACGCTGGCCCCGGAGTGCTCCAGGGCGCTTCGTGCGGCCGGGATCGTGGTCGCCGCTGTCGTCGACGGAACCGCCCGGACCCAGGAGGCCGACCTGTACGTCGACCAGTCCCCGGGTGGACACGTCATCGCAACCAACTTTCCTGAGGGGGCTCGTCGGCTCGGCGGGTACCGCCACGCCCTTATCCGCGGCGCCGTCCTCGCCGCCAGGAACCAGCTGGGCCGGCCTGTGGCCGACCCCGCCGAGCCCGCGCATGTGCTCTGCTTCTTCGGTGCCACCGACCCGTACGGCGGGGTCCCGGTGGCTGTTCGGGCCCTGCTCGCGACCGAGGCGCCCCTGCGGCTGACCGCCGTGGCCGCCACACCTGAACTCGTGGGCGCCGTCGAGGCGTTGCCGACGCGACCGACCCAGCGGGTCCGAGTCATCGAGCCCGTCGGGCAACTGCCGGAACTCGCCCGCACCGCGGACCTCGTCGTCACGGCGGCGGGCAGTTCCGTACTCGATCTGCTCTGCATCGGTTGCGCCGTCGCGGTGGTGACTGTGACCGGCTCCCAGCAGCTGGCCTACGAGGCGGTCGTCGACGCCGGCCTGGTCGTCGGCCTGGGAAGCCTCGAAGGGCTGCGCGCGAGCGGCACCACCCTGGACGAAGGCGTCGCCGACCTGCGCCGCCTACTCACCCACGCGGCAGAACGTGCCGAACTCGGCCGGCGAGGGGCTTCGAAGATCGACGGGCAGGGGTGCTCCCGGGTAGTCCAGGCGCTGGTCGATCTCAGCGGCAACCCGAAGCGCTGAGCCTCCGGTCGGCAATGCGGGCGCGCGCGAGTGAGGGCGGAGGGGTCACGAGGCCTCAACACTGTCCTTCCTCCCCGGGAGCGACCGGTGATCGACCTTCCCGCTGCCCGTCAGGGGCAGGGCGGCCAGGCGCACCCATCGCTTGGGCACCATGTCCGCGGGCAATGTCGTGGACAGGTGGTTCTGCAGATCGTCGGCCGGCAGCTCCTCGGGTGCCACGTAGTGGGCCACGAGTTCGGGACGCCCGGTGTCGGCGAAGACCGAGACCGCGCAGCTCTCCACCCGCGCGTGCCGACTGAGCACGGCCTCGATCTCACCGAGTTCGATCCGGACGCCCCCCACCTTGACCTGCCGGTCGGTGCGGCCCAGGTAGTGCACGCCGTCCTCGTCTATCCGGGCGAGGTCCCCGGTGCGGTACAGCCGTCCGGTGGGCGATGTGGGGTCGAGGGTGTCGCGGAAGAAGGCGCCGGATGTGGCGGTGGCGTCGCCCACGTATCCGTGGCCGACCGGGCGGCCTCCCACGAAGAGCTCGCCCGCCCGGCCCGGCTCGGCCGCGTCCCAGGTGCCGGTCTCGGCATCGTGCACCAGGACGTACAGCGTGGCGTTGGCGACGGGCTGTCCGACGGGCAGCCGGTTACGCCCCAGGTCGGCCTCGGTGACCATGTGGTGGGTCACGTCGTCGGAGCACTCGGTGGGCCCGTAGGCGTTCAGCAGCCGAGCGTGGGGCAACACGGTGAGAACGCGTTCCGCGAGGCTCGGTACCAGCTCCTCGCCGGTGGAGATGAGCCACCGCAATATGGGCAGAGGTGTTGGTGCCTTACTCCGTCCCGCCTCCTGGACGAGGGCAGTAATAAGGGTGGGGACAACCTCCGCGACAGTGACTTCCCTACTCTCCAGGGTGCGGACGATGCGGCGCGGGAACAGCATGGCATCGTCCGGGAGGACCACCACCCTGCCCCCCACCAGCAGGGGCGCCAGCATCTGCCAGACGGAGATATCGAAGGCCAAGGGCGCGGTGAAGGCCACGCTGTCGTCGGCGGTCAGCCCGAGGTCGTTCACCTTGGCCCAGAGGTGGTTCATCAGGCCCGTCTGGTCGACCACCGCCCCCTTGGGGCGTCCGGTGCTGCCGGACGTGAAGATGACGTACCGCGGGTCGCCCTCCCCTCGCCCGGGCACCACCACCGGTTCGCCGTCCGGGCCGTGGGCGCGCACGGAGAGTTGCCCGCCCGGGGCTCGACGGCCGTACTCGACGACGAAGCTGGCGCTGCTGCGCCTCATGACGTCCGCGACCCGTGCGGCGGGCCACGCCGGGTCCACCGGCAGGTAGATCGCACCGAGGTCCTCCAGCGCGATGAATAGCGCCGCGGTGTCCGAGCTCCGGGTGCCAGTGCAGGCGACGACATCTCCCGCACTGCACCCCTGGTCGGCCAGCGACGCGCGTATCTCCAGGACCCGCTCGAAGAGCGGGCCGTACGCGACGGTGTCCTCGTCCTCGACGAAGGCGACCCGCTCGGGCTGGTCCTGCGCCCGCGCCCTGACCGCGTCGAAGATACGCCCGGCCGTGTCCACGGGGACCGGGTTGGACCGGGACCGCAGGGCGGCCCGGTCGCGGGCGCCGGGGGCGAGTGCCAAGGGTCGCAGCGGCGCGGGCGCCGGCAGGCGGGGGGCGTCGCTCCGCGGGGGGTTGATCCTGTCGGTGTCGTGGAAGAAGCCCGGGACATCCGTGGCGAGTCCGCGCTCCACCGCCTGCCGGTGGACGAAGTACCCGAGGGCCAGGTCGAGCACTCCGAGCCCGAACGGGGAGAACACCACGGTGCGGTCGTCCGGGACGTCGAACCGCCCGGTCAGTACGTCGCGCAGGGTGCCGTGCAGGAAATCGCGGCCCCCGGTGCGCTGTTCGGTCAGGTGGACCGAGGTGTCGGCCTGGAGAACGTGCTCGACGTCGTCGACGATATTGACGCTGTCCAGGATGACGGCCGGGTCCAGATCGCGCAGCGACACGTTGAGTACGAGCGGATGGTGCGCGAACCACGCGGGATCGTGGAGATACGGCTCCCCTGCGGTCGTGGCGAGCACCACGACGTCCGAGCCTCTGATGAGCTGCTCGGCCGTGTCATGGACGGTCACGTCGCCGTGGGTGGCTCGGAGCTGGGCGGCGCGGGCCTCGGCATACGGCCGCTCCAGGTCGTACACGCCGATCCCGGCGAACTCCAGCTCCGTCGCCGCGAGGTACTCGTGGACGTAGCGGGCGATCAGGCCGACGCCGATGAAGCCGACCCGCATCGGCCTCCTCCGTGAGAGGCTCAGCGACCGCGCAGCCACAGCGGCGGAGGCAGCGGTCCGGGCGGCGCTGATGATGGAACTCTCCAGGCAGGCGAAGGGGTATCCGGTGGCCGCGTCGTTGAGGATCAGGACGGCGGACGCGCGAGGGATGCCCGAGTCGAGGTTGCCGGGAAAGCTGGATATCCATTTGAGTCCGCTGACCGGCTCCTCGCCGCCGAGGGCGGCCGGAAGCGCGATGATGCGGTCTCTCGGGCGGTCAGGGAAGCGGAGGAAGTAGGAGGGCGGGTTGGTGGTTCTCCCGTCGCCATGCAGACGATAGGTCTGCTCGACGAGATCCATGATCTCCTTGTGTCGGCCGTCCACGACCGAATGGACTGTGGCTCCGGAGACGACGCTGAACGTGGGCAGGGGCCGCTGAGCTTCCATGGGCGATCTTGTTCTCTCCGTGCCTGGGCGGGTGAATGGCGGGTCAGCGGACGCTGGGGTGGTGGGCGGTCAGCCAGGTGTCGTCGTAGATGGTGTCGACATAGCGTTCTCCGAGGTCCGGCGCGATAGCCACGGCGGTCAGCTCCTGGTGGGGATCGTTGAGGGCCAGCCAGTTCCGGGCGCCGTGGACGACGGTGCCGGAGGAACCGCCGAGGAGCAGACCGCGCTCCGCGAGCCTGCGGCACATGCGTACGGTGTCTTCCTCCTCGACCATTTGCACACCGGCGTACAGGGACGGCTCGACCAGCGGCATCGGTTGACTCGCGCCGAGACCGGGAATCCGGCGTCCGCCCGCGGGGCCGCCGAAGTTGACGGATCCCACCGTGTCCACGGCGACGACCCGGACACCGGGGGCGTAGTCCTTGAAATACCGTGCGCAACCCGTGGCGGTGCCGCCCGTTCCCGTCCCCACGAAGAGCACGTCGAGACCGGGAAAGTGCTTCGCGATGACGGGGGCCGTCGACTCGTAGTGGGCCAAGCAGTTCGCCGGGTTGGTGTACTGGTCGAGCCAGAGGTACCGCGGATCGGCCGCGCACAGCTGCCTTACGCGCCCCTTGCGGGCGGCCAGGAAGCCACCGTCGGGCTCGGCCCGTTCCACCACCACCACTTCGGCGCCGAGGGCCTTCATCAGGCCGAGGTTGAGCGTCGTGCACCGTGGATCGGTCACGCAGACGAAGCGCAGTCCGGTGCTGGCCGCCACCATGGCGAGCGCGACGCCCAGATTCCCGGACGACGATTCGACTAACACCGAGTCCGGCCGCAGGTGCCCGTCGAGCCGGGCCTGCTCAATGAGCCTTCGTGCGGCGCGGAGTTTGACGGAGCCGGCGAAGTTGAAGCCTTCGCACTTGACGTGGAGATTGAGGCCCAGGATCTCTTGCAGGTAGACGTATATCCCGGAGTCGAGAAGCTCATGAGGGCGGGAAACGGAGATCATGGTCGGTCCTACCGTCCGCTCACCAGTCGTGCTGCCGTTCCATCAGCATCAACTGTGCCGTGCTGTCCAAAAGTTGACTGTTGTTGATCATGATGGGAGCGGACGACAGATCGCGGATGATGCGCGCCACGGAGAACGGACCCTCCTCGGAGTAGCCCGCCATGCCGCACACCCGCAGGCTCAGGTGGGCAATCTCCAGTGCGGTCTCAGACGCAGCCACCTTGAGCGCATTGGTGCGAACGCTCTGGCTCGCCGTGGGCTGGGCGCCTTCGTCCAGAAACTCCTGTGTGCGCACGGTCATATCTGCGAGCAGGGCTTCGAGTGAGGCGAGGCGCCACCGTGCCTCGCCAAGCGCCGACTGTGCGGCGCCCCCGCCATTGTTGCCAGCCGCCCGTCGACGGGACACCTTGACAGCCCTGCTGACGGCTTCAGTGGCGAGTCCGAGCCACAGTGCGGCCCAAAGGGTGTGCGTGAGCGGCACCATGGTGACACTGGCGATATCCGCAAACGGGTCACTGAAGACCTGCCGCTCTGGGATCGTCGCAGTGAGTAGAAATCCGGGGCTACTTGTCCCTCTCATACCGAGCGGGGACCATGTACCTCTCTGCGCAAGAGCTGCCTGCTCCTGGAGCACAGCGACAAGAACCTGGTCGTTCGCCACCACGTCGGGATTCCGACGAGCGGTCACTTGAAGCAGGTCCGCCGCCGCTCCGTAGGACACCGTGGTGGCATCTTTGGAGAGGGTGACCGAGCCAGGGCTGCCGGAAGAGGCGACGAGAGCTGCCGCGCTCTTACGGATGTCCCCACCGCTGGCAGGTTCACTCGTTGCGGACGCGATCAGCCACTGGTCCGCTACGGCGGTCCGCGCAAGTCCGACAAGTGCGGGAATGCCGCCGTGATGCCGGCAAAGACTGGCCAGTTGTCCCTGATGCATGGCCCATACCATTGCAGTCGAGCCACAGCTACGAGCGACCTTCCTGGCAATGCCAGCCAACTCATGGACGCTCAATCCAGGGCCGCCAAGGTCCCGCGGCGCAACGGCCGCCAACAGGTTTTGTTCCCTCAATGCCCCGATCGCCTCCACAGGTAGGCGAGCCCTCGCATCAACATCCTGTGCGTGACGAGCCGCCGTGTGAGCGACGGTATCTACGGAACTCGTGAGTCGTTCCCCCCTCAAGGACTGCGATTCCTCGAGCGCGACTATCGCGGCACGCATTCGTCTGCCTCTTCCATTTCCAAAATTGAATAATTCAGTAGCGACTCGGCTCGATGCTGTCAAAAATTACACAACCGACCCACGGGGCCACGGACAGCAGCACGCTCATCTCTTTTCGCAAGGAAGGAGCACCCAGTTCATTTTTCATGGATAGACGCAATCGATCCTCAACGCAGCGATCGAGGCGCCGCCAACGTAACCACCCTTCCGGGATCATGTCTAGACCAAATCGAGGCCACTCGCGACGGCCCTCAAAAGGCCACGGCCAGCGAGTGTGTCCTGCATCACAAACACCTTGACGGGCATTTGCTCTTCAGTAAAGATCTCTTGGTCTGGACCAAGAAGCAGCGGGGGTTCGTCACCACACCTCACGTGCACCGAGCACTCTTTTCAGGACAGACGAGCGCCCCTTTTAGGACAGGCCAGAGAACGGCTCGACAGTTGCCGCGAGACGCCCAGCAGGGGCGCCGGCGCGCAAACCTCCAGTTCAGCCCAGTAGTCACATTTGCGCCCCACCTACGCATGGTGTCGCCTATTCCCCCACCGCCAGGGCGCCACCCGCGCCCCGGCGACGGCTCACCTAAAACCACTCAACCCCTACCACTACAGACGCACTTCACTTACGTTCGCCGACCGAGGGGTGAATCTCGCATTGCCAGGAGAAAGCGGAAGGGGCGTCGGTGAAATTAGATGAACCGGACATATGCCACCAAGCTGCGACGAGCGACAATCAAAGCGGCAAGTCGATGAATTCGAGTAATCCAGTGATTCAGAACGAAGATATTCTGGCTGTGATTAGTCCACACATTCCTGTGGGTGACGGCAGGCAGGCCGTAACGCTGGTATCCGACTCAGATTTGTGGGATATGGGGATGGACTCACTCGCGAGCGTGGCCGTTATGGTAGCAGTGGAGGAAACGTTCGACATCGAGTTCCCTGACGAGATGCTCACCCGTGACATCTTCACCAGTGCCGCCTCCATCGCCGCTGCGGTACGTCTACTTCGAATACCAGCCACCCCCGGGGAGGGTAAGTGAACATCCCTTCGGACACGTCGACCGTACCCCTAGCCACAGAGCACGCCTATCCACGGACCCCTTTCGGAGTCGATACGCAAACCTGCCTGGATGTCGTCGGTCTTTCCCTCGAGGATATACAAGCGGCCGCTGCACGGGAACTGGGTACAGGAACGGCGTACGTGGTGGGGTCACTTGCCTCGGGATTGGGAAACGCTGGAAGCGATGTCGACATCCACATCATCCGGGGAGGAATTTCTGCGGAGATGGGCCCGTACATGCACTTCGTGCATGGCGTTGTGGTGGATATGAAGTGCTTCCCGGAGACATGGCCGTCTCAGATACTCGAACAAATACGACACCTTACTCTCGGCGACCCAGGCGTCGGCGCGGTGTACCTCGGTGAACCACCCGAGCCGGTCGCTGGGTGGCCCGTCCTGGCCCGCTGGCTGCACGCGGCCCCGCTCCACAGAGGGCAGCCCCCCCTCTTCTCGAAGGAGGAAGCAGCTGTCCTGCTTCCCCTACTCGTGCGCAGGTCCTTCGACGACCTGCTGATAGCTATCTCCTGCGCGCGGCTAGCCGACGCCGCGTCAGCGCCGGCCCCTACCTCCGCGTACTTGTGGGGAGACGCCTCGACGAGGCTGCTCGAACTACGCTGCCGTGCGGCCGGCGATGTGACGACCAACAGGAAGTGGCTTCCGGCACGAGCCCGCCGACTGGGCCTCGAGGATCCGGTCGCGGCGCATGATGAGGCGTCGTTCCAGCAGCTCGCGACGCGATGCGGGCTACGGGCCGTCGACGCCTGGCAACTCACGCGCGTGGCTCCGGCTCCGGACGGGCGACAGGTCTCCATGGCTGGCGGCACGTGGTTCCTGAACCGTCATGGCCGCATGCGTCCTGAGGCCTGGTCGGTGGACGGCACCGTCGGTGAGGCCGTAGCCCACCTCGGAGCCCCCCGTGTCCTGGCTGCACTTCGTCACGCAGAGGCGGACATCGCCATCGAATCGCACGCACTTGGAGAGGCACTGACCCGATGAAGGACACGTCACAGGCGGAGGACGCCTGGGCAGAGGGTACGGACTTCGACTGGTTGCTGACTCGCGGTGCTGAGATGACCTGGCACTACGGGTTCGCCGTGCAATCCGGCATCGCGGACATGGCTGCAGCACACGCTGCGGAGGACTGGCCAACCTGCGTCGCAGTCTGCACCGCGACACTTGAGGCGCTGGTCGAGTGCGGCTACCGCGGAATGGGTATCTCGGACGCTGTCCCCGAGGCGGAGAGAAGGCTGCGGCTGGCCGGCGACCCTTCCGCCATCGCGGCGGCATATCGATGTATGCCATCGGCCGCCGGAGCCGGACGGGAGACCGCCGAGGCCACAATGGCAATCGTTCGTGAGTTCGATACAGAATTCCGAAGCCGACTGCCGTGGGAAGTTCCGCTGTTGCGGAGCCAGAAAGGCTCGCGCCAGTCCATACGCATGTCGGCGTCATTTACGAAATGGCGTGCAATCAGGGGACTCGGCGGAACCGAGACCGCCAGCTGATTTGATCGTGCGCGCGGCACCCCTGATCCGCTATGGGGGAACTTGTAAGCGCTCTCGACAGCGACGGAGTCCCTTAAAACCGGCGCACTGTCCGCATCGGCCCGGCAAGGCTTCGGCGTGGTCGTGTGACATCCGGTTTGTGTCGTTCTGGCGACCGGATGTGGGGGTTCAAGACGAGAGCAGGCACGGCTTCCAAAATCATAGAGTTCTCTACACCCCGTGAGCCGACTGGAAAACCGTGCCTGCCCGCGTATCATCGCCGATCCCGGCGACCCTTGACCAACTTCATGATCGTCACGAGGCCGGGGACGGGGAGTTCACCGGTTCGCTGGAGCGGCTGGCCGAGGTGCCCGACCCGCGCGGAGCGCGCCACCGGCTGACCGCCCCTGGACGCAGAAAGTGCCTTCCACCTGGACCGACAGAACCCCTCGACAAGGTTCATCGTCCCAGCTCGGAAGACACTTTCGCGTTCACGGCCAGCAACTGGTCTTACGCCAACTGAAACGGCGAGGTTGAAGGTTCATTCCGCCATAGCCTTTGGCGGACAAGGCCACACAACCCCAACATGGATCGTGGATCGCCACATAAAGGTCATCCTGCAGGTCCAACATTCATTCTGGTCGGCGTGAGTCGAATGCCGACCGCAGTCGATTTTAGGTCATCTTTGGCGCGTACGCTATCTGGCCAGGTTTCCGGATCGGCTAGTTAGTGATTTGTCGACTTAGTGCATCACAGAGGGAGGGGCATGGGATCTCTATCGGTCTCGACGGCAAGGCCGGCTGTTCTGGAATTCCTGGCTTCATGGGGGATGGGGCTAGATGAGCTGAGGCTCCTCCTGCCCCCGATTCGTCCGTCGGATACTCTGTTACTGGTCGGCTCAGTCAATGAAGGGCTAGCTAACCGGAATACCGTGCTCGACTTGTTTCTGATCGGTATCGGCGATAACGGAGTCGACTCCGGCGCACCATTGGCACCGTCGGCAACGTATCTCCTCGGGCCCGACCGGCCAGCACGAGTTCGTCTGTACTCCTCAGGTGCTCTCCAGGCGATCGCTGCCACCACGTTGAGGTTCGACGAGGCGCTCTACGAGCCAGCGGCATTGGCGCGACTCCCCCGCCTAGGGGAGGAAGCTCGCGTGCTCCTGCATGAACTGCGCGGGGGGTACGGATTGCTCAACTCATCGATCGCCCAGGCCTGGCAGGAGAACCTGCGGGTCGACCGCCTGCACTGCTATCTAGCGGTCTTGTTCCTGCTGAGGCACAGGGCAAGGCTGCGATCTGCCTTGACCTACGCGCCGGACGGCGATGCGGAGACCACGCAGTGGATGTTGCGGGAATCCTTGGAGGAACTCTTGGCAATGCTCCTGGCCTCGGCAGGTGAGACGAACCCACGCAAAAGATGGCATCTTAAGCTCCTCCGCTCCCGGGAGAAAGTGATCGGTGTAGACATCAGCGACCGACTCGTCAACTTGCTGTGTGTGTCGCGCGGCGACACGGATGAGTACCTGAACCTGGTCGTGGCGTTGGCTGACGATGTAATCGGAGTCGCTGTCGGGCTTTGCCCGGAGCTTCGCGCGGCGGCGGAAATCGCCGGCCCCGTGAACCGAACCGCCTGAGCATTGTCACCAGCCCGTACGGCAAGAGTGCATCGTGGTCGACGTGTCGTGGCGCACGCGTGGGCGGAAGCATGGCAGGACGTGCCCTCGACAGGGCGGTGTCGACATCTTTTTGATCCGACCATGCAGCACCTCTTCCGCACGCGATTTGCGGGTTCGCATCGCTCCAGGCAGATCGCACTCTGGACTGAATTCGTAATCCATAGTGATCTAGGTCATGCGTAATCGCACTTGCTTCCGAGCCTCCCTATTGCTTTGATAATCAACTTAACCACTGGCTACGAGTTGGGGGCGGGTTCAGTTGGTGAAGCACCCTGATGCAGGGGCCGCAGCGATCGCACGATCTCCGGGATCACTGTCTATCTCCTGACAGGCATAGCACCGCGTCAGCGCATTACTTCCTCGGATTTTCGTGGGTCGAGTCTTCTACACCCACCCGCATGCTGAGCTGCCGGAGCCGGCGCGGGCCCAGCTCCTCACCGGTTTTGGTCCACGCCAGATACCACCATCCCCTCCCGGAATCGGGTTAGAACGATGAACCATGACCTCGTAAGCCGCTGGCTATCCCAGTGCCGGGGCCCGCTTGCCATCGATGTTGTCGAACCAACCCACGAATCAACTGCCCGCCACGGCGGGAGCAATGTCAGCTCCTTCCGCTCACGCACATTTCCGGCGCGGTTGCGCCCCTCGTCAACGGCGCAGGTCCAGAGCATCATCCGGTGCATGCCCTCAGAAGCACCCGGTCTCAGCGTGTATCCCCTGAGTACAGGTCGCAACTGGGGGTTGGGTTCCTCCGAACCCGTGGACGATGGCTCAGCTGTGCTCGAGCTCGGCAAGATGGACGCAATCCGGCTTCTGGACGCCACCACGGGCGTCGCCGTCGTAGAGCCGGGGGTGACCCAAGGAGCCCTCGCAAAGAGACTCGAAGGCACCCCATGGATGCTGAACGTCACGGCGTCGTCGGCTCATACCAGCGTCGTCGGCAATGCTATGGAACGCGGTGTCGGCCTGCGTCGCCAACGCACCGAAGACATCATCGGTCTCGAGGTGGTGCTCGCCGATGGCACACTCGTCCACGTGGGCGCCTGGCCTGGGGACGGCAATTCCACGCCGTACGCGCACGGCCTGGGTCCTGGACTGCTGCCCCTATTTCTCCAGTCGAACCTCGGTGTCGTCACGGCCGCCGCCGTGCAACTGATCCATCGTCCCGAAGTCATACGTATCTCGTCACTGCACTTCACCCAAGAGAACCTCGAAGTTGCGGTCGACGAACTGCGCCGCATCTACACCCGCGGCTTGGCACAGGGTGTACTGAAGGTCTACTCTCCGGCCGCAGTCACCGCCTACGGAGGCAGGAGCGAGCGCCAGTACACGGCGTACATCTGTACCAACGGGACTTCGCGCGTCGTTGGCGCGGCACTGGCTGACATTGAGGACGCGGTCCGGGCCTCCGGGAGCCTGTACGACTTCCGATGCCTGCGCCCTGCAGATACTGTGAGCGACGTTGTCGCAGATGCTGTACTGCACGCGTACGCGGGGGACCCCGGTCGCAATGACGCCATGCTGGAGGCATCCCTTGGCGTTCCTGCGGCACGGGTCGACCAGGACAGCGATCAAGGCTGGCTGTTCTTCCTGCCCATGTTGCCCTTCACGGGAGAAGCCGTCAGTCGTGCGCGCAAGCTCCTCGACCGAGTCACGGCCGAGACCGGTGTCGATTGCGGCATGACTATCAACGGGATCACAACCGAACTGGTCGACCTGGTGGTGACCATCCGATTCCTGCGGACGGCGGAAAACACTGCAGGTGCACACCAAGCTCTAGACTTGCTCTATGAGGCTTTCCCGGTGAACGGCTTTCTGCCGTATCGCGTCGATATCGACCATATGAGGCAAGTGCCCGATCTCCGTCGAGACCAGTCTCAGTCGGATCTTCTGCACCGTCTGAAATCCACCTTGGACCCCAACCATTTGATCGCGCCGGGGCGCTACCCATCCTCCCGAGGCTCCGATCCGGAAGGGTGCCACCGTAATGACATTTGACGACAGCGACGGCAGCTTTCCCCGTCATCTGGTTTCGGTCCGTGACCTGATGCTCGAGCAGGTAGACCGTGTGCTGCAAGAGGCTGATGAGTACAGCACGATGCCCGTGCGAGAGAGCCGGCAGCTCTTCCCGCATGCCGTCCTTGGTGTCCTGTTCTTCCAGCCAAGCACTCGAACGCGACTCGGGTTCGAGGCGGCCGCTCTCCGGCTCGGGGCCCGCGTCCTCGGCTTCGCGGACCCGGCAACCAGCCGATCCGTTGACTACACCGCTGAATCCCTCGAGGACACCGCGCGCGTTGTCGGCAACCTCTGCGACATCGCCGTGATCCGGCACTACGTCCACGGTGCGGCCCGCCGGGCAGCCTCTGTCTGCGCAGTTCCAATGATCAACGGAGGAGACGGCTCGAACGAGCACCCTACCCAGGCGCTAAGCGACGTTTGGTTGATGAAGCGACGCCTCGGCACCATCCGCGGTGCAGTCATTGGCCTCATCGGCGACCCATCAACCCGGGTGTTCCGCTCGCTCCTGCTTCTGCTTGCTGGGATGCACGTCGGGAAGGTGCTATTCCTCGTACCGCCGGTCTTCGCGTTCAGTCACGTCGGCCGATCAGATTTCGTGCACACCACCCTGCCTGGCGATATCGAAAGGGTGCTGGTCCAGCAGCGTATTTGCTTCGAGTTCCGGTCAACGGTCGAAGAGCTACTCGAAGAATCCGACGTCATCGAGATGATGCCCGTCGAGGTCCCGAGTCTGGAGGCGGACCCGCGATCCCTCGCGAAGCAAGCCTTCGCCACTCCCGAGCGATTTCGCCTGACCGCGGAGAAGATTGAGGCGACGCAGTCCAAGGCGCTCATCCTTCACCCCGGGCCGCGATCAGACGAGCTGCACCCGGACACCGACAATCTTGACAACAGCCTTTATTTCCAGCAGGCATCCGACTCGGTGTTCCTCCGAATGGCCGTGATGGCCTCTTTGCTGCGGGAGCGCATCCGATAGCGGAACGCCAACGTCCAGATCGACCCGCCTCCGTACACATGTGACGACCCAATTCCTTAGGAAAACACCTCATGGAAATGACTGCTGCGGTCACCAAATCCTCCCCCGCGTCGGAGGAGTATCTGGACGCCAGCGAGATCATGCGTCGCGTGCGCGAGGCACTGCCCACGATCCGGGCCAAAGCCACCGAAATCGAGCAGGCCCGTCGGCTTACGCAGGAGATCGTGGTCCTCCTACGCTCCACCGGTGTCTTTCGCATGAACATGCCCCGTTCATGGGGCGGGCCCGAGATGTCGGGGTCGGAACAGGTGCGCATTATCGAGGAGATCGCAACAGCGGACGCTTCAGTCGCCTGGTGCGCCATGATCGGGACGGACTCGGGCATCTACTCTGGTTTCCTGCAAGACGACGTGGCGCGCCGCATGTTCCACCGACTCGACACGATAACAGCCGGTTGGGTCTTCCCTGCCGGCAAGGCCGAGCGGGTCGCAGGCGGATACCGGATGAGCGGCCACTGGCGCTTTGGCAGCGGGTGCACCCACGCCGACTGGCTGGTGGCGGGTTGCACCGTACACGAACGTGGCGACGTGCGGCGCACTCGAGACGGAAAGCCTGAGTGGCGCGTCCTCATCGCCCAGCCACACGACTACGACATCATCGATACCTGGCATACGACCGGCTTGGCCGGCAGCGGCAGTTGCGACTACACGGCCGACGGTCTGTTCGTGCCAGAGGAACGCTCCTTCAGCTTCTACGAGCCCAAGCGCGGTGGACCGACCAATGCTCAGCCAGACGCCGTACTGCGCAAAATGTCTGGAGTGCCGCTCGGTGCAGCCCGAGCGGCAATCGACTACGCACGTACAGTCGCCGCGGAGCGCATCGCCTCGGGAAGGGGAGCGGAGACGCGCTTCTGGACCATCCTGAGCCGCTGCGAGATGGAGCTGGGCAGCGCGCGCGCGTATGTCTACGCATCCTTGGACCGCCAGTGGGAGCGCCTGACCGCCGGTCAGCCGCTGACGACAGACGAGCGGATCGCCGTCTCGCTTTCCCGTTACCAGGCATTTCGCGCAGGCCGAAACATCATCAGCCGACTGTCTGACATGGTCGGCGGCTCATCCGTGTACGTGCAGCGCACGCCTCTCGAGCGGTACCTACGCGACCTAACAACTGCCTGCCAGCATGCAGTTGCTCAGGAAGAAAACCTGGAGTTCGCGGGAGAACTCCTCCTCGGCGGCACCCCGAACGCGCCGTTCCTCTGATGCCTCCCCATTTTCACGGCAAGGGATGTGAATATGTCCACCGCCCCCCACGAGGACTGCCGTATGGCGGTCGTCACCCAGTCCTCCGGCTACGTGGCGGGAGGGATGCCTGTCAGGGTAACTCCCTTTCCTGCCACGCCCACGGAGTGGGCCAGCACTTACCACGTTCGTTGGGCCAACTCCAAACAGGGCGCGGTGGCCCGGGTAGTAAGCCCGGAACTCTCCTCTCCCGAAACCACCCGTGCTGAGTTCGAGTTCGCCCAGGAGCTGGGAGCAGTCGGCATCGGCCCGAAGGTCCTGCACACCGACCTCAACGCCAGAGTGCTTCTCATGGAGCACGTGCCGGGTACGCACCTCACCGGCCGCGCAGCAACTGATCGACAATTGCAGTGGGTTGCCGATCTACTCCAACGCCTGCACGGCCTACATGTGTCCAACCGCTCTCGGCTCGCCGAACTCAAGACGGCGGAGGCTTTGAAGCAGGTTCGCCGGGTGATCCGTGGGCACAAAACCATGGCACCGTACGCAGAAGCTCTCGAACGTTATGCGAGTATCCGAAAAAGCCTAGCGGTCGTGAAGCCGAATGAAAAACTGTGCCACAACGACTTGAATCCGACGAATATGATCTTCGGTGACGAACGCATGTGGCTTATCGACTTTGACCACATGGGCCTCGGTGACCCTTTTTTTGATCTCGCCACTACTATTCTGTCTTTGCGGTTTGATCAGCAGTCAGAGCAAAGCTTTCTCGGCTACTATTTTGAGCGCCCGATTACGGCCGCCGAGGTTCGCCATCTCGACCTTACCAAGACGTCGGTCCTGTTGCGCTATGCGCTCATGACCTTGGCACTCTTACCCCCCTCGTTCGACTTCGCCCAGGCAGAGCACCTCCGGGGCGAGACTCTTCCCTCGTTCGTATTTCAGCACCAGGCTGGCGAGGACTTTCACGTCGCTGTCTATAGGCTCAGCCGTTCCTTCCTTTCCTCCGCCCTTGGCCGCTGCCCCTCATAGAAATGAGACCTGAATGCCCCTCATCGAATTCGTCGGATACAGCCGCGAAGAGGCCACCGAGCGCATGAGTAAGTATTCCGAGCTATTCAGAGAGTTGGACTTCGCCAACGACTACATTTTCGTCATCGACCAGGGCAGCAAGGTCATCGGCCTCAACGGCATTGAGCAGCCGTTGGTACGCGTACGGAGCCGCTACCCGGATCGGAACGAAATAACCCAAAAGATCCTCGCGCCGTATGAGGACGTTGAGATGCTGACTATCACCTTCCAAGCGCGTGATGCCGACTAGCTGCCGGACCCAATCGACAAGAAGGATCGACTATGCGGATTTGTGGAATTAAGACCACACACGACGGCGGCGTTGCGCTGATCGAAAACGGAAAGCTGATCTTTTCGTACGAGATGGAGAAGCTGGACAACCGAGAGCGATATTCCAAGATAGATGATCTCGGCATCGTTTTTGGTTTGCTCGCGGAGCACGGGTACGCGCCGGGCGACATCGACCATTTCGTTTTCGATGGCTGGTACAAGACGAAGAAGATCCTGAACTGGTTCGGTCAGGAAGTAGAAATTGAACTCGCGCCATATCGTCGAGGGATCCTCGGAGGGGATGTCTTCCAGGAGTATTCAGGAAAGGTCCTTGACCTTCCCTATCTCAGCTACACCCACTACGCAGGGCACGTCGCCTCCGGCTACTGCACGAGTCCCTTCGCCAAACGGGGCGAGAGTTCCTACGTGCTTAGCTGGGATGCCTGGATGTTCCCCTACCTCTACTTCATCGATGGCGAAACGGGGAAAGCCCGAAACCTGGGCACGCTTTTCCACCTCATCGGTGACTCGTATTTCAGCCTGTGTCAGGGGTTCAAGCCCTTCGATGGGCCGATGAAGTTCCCGGAACCTCTCAGCCTCGCAGGAAAGATCATGGCGTACATCGCCAACGGAACACCGCATCCCGATGCCATCGCCCATCTCAACCGGCTGGCAACCGAGGCTTATGAGCAGGCCATGGCGGATCACCGCACCGAGGAAGATCACTTCTCGCAGCGTGATATGGGTGTGGCCGTTCTCGAGTACATGAAGCCGCGAATCCGGCTCCAGGACGGAGCGGTCACGGACGTGGACATGCTCGCATCGGTTCACGCTTTCCTGCAACAGAAGCTTCTCGCTGGGCTCCAGGAGAAGCTATCTACCGAAACGACAGGAATCCGGAACCTGGCCATCGTCGGCGGCTGTGGCCTCAACATCAAGTGGAACAGCGCCATACGCGATTCCGGTCTGGTCGACGAGGTCTGGATTCCGCCCTTCCCGAACGATTCCGGTAGCGCCATAGGAACGGCCAGTGCCGCGATGCTGGCCCGCACCGAGCACCGTGCTCTGGAATGGGACGTTCACTCCGGACCGACACTCAAGCCCGTCGATATTCTCGACGGATGGTCGGCCAAGGAGTGCTCCCTGGAGGGCCTGGCGAAGATCTTGCACGAACAAGGTCGACCGGTCGTATTCCTCAACGGCCGAGCCGAGCTAGGCCCTCGGGCTCTCGGCCACCGCAGCATCCTGGCACCAGCTGTGGACGCAGGCATGAAGCAGGTACTCAACGAGGCCAAGTCCCGGGAGGACTACCGCCCCGTTGCACCTATCTGTCTGGAGCACCGGGCGGGGGAAATCTTCTCGCCGGGAACCGCCGATCCCTACATGCTCTTCGACCACCAGGTCAAGGATGAGTGGGTGTCCAAAGTGCCGGCTATCCGTCACCTCGACGGCACCGCCCGGTTGCAGACCGTCAACGCGGAGCAGAGCCCCGAGATCGCCCAACTGCTGACGGCATACGAGCGATTGAGTGGAATTCCGCTGCTGTGCAACACCAGCGCCAATCTAAATGGCTCCGGGTTCTTCCCTGACGTACAGAGTGCCATGAGCTGGGGCCGAGTCAGCCAGATCTGGTCCGACAGTGTGCTCTACACCAAGATCGACTGAACACGGCCCGGCAAAGCGACCCATCGCCCCGGGGCGATGGGTCGGGCGCGGCCTCGCCCGACCTATCGCCTCACCCAGGTGACCTCACAGAAACGGAAGCACAGAGCCATGTCCAACATCATCATCACGCTGGGTCCATCAACGAGCACCAAGGAGAGCATCCGACGTGTCCTCAAGGCCGGTGCCGATGGCATACGGTTCCCCGCCTCCAAGTTCGCACCGGACGAACTTGCCGAGCGGGCGGTGGGTATCGCAGAGATTGCCCAGGAGCTGGGGTGCAGCCCCGACCTCTATCTAGACCTCCCCGGTTCGAAGGCTCGCTTCTCCAACAACGAAGGCTTCGACCTCAGCGGGCTCAACCGGATGCGGGTGAGCTTCGCCGACGTTCCAGCCGTCCACGACGCGGAACTTCCGGAAATTGGCCTCACCGGGGCCGGGTTCAGCCACCTACTCGAACCCGGCGACGTGATGATCGTCGGTGATGGCGAGGACGCACTGCGAGTCACCGAGATCGCGGCCGACCACTGCATCGTCGAGCCCATGACCCGGGGCATCCTCGGCAGGCGGCGCGGAGTCGTTGTCCGCGGAAAGGTCCCACCGGTCGTCGCGCTGACCGACCACGATGTGGCCGCGCTGTCCAAGCTTCCGGGGACCATCTTCTCCGCCGTCATCCTGTCCTTCGTCGAATCCACCACGACGATCGCCCAGGCCAGGGAAGTGATGGAGGCAGCCGGCGGTAACGGCGCTCTTCCCAGCATCGTCGCCAAGGTCGAGACGAAGCTCGGTGTCGAAGCCATGGGGCAGGTCGCCAAGGTTGCGGACGCGGTCCTCCTCGGACGGGGCGACCTCCTCCTCGACGTCGGCGAGCTCGACTTCTACGACGCGGGAAAGTCGGTGATCAAGGAAGCCGCAAAGAACGGATGCCCCGTCATCGTCGGCACGCAGTTGCTCAACAGCCTCTCCGAGTCCTGGCTCCCGAACCGCTCCGAACTAGCCTACGTCTCGCACCTGCTGGAGAAGGGTGTCGACGGTTTGCTGCTGTCCACGGAGACCACAGTCGGCCAACAGCCGGTGCGCACCATCGAGCTACTACGTGAACTGATCGACCGCTATGGCAGCGGCCGTCCCACGACGTCTATGTTTCCCTCTCGTGCTGGACTCTGACGGCGCCTCTCTGCGGGAACTCGCCAATTCTTCGAAGAAAGAAGGCCATGGGGTTATGTCAACTCGACGGCATAGCATTGTCCACGGAGTTCTACTTGAGGGCATCAACTACAGCGGCAAATCCACCGTAGCCAGGCTCCTCGGCGAGAAGCTAGCCATGCGCGGACACGTACCTCGGCAACGGCACTGCTACGCCGTCGAGTCGTCGATCAGCCAAGAGTTGCAGCGGCAGGCGTTCGAGTCAGTCCAGAACTGGGAAGACCGGGCTTTCCCCGACGCCGATCTAATGCGCGCGTTCAACATCAGGAAGTCCGCACAGATACTCGTGGACAGTGGCCTTATCGCAGAGTCCGATGCCGGCGCCGACGCCGACGCCGAGTCCGTGATCGTCCAAGACCGCCACTGGTTCACCCAGTACTGCAGCAACGAGTTCTTCAACCCCGGCGAGGGGCTGCTGTCGAAGCCGTGGCTGCGCCAGCACGCCCCTCGGTTCACTGTACAGGTATATCTCACCTGCTCTCAGGAGGAGCGACTCCGCCGCGCCAGCCAGCGCACCGGCCCTGAGAAGCACAACCTGAACTCCTATCAACGTGCCCACCTCACCGAACTCGCGTCCTATGACGCCTTCTGTAAGAGCCTCATCCGGAACGACCCCGCGTGGCAGATCATCCAGACCGATTCCGTAGGCGCCGATGTCGTGGCGGACACAATTCTGGCCGTCTTCAACGCCGCCACAGCCAGCGGCACTGAAGATCTGCAAGAGGCTGAGTCACGGGCGTAAAGATCGAGCGAAAGTACCTTGCAGCAAACGATGGCTGGCGCTCCGTGGTCGACTGTGGTTCGCCAATCATCCAGGGGTGCCTAAGCTTAGGGTTTGCTGGGAAACAAGTCGTGGCTTCCGGCAGGCGGGCTCGTTGTTCTGGTATGGGGAGACCGGAGGGGGCCGAGGGTGTCCTGGCGGCGAAGTTCCAGGTGTTGTTGCCGCATCTGGACGAGCGTTAGCGTCGGCTGGCCATAGGGGCGGAAGCACTGTCGCTGGGGCATGGTGGGAATAGACTGGTCGCTGCCGCGGCCGGCGTTCGGGAGGGCACGGTCTCGCGCGGTGCGGTAGAACTGGCGTCGGGTCACGCTCTGTTGGGGCGGGTCCGTCGTTCTGGTGGAGGCCGGAAGAAGGCCGTGGACCTTGATCCGGGGCTGCGTCCGGCTCTGCTTGCGTTGGTAGAGCCCGATGAGCGGGGTGATCCGATGTCGCCGCTGCGCTGGACGACGAAGTCGACCCGGAAGCTGGCAGCGGTGCTGACCCGGCAGGGCACCGGGTCTCCGCCGACACTGTCGCCGGCCTGTTGCGGGAGGAAGGCTTCAGCCTGCAGGCCAACGCCAAGACCATCGAAGGTGCCCAGCACCCCGACAGGGATGCCCAGTTCCGCTACCTCAGCGAGCAGGCACGAGATCACAGGGACGCCGGTGACCCGGTGATCAGCGTGGACAGCAAGAAGAAGGAGCTGATCGGCGACTACAGGAACGCCGGGCACGAATGGCAGCCCGCAGGACAGCCCATGAGGGTCAACACGCACGACTTCCCCGGCCAGGCCGAGAAGGCAATTCCCTACGCAATCTACGACATGACGGCGAACACCGGTTGGGTCAGCATCGGCACCGATCACGACACGGCGGCGTTCGCCGTCGCCTCGATCCGACGGCGGTGGCAGGCGGTCGGCCGGCACGACTACCCCGGCGCCCACCGGCTGCTGATCACCGCTGACGGTGGCGGCTCCAACGGCTACCGCACCCGCGGCTGGAAGCCCCAGCTCGCCGACCTCGCCGCCGAGACCGGCCTTGAGATCACGGTGTGTCACCTGCCGCCCGTTACCTCGAAGTGGAACAAGATCGAGCACCGGCCTGTTCGCCCACATCACCATGAACTGGCGAGGCAGGCCCGTGACCAGCCACGAAGTCATGCTCCAGACCACCGCCGCGACCACCAGCCGCACCGGCCTCACCGTCCAGGCCGAACTTGACAGCGGTGAGTACCCCACCGGCATCCGCGTCAACGACGACGAGATAGCCGCCCTGCCCATCACCCGCCACCGCTTCCACGGCGACTGGAACTACACCCTCCACCCCCAACGCCCGACGGACACGGCGACCACCACCAGCACACAGGGCGAGGCCCTGGCGGACGGACCGGCCCGCCTCACGCGGCGTTCGCTACAGGACCCGGAACTGACCGGGATGACCCGCCGGCAGCTCAACGAACTCATCGACGTGCTGACTCCAGCGGTCAAGATTCAACGCGAGCAAGTGCTCCGCACCCGCAGAGGCCACGAACGCCTGGTGGCCCCTGGCACAGCAGCCAAACCCAAGCTCACCTCAGCCGACCGGGTCCTGGCCACCGTGCTCCACCTGCGAAAACTCGCGACCATGGACCTCCTGGGCCAGCTCTTCAACACCGCCGCCATGACCATCAGCCGCGCAGCGAAAGACGTCCGCCCGCTCCTGGAAGCCCTCGGAGTTCACATCCCTGCCTCGACCGCCCGCTTCCACACACCGACTGACATCGCGAGATTCCTCGACCTCGACAAAAGCAAGATCGAACCGACGTGTTGATTCCCGGCAAGCCCTTACGGCAGTTGGATGCCCGAGGCGGCCGAATGAGGGCTCCGGAGGGGCTTGGGATGGCGCGGTCGAGCAAGGCACGGCCCGCGAAGTGGTTGTCTGCCTTCTGTGCCATCGTGTGACCCATGCATGAGCTTGTTGAGCGGGTCGATGAGCATGACAAGGTGCTGGGTGTTGTGGACAGGAGGGAAGCAATTCGTCACGGGTGGCTCCATCGCATCGCGACGATCGTGTGCCGCGACACTGCAGGGCGAATCTTCGTCCATCGCCGTCCAGATGATGTCTCGCGTTTCCCCGGACAGCTCAACTGGATGGTAGGAGGCGCCGTGGACGTGGACGAGTCCTATGAGGACGCCGCTGCACGAGAGTTGGCGGAGGAGTTGGGAGTTCACGCCAGTCCTCGTTTCGTTTTCAAGTTCTTGTGTGCGGGTGTGATCAGCCCGTATTGGCTTGGCCTACACGAGGCGATCGTCACAGAACCCGTCCAGCCCAACCCTGAGGAAGTCGCTTGGCATGACTGGCTGACCGTTCCTGAACTAGTTGATTTGGTGAGCCATCGGACGTTCGTTCCAGACGCCCGTGAGGCCTTTCATCAATATCAGTCCCTGCCGTCACGACCAAAGGTTCCGTGAACTGTCTAGGGCGTACTGGGAAGCTGAGCCGAACCGGATTCCGTAGCGGCCCTGAAGCCAGGCATACCCGCCTTGCCAGATGGGAAGCGCAGGTCTGCTGCCTGCACCCCGGAAGTATCCCAAGACCACGGAGTTTGGTCCGATCCGAGGCTGTCAACCGGATCAGGGCATATCGAGTAATCGCAGATCAGGGAAATGGGGCTCCTGGTAGGGCAGGGAAGCCGACCAAGGTCTTCCCACTCAAAGGAGCCCGTTGCCCGCCATTGAGCCTTTTCAAAGCTGGCGGCCTTGACCGCGAGTTGGGCAGTCCTGCACAACGAAGAAGCTCCTGGCAGACGGGTTCTCGACCAAGATCACCCATGTCCGCCAGAAGCTTCGCGTGCTTGTGTACCCGTCTTCGATCGATCTGTCCAGCCGGACCCTGCGGTTCCTGACCGGACAACTGACAGCCAGGCGGCAGAAGATCGGGACGCGGCGGCGACTGTCGGTCGGCCGCCGTGCCCTCCCAACCTTGGCCCGGCAAGGCTTCGGCGTGGTCGTGTGACATCCGGTTTGTGTCGTTCTGGCAACCGGATGTGGGGGTTCAAGACGAGAGCAGGCACGGCTTCAAGATCATGGAGTTCTCAACGCCCCGTGAGCCGACTGGAAGACCGTGCTGGCCCACGTATCATCGCCGATCCCGGCGACCCCTGACCAACTTCATGATCGTCAGGCCGGGGACGGGGAGTTCGCTGGAGCGGCTGGCCGAGGTGCCCGAGGTGCCCGACCCGCGCGATCCGCGCAGAGCGAGCCACCGGCTGACCGTCGTCCTCGCCCTCGTCGCCTGCGCCGTCCTGTCCGGGCTGACATCGCTGCTGGCAGTAGGCGAGTGAATCGCCGATGCCCCGCCGTCCGTACGGGAACAAACCGGCGCCCCGCACGATCCGGTGCTGCCCGGCCGGGCCCTGCCGGCCGAAGCCACAGTGCGCCGCCTGCCGACCCGCGTCGACGGTGATGCACTGGCCCGCGCGGTCGGTCGTTGGCTCGCCGACCGTCGCACCAGGCCGAAGGGGCTGTGCGGCCTCGCGGTGGACGGTCAGGCGCTTCGCGGAGCGGCCAGGGCCAAGGGCCGCAAGATCCACCTGCTGGCCACGCTGGACCAAGCCACCGGCCCGGTCATGGCCCAGCTGGACGTCGGCGAGAAGACGAACGAGATCACCTGCTTCCAGCCATTGCTGGACACCGTCGCCGATTTAGCCGCCACCATGGTCACCAGCGATGCCATGCACACCCAGCGCGACCACACCGACTACCTCCTCGCCCGGGGCGCCCACAACATCGTGATCGTCAAGAAGAACCAGAAGAAGCTGTTCAAGCAGCTCAAGTCCCATCCCTGGAGGGACATCCCGCTACAGGGCCGCACCCGGAACACCGGACACGGAGTTGTGAGTCGCCGTTCGGCTACCGTTTCGTGGTGAGGTTGCTGAACGTCGTCCTCGCTGAGGAGAGGAAAGTTTGACCAGGCGTTTCAGCTTGGCGCGGGTGCCTTCGATGTTCCTCCGGGACGGGCAGCCGGAGGCGTACTGCCGCCCGCAAGGCTGGACGCGATCCGCTACCTCGTGGACAACGGGATCAAGTGGCGGGCCATGCCAGCCGACTTCCCGCCGTGGGACCGGGTCGATGCGCTCAAGGATCTCCGAAACTCCCGCGTCCCCACCCAACTCGAAGGCGACGTCCAGTGACCACTACACCCCCTCCTCCGCCGACGCCTCCTGTGCACATTCCTCTACTGGCGTCGACCCGCCCCTCGATCGGTCAACTCCAGGAGGAAGCCCGAGTAATCCTGAGGGCCGGCGCCCCGGTGCCGCTTCCCCTGCCCGTCCGTCGCCTGCAACGCAGGCTATTGGAACGGATGAGGCAAGAGCTGGTCGACACGGGAGCCTGCCTCCACCGTCTGTACGTTCTGGAGGTCGCGGGGCCCAATCCCCGAATCAAGATCGGGCGCAGCAAGAACCCTTGGGGACGCATCCCCCAGCACCTCCGGGAGATGAACCGGTATCAGTACGGCCTGGTCGACCTGCACCTCACCGACTCCGTCCCCGCCCATGCGATAGAGCGAGCCGAAACGCAGGCTCACCGCTTCATGACCAAGTTCAGCACCCCCATCGCGCAGGAAGAGTTCATGAACGGCGACTTCGCCTCCGCTGTCACCTGCGCCGACATCGCTGCCATGCTCGCGGCCTCTGACTCCGACTGATGCGGCCGCGATGCCCGGCCGTGCAATCTGCCAAGGAGAGAGCCCACGTTCATGCCCTATGACAGCCCTGGAGAGGAGATTCGCTCTCGGGGATTGGTACCCCTGGAACCTTATCCAGGAACCGGCGGTGTCTCCTGGCGCTGCCGCTGCCCCAACGGCCACGAGGTCGAGGTAGTCCCCTACCGGCTCCGCGCGGAGACGACGCCTGCTGTCCCGCATGCGGCCGGGCCGAAGCAGGGCGCGGCCGCCGCGAGGCCGCCGAGGTCAAGCACACTGCCGTCATGAGGGCGGCCAGGTATGAGCCGCTGGAGCCCTACCCCGGCAGCGGGACGCCGTGGCGCTGCCGCTGCACAACGTGCGGGCACGTCGGCGCACGGCGGCTGTCCTACATCCGCAACCTGATCAAGGTGCAAGCGGAATCGGGTTGCGCCGCCTGCAACCACACGGCCCGCGGGGAGCAACAGCGCAGGGCTAACGCCGCTCAAGCCGAGGCTTTGATGCGCGCGGCCGGGTGCGAGCCCTTGGAGCCCTACCACTCCGCCTCAGCCCCCTGGCACTGCCGTCACACGTCGTGTGGCGAAGAAGTCCGGGTGAAGGCCTCCAGTGTTCGGCCTCGCCGCGGTCGATCTTTGCCTGCTTCACCGACCCGCGCAGCCCTTCAGGACGGACGCCCGGATCCCTCGCAACCTCGGTGACCGTCTTCTCAGAGGACAACGCCAGGGCGACCGCGTCCCGCTTGAACTCGACCGTGTAAAACCTTCTCATATTGCTCTTCTGGCTCACTACCTGTAACTGCTTCCTCCGGGACCATCCGTCCCAGTATCAAACTGTCCAGCCGACAGGGGGAACTTCAATCTGTATTTCGGCGAACCCCATCGAGCCGCCAAGACTGACGGCACCTATCAGCCAAGTCCGGCTTCTCCAAAGCGCGCCACTCCGTACAAGCTGCGGCGGTCGCAAGAAGGAGAACTGCCTTGACTCAAGAAGTGCACCCACCGATCTCACTCCACGTATACGCGGAGGCCGCTGCCATCCTCAAAGTTGATGAGTCATGGTTGCGCCGCCACATCAAGAAGATGCCGCACAGCAAACTCGGGGGACGCGTCCGCTTCACTGACGGGGACCTGCGACGCATCGTGGATCTCTTTCACCAAGAACCATCCACGGCGTACCTGGCTGCGCCCTGCGCCACCATCGGCCCGAGCCCTCTACGAGCCCTTCGACCGATTCCCCGCTCCACGACGGGGCGCGCGTCCTGACTCTGCCCTCCGCCCTTCGCAAACGGCCCCGGAAGCGCTCCGGGGCCGTTTCGCTGTCCGCGTCAGTCGCTCTCCTGGAAAGGCGCTGCCACGAGGTTCGTCACTCGTCCCCACCGCAACCTGGCTCCTACGCGGTGAGGTGGTTTGGCCATGGCCAAACCAAGTCGCACGCAGCGGCACACCGCGACACTTCACGTCATACATCTGCACCCATTCGTCCGCATTCCCAGCAAAGCCGCAGGTCACGATCGGGATACGAAACAGGTTCAAGTCCCGTTACTCACCCTGATGGAAGGGCCCCGGTCTTCGGACCGGGGCCCTTCTTCATGGGGTGCGGGCGGTGTGCCGCCCGGTCGCCTCAGAAGGTGACGTCGGAGCAGGCGTAGAAGGCGTTGCCGGTGTCCGCGATGGTCCAGACGCCGAGGATCAGGTGCTTGCCCGACTTCTGCGGCAGGTTGCCCGCGTGCGTGACCGTCGCCCCGGGCTGCCGCCCGCCGAACGGCACGGTGAGGAACGGCTGCGGGTCCAGGTCGGCCCGGGTCAGGGGCTTCGCCGGGTCGTAGCCGTCCTTGGTGACGTAGTACCGGAAGTCGGTGGTGGCGTGCCGGGCGGTGATCCGCCAGCGGAAGGTGTGGCTCGCCCCGGCGCTCACCGCGGAGGCGGGCCAGGCTCCGCCGCGCGGGTCGTCCAGCTCGGCGAACCGCTGGTTGCCGCCGGCGCAGATCAGACCGTCGCGGGGGCCGCGCGCCGGGAAGCCCTTGAGGCCCTCGACGCTCGGCGGCTCCCACTGGATCTGTCCGCAGTCGCGGACGGTGCCGTTGCCGCAGAGCTGCTGCCGGCTGATGGGCGAGTCGGTGTACCCGTGGCCCTGCGCGCTGCCGGAGGTGGCCAGCAGGGAGACCCCGGCGATGCCGAGGCCGAGGAGTAAGGAGGTGATCTTTCTGCGCATGTTGGTGCTCCTGGGGTGAGGGGTGGAGCGTGCGGACAGATGGACCGGTGTGCGGCGGCTCACCGCACTTGGTCTAGACCAAGACGGAGGCTAGTCCTGTCTTTTGGTCATGTCCATACCACTGGAAGGCGCCCGGACGACCGCCCCACCGGCCGTCCGTCACGACGAGTCGCGGACCACCAGCTCCGTGGGCAGTACCACCGAAGGACGCTCGTCGCCCGGGGCCCGGCCCGCGATCTCGTCCAGGAGGAGCTGGGTCATCCGGCGGCCCATCTCCTCGATGGGCTGGCGGACGCTGGTGAGGGCCGGGTGCATGTGGCGGGCGACCACCGAGTCGTCGAAGCCGATCAGGGCCACGTCCTCGGGGATGCGGCGGTCCGCCTCGCGCAGGACCTGGCGGGCGCCGGCGGCCATCACGTCGGAGGCGACGAACACCGCGTCGAGGCCGGGGCGGCGGGCCAGGAGGTCGCGCATGGCCCGCGCGCCGCCCTCCTCCGTGAAGTCGGCGGGGGCGATGAGGCGCTCGTCGGGGGCCAGCCCGGCGGCGGAGACCGCCGCGCGGTAGCCGTCCAGGCGGC
Organism: Streptomyces sp. McG3; assembly: GCF_018619185.1. Lineage (GTDB taxonomy): Bacteria > Actinomycetota > Actinomycetes > Streptomycetales > Streptomycetaceae > Streptomyces. The sequence continues at coordinate 4,261 of NZ_JAAXYC010000026.1, read as the reverse complement.
GCTGGGCGCCGTAGACCTCCAGGCGGCCGGTGATCGTGGCCACCTGGCGGCGGCCCCGGGAGACCAGGTGCTCGACGGCGGCCCGGGCGCCCTCCAAGTTGTCGGAGTCGACCGAGGGCAGCGTCTCGGCCGCGTGCCGGGCGCCGCTGATCACGCAGGGCATGCCCAGCTGCTCCAGGAGCTCCGGCAGCGGGTCGTCGGCGTGCACGGCGACCAGGAGGACCCCGTCGACGCGGTGGGCGGTGAGGTACTGGGCGAGCCGGCGGCGCTCGCGGTCGTTGCCGACGAGGGTGAGGAGCAGCTGCATCTCGGTGTCGGCGAGGGCCGCGCCGACGCCGCGCACGATCGCGGAGAAGTACGGCTCGGCGAAGAAGCGGGTCTCCGGCTCGGGCACCACCAGTGCGATGGCGTCGGTGCGGTTGCCCGCCAGGGCGCGGGCGGCACGGTTGGGGACGTACCCCAGCTCGGCCACGGCCGCCTCGACCGCCTGCCGGGTCGCGTCGCTGACCCTGGGCGAGCCGTTGATGACCCGTGAGGCGGTGCCCCGGCCGACCCCGGCCCGTGCCGCCACCTCTTCGAGCGTGGGCCGCCCGCCGTTCCGTACTCGCGCTGCCGCCATGGCCGCCTCCCCGTTCCCGGTCAATTTCTCACAGCCGTACAGTCAATCCAAGTCCTGGACCGATCACCCCGACGAGCGTACGGACAGTGTATTGGGAGCGCTCCCAAGCGGGGGACGAAAAGGCGGTGGGCCCGGTCGGGGTCGACCGGGCCCACCGCTCTCACCGGGTCAGGCGTCCGGGCCCGCGGCCGGGGGCAGCGCGTGGCGGGCGATCACGTCGCCGTACCAGTGGGCGCTGGACTTCGGCGTACGTCGCTGGGTCGCGTAGTCGACGTAGACCGCGCCGAAGCGCTTCGCATAGCCGTAGCCCCACTCGAAGTTGTCCATCAGGGACCAGAGGAAGTAACCCCGTACGTCGGCCCCGTCGGCCGCCGCCCGGCGTACCGCCTCCAGGTGCCCCCGCAGATAGGCGATCCGCTCCGGGTCGTGGACCCTGCCGTCCGCGTCCGGGGCGTCGTCGAAGGCCGCGCCGTTCTCGGTGACCATCAGCGGCAGGTCCGGGTGCTCGCGCGAGACGTCCATGAGGAGGTCGTACAGACCCTCCGGCTTGACCGACCAGTTCATCGCGGTGACCGGCCGGCCCTCGGCGAGGTGGAACGCGACGTGCTCCGAGCCGGGCCACGGGGAGTGCTCGCTGCTGCCGTGGCCGTCGTTGCGGGTGTCCCCGGCGCCGGAGGGCGACGCGCTCACGATGGTCGGCGTGTAGTAGTTGACGCCGAGCAGGTCGATCGGGGCGGCGATGGCGGCGAGGTCGCCCGGCCGGATCAACTCGCCCCAGTTGACGATGCGTTCGGTGTCCGCCAGCAGATCCTCCGGGTACGCGCCCTTGAGCATCGGGCCGGTGAAGACCCGGTTGCCCACCGCGTCGATCCGGCGGGCCGCGTCCGCGTCCGCCTCACTGCCGGTCAGCGGGCGCACCTGGTGGAGGTTGAGGGTGACCGAGGTCTGCGCGGCAGCGGGGAGGTTCGCACGCAGCGCCTCGGCCGCCCGGCCGTGGGCGAGGTTGAGGTGGTGGGCGGCCCGCAGCGCGGCGGCCGGTTCGGTGCGGCCCGGGGCGTGGACCCCGGAGCCGTAACCGAGGAAGGCCGAGCACCAGGGCTCGTTCAGCGTGGTCCACAGGCCCACACGGTCGCCGAGGGCGCGGGCCATGATCGCCGCGTAGTCCGCGAACCGTTCGGCCGTCGCACGCTCGGGCCAGCCGCCCGCGTCCTCCAGCTCCTGCGGCAGGTCCCAGTGGTAGAGCGTGGCGACGGGCTTGATGCCGGCGAGGAGCAGCTCGTCGACGAGCGACCGGTAGAAGTCGAGACCGCGTTCCACGGCGGGCCCCCGGCCGGTGGGCTGGACACGGGACCAGGAGACGGAGAAGCGGTACGCCTGGAGTCCGAGGCGCTTCATCAGGGCGACGTCGTCGCGGTAGCGGTGGAAGTGGTCGGCCGCCACGTCCCCGGTGTCCCCGCCGAGCGTCCGGCCGGGCGTGTGGCTGAAGGTGTCCCAGATGGAGGGCGTGCGGCCCATCTCGGCGGCCGCGCCCTCCACCTGGTACGCGGCGGTGGCCGCGCCCCAGAGGAAACCGGTCGGGAAGGGGGCCGTGGCGGCGGGGGCCTGCTGCGGGACCGTGTCAGGTCGGACGGCTGTCATGTGGGAGCGCTCCCTTGAGGAAGTGAGGGGTGGGAAGGAGGTCGGAGAGGGGCAGGGCCGGGCAGGAGGGCGTCGCGAGGAGGTCAGCCCTTCACGGCGCCGGACATGATCCCGCCGACGATCTTCTTGCCGAAGACCACGAACACCACCAGCAGCGGCAGCGTGCTGATCAGCGCGCCCGCCATCACGATGGACTGGTCGGGGGTGTACGAGGCGCTGAGCTGGCCGAGGGCCACCTGAAGGGTGGGGTTCTGCTGGTTGAGGGCGAGGTAGGGCCAGAAGAAGTCGTTCCACGCCTGGACGAAGGTGAGCATCCCGAGCACCATCATCGCGGGGCGGGCCACCGGCAGCACCACGCTCACCACGATGCGGAGGTTGTTCGCGCCGTCGATCTTGGCCGCCTCGATCAGCTCGTACGGCAGCGCCTCGATCAGGTACTGGCGCATGAAGAACACGCCGAACGCGCTCACCAGCGTCGGGAAGATCACCGATTCGAGCTGTCCGCCCCAGCCGAGGCCGGACATCATCATGAACAGCGGGACGACGCTGAGCTGCGGCGGGATGGTGAGGGTGGCGATGACCGCGGTCATCAGCCAGCCGCGGCCCCGGAAGCGCATCTTGGCGAACGCGTATCCGGCGAGCGTGCAGAAGAAGAGCGTCGCGAGGGTGATGGAGGACGAGACGATGACGCTGTTGAGGATCGCCTTGCCGAGGTTGGCCTGTTCCCAGGCGGTCTGGACGTTCTCCAGCAGTTTCCCGCCGGGGAGGAACGGCGGGGTGGAGGCGAGGACCTCGTCCTGGGTGCGGGAGGCCGCGACCAGGGTCCAGTAGAGCGGCAGCAGCGATCCGAAGCCGACGACGGCGAGCGCGACGTACGCGAACGGGCCGCCCTTCATCTGCGCTCCCGCGCCCATCCGGAAGCGGCTCGGGCGCCGCGGGGCACGGCCCTTGGGGGCCGGCGCGAGCTTCACGGGGGCGGTGTGCGTGGGGCTGGTGAGGGTCATGGATGCGCTCCCGGTCAGACCGCGGACTTGCGGACGAATCGGCCGATGAACCAGTTGGCCGCGGCGATGATCAGCAGGAGGGCGAGCATCGCCCAGGCGACGGCGGCGGCCGGACCGAGATGTCCGAGGTTCCAGCCGTAGTTGTAGAGGTAGATGCTGAGCGTCTCGTACTGGTTCTCGTTGCCGCCGGTGGCGCCCAGCGCGCCGCCCTCCAGCAGCAGCGGCTCGCCGAAGAGCTGCATGGAGCCGATGGTGGAGATGACGATGGTGAACAGGATCGTCGGCCGCAGCGAGGGGATGGTGACCTTGCGGAACTGCTGCCAGCGCGAGGCGCCGTCCAACGAGGCCGCTTCGTAGAGGTCGTTGGGGACGGCCTGCATCGCGGCGAGGTAGATCAGCGCGTTGTAGCCGGTCCAGCGCCAGATCACGATGATCGAGATCGCCAGCTTCGACGTCCAGTGCCCGTTGGCCCAGTTGACAGGATCGAAGCCGACCAGGCCGAGGGTCCAGTTCAGCAGTCCGCCGTCGGCCCGGAACACCAGGGCGAAGACGAGGGCGGCCGAGGCGACCGAGGTCGCGTACGGGGTGAGGATGATCGTGCGCCAGAACGTGCTGGCCCGCAGACGGTAGTTGAGGAGGTGGGCCAGGCCCAGGGCGACCAGGAGCTGCGGGACGGTGGAGATGACGCCGATCAGGAACGTGTTGCTGACCGAGGTCCAGAACTCGGGGTCGTGCAGGATCTTGTCGAAGTTCTCCCAGCCCACCCACTCCATCGAGTCCAGGCCGGTCATCTCCACCCGGTGCAGGGCGATCCAGCCGGTGTAGAGGAGGGGGTAGAGCCCGAAGGCCCCGAAGACGAGGAAGAACGGGGCGATGTACGCGTACGGGGACGCCTTGTCGTCGAACCGCCACAGCCGGCTGCGCCACAGCTGCCGCCGTTCGCTGGGTGGTTCCTTCTTCGGTTCACGGGGCGGGGTCGCGCTGTCTCTGATACACATCT
>NZ_JAAXYC010000269.1 GCF_018619185.1 Streptomyces sp. McG3 | reverse complement strand
GCTCGGCCCGGGCGGGCGGCGGCCGGAGGGAGTTGGCCCTTCAGGGGGCCCCATTCGTTCGGGTCGGGCACCCCGGGCGGGAGCATCGCGCGACGCTTGGGACCGGTGTGGCCCTCTGCGGGCTCCCCCGGCTCCTTCGCCCCGGGCCAGGCCTTGGCGACGCGCGCGGCCAGGACGAAGTCCTTGCGCAGCGGGTGGCCCTCGAAGCCTTCCGGCAGGAGAAGCGGTACGAGGTGGGGGTGACCGTCGAACGCGACGCCGAACATCTCGTGCGTCTCGCGCTCGTGCCACGCGGCGCCCGCGTAGACATCGATGGCGCTGGGCAGGACCGCCGCGTCGTGCGGCACGGTCGTGCGGACCATCAGCCGCCGCACCGTACCCGTGCCCAGGGCCGCGACATGGGCGCAGACGCGGAAGCCCGTACCCGGTTCGTCCACGGCGCTGAGCCAGTCGAAGTAGCTGCACCCGAGCTCGTCGCGGGCGGTCCGCAGCGCGGTGAGCCAGGCGGCGGCGGGGACGTCGACGGTCAGCAGGTCGTACGCGGACTCCGCCGTGGCCTCGTCGCCGAACAGGTCGGTGACCGCGTGCGGCAGCCGGTCGTAGGCCTCGGCCGCGGATTCCGTGTGCTGGTCGCTGTCGCTCATCGCCCCTCTTCCTGTGTCGGGGCCGGTGCCGTCGGGGCCGGTGCCGTCGGCGCGGCCACCAGGCCGCTGCGCAGGGCATCGGTGGACGGGCCCCCGCCCGTGGCCCCGGTGGCGTACCGCTCGGCGAGGGATTCCCGCGCGATCTTCTCCTGGAGCTTGAGAATGCCCTGGAGCAGCGCCTCGGGCCGGGGCGGGCAGCCGGGTACGTACACATCGACGGGGATGATCTGGTCGACGCCCTTGGTCACGGAGTACGAGTCCCAGTAGGGGCCGCCGCAGTTGGAGCAGGCGCCGAAGGAGATGACGTACTTCGGTTCGGGCATCTGCTCGTAGAGCCGCTTCACGGCCGGGGCCATCTTGTCCGTCACCGTGCCGGACACGATCATGAGGTCGGCCTGACGGGGGCCGGGGGCGAACGGGATCACGCCGAGCCGGATGAAGTCGTGGCGCGCCATGGACGCGGCGATGAACTCGATGGCGCAGCAGGCGAGTCCGAAGTTGAAGACCCAGAGGCTGTAGCGGCGGCCCCAGTTGAGGACGACCTTCATGGGCTCCGGTGCGAGCCGGGAGAGCACGCCGAGGCGCTTCGGCTCGGGGAGGAGGACCGGATCGGACGGGGGCGAGGGCGGTGGCGCGGGCTGCTGCGACGCGGGGGTCGGCCGGCTCGTCAGGCCCATGCGAGGACGCCCTTCTTCCATGCGTAGAGCAGTCCCACGGCCAGGAAGCCGAGGAAGATGAACATTTCGACCAGGGTCGTCGCACCGTATCCGGGCGCCGCGAACACCGTGGCCCACGGGAACAGGAAGATGGAGTCGACGGCGAAGATCACGTACAGGAACGCGTAGACGTAGTAGCGGACCTGGGTGTGCGCCCAGCCCTCGCCGACCGGGTCGACGCCGCATTCGTAGGTGAGGAGCTTCTCCGGGGTGGGAACGACAGGGCGCAGCAGCCGTCCGGCCCCGAAGGCCACGGCGACGAACAGGACGCCGACCAGGGCGAGCAGGCCGATGACCGAATAGCTCTGGAAGTACTCCGAGGCGAGTGCGGTGGATCCGTCCACCGGAACGCGGGATACCCCGAACTCCCCGGACGGGCGGGATACCCCGGTCCCGCCCACCGCGTCCGCCACGCCGGTCACGTCCGTAACGTCGGTCACGTCCGCCCCTCGCTCCCTCGTCGTCCGCATCTGTCCCGTGTACCTGTTCTGTACGCACGGGAGTCTAGGGCCTGATAAACGGCGCGTAAGCAGCCGCGTCGGGCATCAGGTGGGGTTATCCCTACTTCACCCCACCCATGAGCCCCATGGTGTGCGCGGGTGCGGCCCGGCAGGCTGTGGGTATGACCATGAGCCCTTCCGTGCCGGATCCCGACCGGCTGCCGCCCGCCCGCTTCGCCCTCGACCGGTGGACCTGGCGGGAGGTCGCGTATCTGCTCGCCAATCTGCCGTTGTCCGTCGTCGGGTTCGTCTTCACGGTGGTCGTGATCGCTGTCGGCGCCGGGCTCTCCGTCACCGTGATCGGGCTGCCGCTGCTGGTCGGCGGGCTCCAGGGGTCGCGGCTGCTGGGCCGGATGGAGCGGTGGCGGGCGCGGCGGATGCTCGGCGTACGGGTCGAGGAGCCGAGTCCGCTGGCGCGCGGCCACCAGGGGCAGGGGTTCTTCGTCCGGCTGTGGGCGGGGCTCAAGGACCCGGTGGGCTGGCGGGCGTTGCTGTACGGGTTCATCCGACTTCCGTGGGGGGTGCTGACGTTCGCGGTGACGCTGGCGAGCCTTTTCGTCCTGTGGCCGGTGCTGCCGTTCATCACGAGGGGGTTGACGACGGTGGACCGGGCGATGGCGCGCGGGCTGCTGTCGCCCTCGGACGAGCTGGAGCGGCGCATCGCCGAGCTGGAGTCGGACCGGGGCGTGGTGGTGGACACCGCCGCCGCCGACCTCCGCCGCATCGAGCGCGACCTGCACGACGGCGCCCAGGCCCGCCTGGTCGCCCTCGCCATGGGGCTCGGCCTGGCGAAGGAGAAGCTCACCGACGACCCCGAGGCCGCGGCCCGCATGGTCGACGAGGCCCACGGCGAGATCAAGGTCGCCCTCCAGGAGCTGCGTGATCTGGCCCGCGGGATCCACCCCGCCGTCCTCACCGACCGGGGCCTGGACGCCGCGCTCTCCGCCATCGCCTCCCGGTGCACGGTTCCGGTCAAGGTGTCGGTGGGGCTTCGGGGGCGACCGGCGGAGGCCATCGAGGGCATCGCGTATTTCACCGTCTCGGAGCTGCTGCAGAACGTCAGCAAGCACAGCGGCGCGCGGTCCGCCACCGTCGATGTGTGGCGTTCGGCGGACCGGCTGATGCTCCAGGTCACGGACGACGGCGGGGGCGGGGCCCGGATGGGCGGCGGTACGGGCCTCGCGGGGCTCGCCGAGCGGCTCGACGCGGTCGACGGGGTGTTCGTCCTGGACTCGCCGGAGGGCGGGCCGACGACCGTCACCGCCGAGCTGCCCTGGCGCGACCGGTCCGCGGCGCGGCCGGCCGCCTGACCGCCCGATGCCCGGGGGTGGGGAAAACCCCCGGGCGGATACGGAGAGGGACCTCATGGTGCGGAAGGCCGCCGGCCAGGACCCTTGAGGGAGAACGGTCCGGGGTGACGGGCCGCCTCCGGCGCCATCGTGGCGCAGGCACCACGCACAAGCCCACTGCCCCACGCACAGCCCCCTGAGAGACTTCAGACAGAGACGGAACGGACGGGACTCATGGCCACGGCATACGGACCGGACACGCGGGACCGGCAGCATCAGGGTTCCGGCCCCAGCTTCGGGGCGAACACCCCAGCGAAGACCCCGGCGAAGCATTTCCTCCCGGCGCCGTTGCGTGCGCCGCTGGAGGCCCGTGCGTGGCGCGAGCTGCTCTACGCGCTGCTGAGCTTCCCGCTCGCCACGGCGGCGTTCGTCTTCGCGGTCACCATGACGTCGCTGAGCGCGGGCCTGCTGGTCACCTTCATCGGGATACCGGTCCTCGCCGCCGGTCTCGCCGTCTGCCGGGGCTTCGGTGCGCTGGAGCGGCACCGGGCGCGCGGGCTGCTGCGGGTGGAGGTCGCGGATCCGGAGCGGGTGCGGGGGAAGACCGGCGGCCCCTTGTCCTGGATGGGCGCGGTCCTCAAGAGCGGGGTGTCCTGGCGGCACCTGCTGTACACGCTGCTCCACTTCCCGTGGGCCACGTTCACGTTCGTCGTCGCGATCTCGTTCTGGACGTACGGACTGGCGGCGCTGACGTACCCGCTGTGGTTCTGGCTCTTCCCGGTGTTCGGGGGGCAGGACGGTCTCCAGCTGTACGGGGACCGCACCCACCAGGAGTACCTGGACTCGCCGGGCGAACTGGCGGTGACCGGGGCGGTGGGCCTGGCGCTCGTGCTGGTCGCGCCGTGGATCGTGCGGGGGCTGCTGTCGGTGGACCGGCTGATGGTCACGGGTCTGCTGGGGCCGTCCCGGCTGGCCACCCGGGTGTCCGAGCTGGAGTCGGACCGGGGCGTGGTGGTGGACACCGCCGCCGCCGACCTCCGCCGCATCGAGCGCGACCTGCACGACGGCGCCCAGGCCCGCCTGGTCGCCCTCGCCATGGATCTGGGTCTGGCGAAGGAGAAGCTCACCGACGACCCCGAGGCCGCGGCCCGCATGGTCGACGAGGCCCACGGCGAGGTGAAGGTGGCCCTTCAGGAGCTGCGTGATCTGGCCCGGGGGATCCACCCCGCCGTCCTCACCGACCGGGGCCTGGACGCCGCGCTCTCCGCGATAGCCTCCCGCTGCACCGTGCCCGTGACGGTCGAGGTGGACCTGGACTCGCGGCCCGCGCAGGCGATCGAGGGCATCGCGTACTTCACCGTCTCCGAGCTGCTCCAGAACATCAGCAAGCACGCCCGTGCGACCCGGGCCACGGTCGACGTGTGGCGGGCGGCCGACCGGCTGATGCTCCAGGTCACCGACAACGGCCGGGGCGGGGCGTCACCGGCCTCGGGCGGCGGCCTGGCGGGGCTGACGGAGCGGCTGGACGCCGTGGACGGGGTCCTCGTGGTCGACTCCCCGGCCGGCGGCCCGACGACGGTCACGGCCGAGCTGCCCTGGCGCGGCTGACCCCGAACGCGGCACCTCCCGCCTCTCCCTCCCCCCACTCTCCCCCGGTCGCCCCCTGGACTCCCCCGGACTCTCGCGCCCTCTCCTCGCGCCTCCCTGCTCCTCCCTCCCTGCTCCTCCCTGCTCCCACCTGCCGGGTCCCGGGAGCCCGGGAGCCCACTCCCACCCGTCATGTCCCTCCCCGCGCGCATACGCCCCTTCGCCCGGCCTCCTGGTCCGGCGACGGGGCGTTCGGCCGTGATTGCTGCGTACGCCCCTTCCCCCGGGCCTCCTGGTCCGGTGACGGGGCGTTCGGCCGCGACCGTCAGGGCGCACGACCGTGATCGTCCGGGCGCACGACCGGGACGGCCGTGATCGTCGGGCGCGCACAGCCGTGATCGTCCGGGGCATGCGGCCGTTCGTGCCCGGGGCGTGCGGGGCCGTGCTGCCGGTCCGTGTGGGTTATCCACAGGGCCCCCATCCGTGTCCGGGTCCTGGGATGCTTGTGCGGTCGGGGCGCGGTGCGCGGTGGTCGGGCGCGGTGCGTGCGGGGTCGCGGGGAACGCGGCATATTCGGAACAGTGGGGGACTCGCAGTCGTGGAGAACGTGGAGAACAGGGTGCGCGTGGTCATCGCCGAGGATTCGGTCCTGCTCCGGGAGGGGCTCACCCGTCTGCTCACCGATCTCGGGCACGACGTGGTGGCGGGGGTCGGGGACGCGGAGGCGCTGCTCAAGACCGTGGCGGACCTCGACGCCCAGCAGGAGCTTCCCGATGTGGTGGTCGCCGATGTGCGGATGCCGCCGACGCACACCGACGAGGGCGTGCGCGCGGCGGTGCGGCTGCGGAAGGACTACCCCGGCATCGGGGTGCTGGTCCTCTCCCAGTACGTGGAGGAGCAGTACGCCACCGAACTGCTGGCGGGCAGCAGCCGCGGGGTGGGGTATCTGCTGAAGGACCGGGTGGCCGAGGTCCGCGAGTTCGTGGACGCCGTCGTCCGGGTGGCGCAGGGCGGGACGGCGCTGGACCCCGAAGTAGTGGCGCAGTTGCTGGGCCGCAGCCGCAAGCAGGACGTGCTGGCCGGGCTGACGCCGCGCGAGCGGGAGGTCCTGGGGCTGATGGCCGAGGGCCGGACGAACTCCGCGGTCGCCCGCCAGCTCGTGGTGAGCGACGGGGCGGTCGAGAAGCACGTCAGCAACATCTTCCAGAAGCTGGGGCTCTCGCCCAGCGACGGGGACCACCGGCGCGTCCTCGCCGTGCTGACCTACCTGAATTCCTAGACATCTGACACCCTGGCGATCTGACACCACGTCAGATACTCGCGAGGACGGAACGCGCACCGCAGGCAGCCCTACGCCGGCCGACGCTCCCGGGGCGCTTCCGGAGCACCTCGGGGGCACTTCCGGAGCACCCCGGGAGCGCCCCGGGAGCATTGCGGGCATCGCGCGGGCCCGAGGGTGTCCGGCGGGGGCCGGACGGGCACCTCTGATCAAGAAAGGGTCGACCGAGGCCCAGGCGGCCGAGGGGGGGGCGGGGGAGGCCTAGGACAAAAGACTCAGGGAGAGGTCGTCTTCATCCCGCGATCGGGGGCTTGCAAAACGTGACAAACCTTACTCAAAGGGTGTCTCAAAACAGCGTCCACCATATGATCGGTCCCTGGGAGGCCACCTACGCGGACGTAGGGTGGCCTCTGGGATCGCCGGCTGGCCGGACGGTTCCGAACCGCCGCCCAAGGGAGGTCCAGTTCAGTGACGAGCCAGGTCAGTAGCGCGGCAGAGAAGGCCGAAGAGGCCAACGACGCCGTCCTCGGGGGTCAGCGAGCCCCCCTGTCAGGTACGACGGGAACCACGGGCGGCGACGGGAAGGAGATCCGTCGCCTGGACCGGGTGATCATCCGTTTCGCGGGCGACTCGGGTGACGGTATGCAGCTCACGGGTGACCGGTTCACCTCGGAGACCGCTTCCTTCGGCAACGATCTCTCCACGCTGCCGAACTTCCCGGCCGAGATCCGCGCCCCCGCAGGCACCCTGCCAGGGGTCTCTTCCTTCCAGTTGCACTTTGCCGATCATGACATTCTGACCCCGGGTGACGCCCCCAACGTCCTGGTCGCGATGAACCCGGCCGCGTTGAAGGCGAACATCGACGATGTTCCGCGCGGCGCGGAGATCATTGTGAACACCGACGAGTTCACGAAGCGTCCGATGGCGAAGGTGGGGTACGCGACCAGTCCGCTGGAGGACGGTTCGCTGGAGGCCTACAACGTTCACCCGGTGCCGTTGACGACGTTGACACTGGAGGCGTTGAAGGAGTTCGGGCTGCCCCGTAAGGAGGCGGAGCGGTCGAAGAACATGTTCGCGCTGGGTCTCCTGTCGTGGATGTACCACCGGCCGACCGAGGGCACGGAGACGTTCCTGCGGCAGAAGTTCGCGAAGAAGCCGCAGATCGCCGAGGCGAACGTGGCGGCCTTCCGGGCGGGGTGGAATTTCGGTGAGACGACCGAGGACTTCGCGGTCTCGTACGAGGTCGCCCCGGCCTCGCAGGCCTTCCCCACCGGCACCTACCGCAACATCTCGGGGAACCTCGCCCTGTCCTACGGGCTGATCGCGGCCGGGCAGCTGGCGGAGCTGCCGCTGTATCTGGGGTCGTATCCGATCACTCCGGCGTCGGACATCCTGCATGAGCTGTCGCGGCACAAGAACTTCGGTGTGCGGACGTTCCAGGCGGAGGACGAGATCGCCGGAATCGGTGCGGCGCTGGGCGCGGCGTTCGGCGGGGCGCTGGGCATCACGACCACGTCCGGCCCCGGGGTGGCGCTGAAGTCGGAGACGATCGGCCTCGCGGTCTCCCTGGAGCTGCCGCTGCTGATCATCGACATCCAGCGGGGCGGGCCGTCGACCGGGCTGCCGACCAAGACCGAGCAGGCCGATCTGCTGCAGGCCATGTTCGGCAGGAACGGTGAGGCCCCGGTTCCGATCGTGGCTCCGCGGACTCCGGCCGACTGCTTCGACGCCGCGATCGAAGCGGCCCGGATCGCCCTGACCTACCGCACCCCGGTCTTCCTGCTCTCCGACGGCTACCTCGCCAACGGCTCCGAGCCGTGGCGGATCCCGGAGACGTCGACCCTGCCCGACCTGAAGACCCCCTTCGCCACCGGCCCGAACCACACGCTGGAGGACGGGACGGAGGTGTTCTGGCCCTACAAGCGCGACCCGCAGACTCTGGCCCGCCCGTGGGCGGTCCCCGGGACGGCCGGCCTGGAGCACCGGATCGGCGGGATCGAGAAGCAGAACGGCACGGGCAACATCTCCTACGACCCGGCCAACCACGACTTCATGGTCCGCACCCGCCAGGCCAAGATCGACGGCATCGAGGTCCCCGACCTCCAGGTCGACGACCCCGCCGGGGCCCGCACCCTGGTGCTCGGCTGGGGATCGACGTACGGGCCGATCACCGCGGCGGTGCGCCGGCTGCGGGCCGCGGGGGCGCCCATCGCCCAGGCCCACCTGCGCCATCTCAACCCCTTCCCGAAGAATCTCGGCGAGGTGCTGAAGCGCTACGACAAGGTCGTCGTCCCGGAGATGAACCTCGGCCAGCTCGCCATGCTGCTCAGGGCGAAGTATCTGGTGGACGCCCACAGCTACAACCAGGTCAACGGAATGCCGTTCAAGGCCGAGCAGCTCGCCACGGCCCTCAAGGAGGCCATCGATGCCTGACACCGAGGAACTGCACCACAACGACCTGCTGCAGCTGGTGCCCAAGGCCGAGGCGAAGCAGTCCATGAAGGACTTCAAGTCCGACCAGGAAGTCCGCTGGTGCCCCGGCTGCGGCGACTACGCGGTGCTCGCCGCCGTCCAGGGGTTCATGCCGGAGCTGGGCCTCGCGAAGGAGAACATCACCTTCGTCTCGGGAATCGGCTGCTCCTCCCGCTTCCCGTACTACATGAACACCTACGGGATGCACTCCATCCACGGCCGCGCCCCCTCCATCGCGACCGGACTCGCCACCTCGCGGCGTGACCTGTCGGTCTGGGTCGTCACCGGCGACGGCGACGCCCTCTCCATCGGCGGCAACCACCTCATCCACGCCCTGCGCCGCAACGTCAACCTCAAGATCCTGCTCTTCAACAACCGGATCTACGGGCTGACGAAGGGCCAGTACAGCCCCACCTCCGAGCTGGGCAAGATCACCAAATCGACGCCGATGGGGTCGCTCGACGCGCCCTTCAATCCGGTGTCCCTCGCCATCGGCGCGGAGGCGACGTTCGTGGCGCGCACGGTCGACTCCGACCGTAAGCACCTCACGAGCGTGCTGCGCGCGGCCGCCGAGCACTCGGGCACGGCGCTGGTGGAGATCTACCAGAACTGCAACATCTTCAACGACGGCGCTTTCGAGGTCCTCAAGGACAAGGAACAGGCCGCCGAGGCCGTCATCCGCCTCGAACACGGTCAGCCGATCCTCTTCGGCTCCCAGGAGCCCAAGGGCGTCGTGCGCGATCCGGCCACCGGCGATCTGTCGGTCGTGGCCGTCACGGAGGAGAACCGCTCGCAGGTCCTCGTCCACGACGCCCACGCGGAATCGCCGACGACGGCGTTCGCACTGTCCCGGATCGCCGACGCGGACACCCTGCACCACACCCCCATCGGGGTGCTGCGCAGCGTCGAACGGCCCGTCTACGACACGCTGATGTCCGACCAGCTCGACGCCGCCGTCGAGCAGAACGGCAAGGGCGACCTCGGCTCGCTCCTCGCCGGCAACGACACCTGGACCGTCGTCGGCTGAGGCCGGGCGAGGACCGTACGCGCACCGCCCGGGGCCCGGGCCCGATCCCTCACGGGGTCAGGCCCGGGCCCCGTCGTATGCCTCGCGTGCCGCCTGCACCGCGCCCACCTGGTGTTCGGTCCAGCGGGCGAGCGCCCAGACCTGTTCGGCGGCCTCGATGCCGAGCGGGGTGAGCGTGTAGTCCACCCGCGGCGGGATCACCGGCTTCGCGTCCCGGTGGACGAAGCCGTCGCGCTCCAGGGTCCGGAGCGTCTGGGCCAGCATCTTCTCGCTGACCCCGCCCACCGCGCGGCGCAGTTCGCTGAAGCGGTACGAACGCTCCAGCAGCGCCGCCAGTACGAGGACGCCCCAGCGGCTCGTCACGTGCTCCAGGATCAGCCGGGACGGGCACATGGGCTGGTTGACGTCCCAGGCCAGGAGAGAGGACAGGGCCGCACCACGGCCTTCACCCGAACGACCCGGCCGATCGGGACGCTCCGGCTGATCCGGCCGATCCGGATGAGGAAACTCCGCACTCTCTGTCATGCCAGTACCTTACTTCAAAGTGGGTACTTTCCCATGGTTAGCGCTACCCGTAGGGTCGTAACCGAAGCACAGAAGCGGACCGAACCACCGAAACCGCATCATCGAACCACCGAATCGGAGCCCCCTCATGAGCATCGTTGTCACCGGAGCCACTGGCGCACTCGGCCGCCTCGTCGTCGACGCCCTGCTGGCCGAGGTCCCGGCCGGCGAGGTCGTCGCGGTCGTGCGCGACAAGGAGAAGGCCGCCGCGCTCGCCGCCCGGGGCGTGGAGCTGCGCATCGCGGACTACGACCGCCCCGAATCCCTCGCCGGAGTCTTCCGGTCCGGCGACCGGGTGCTGCTGATCTCCGGCAGCGAGGTGGGCAAGCGGGTGGCGCAGCACGCCGCGGTCGTCGACGCGGCGAAGGCGGCGGGCGTCGCCCAGCTCGCGTACACCGGCGTGCTCGGCGGGCCCGACGCGGACTTCACGCTGGCCGACGAGCACAAGGCCACCGAGCGGCTGATCCTCGACTCCGGGCTGCCGTACACGTTCCTGCGCAACGGCTGGTACACCGAGAACTACACCGCCAACCTGGCCCCGGTCCTGGAGCACCGCGCGGTGCTCGCCAACGCGGGCGAGGGCCGTGTCGCCTCCGCCTCCCGGGCCGACTACGCCGCCGCCGCGGCCGCCGTGCTGACCGGCGACGGCCACCTGAACACCGCCTACGAGCTGAGCGGCGACACCGCCTGGCCGCTGGCCTCGTACGCCGCACTGCTGTCCGAGCTGACCGGCGAGGAGATCACGTACAAGAACGTCCCGGCCGCCGCGCACCAAGAGGTCCTGGTCGGTGCCGGACTGCCCGAGGGTTTCGCCGCGATCCTCGTGGACGTGGACGAGGCGATCGGACGGGGACGGCTCGCGGGGACGAGCGGCGACCTCGCCCGGCTCATCGGCCGCCCGACGACGCCCCTCGCCGAAACCGTGCGCGCCGCCCTGCCCACCACCTGACCCGCAACGCGCCCCTGAGCACCGCCTGCCCCGCGACGCACCCC
>NZ_JAAXYC010000268.1 GCF_018619185.1 Streptomyces sp. McG3 | reverse complement strand
GTCCCCGCCCCGTCCGCGTACGCGCTCGACGCCGCCGTCGAACGGCAGCTCGGGGCCGCCACCGCCGGCACCTACCTCGACGCGAAGACCGGGAACCTGGTCGTCACCGTCACCACCGACCGGGCCGAGGCGCAGGCCCGCGCCGCCGGGGCCACCGTCCGTCGGGTGGCCCGCAGCGCCGCCCAGCTCGACGCCGTGATGGAGACCCTGGAGGCCGAGGCCAAGATCACCGGCACCTCCTGGGGCGTCGACCCCCGCACCAACCGGGTCGCCGTCGAGGCCGACTCGTCCGTCTCCGCACGGGACATGGCCCGCCTCGAAGCCGTCGCGGAACGGCTCGACGGCGCGGTCGACATCAAGCGCGTACCGGGCGTCTTCCACCGCGAGGTGCTGGGCGGCGGAGCGATCTACGGCGGCGGCAGCCGCTGCTCGGCGGCCTTCAACGTCACCAAGGGCGGGGCCCGCTACTTCGTGACCGCCGGGCACTGCACCAACATCTCCGCCAACTGGTCGGCCAGCTCCGGCGGTTCGGTCGTCGGTGTCCGGGAGGGCACCAGCTTCCCGACCAACGACTACGGCATCGTCCGCTACACGGACGGCTCGTCGCCCGCCGGGACCGTCGACCTCTACAACGGCTCCACCCAGGACATCGGCTCCGCCGCCAACGCCGTCGTCGGCCAGGCGATCAAGAAGAGCGGATCCACGACGAAGGTGACCTCCGGCACGGTCACCGCCGTCAACGTCACCGTCAACTACGGCGACGGGCCCGTCTACAACATGGTCCGCACCACCGCCTGCTCGGCCGGCGGCGACAGCGGCGGCGCGCACTTCGCCGGATCCGTCGCCCTCGGCATCCACTCCGGCAGCTCCGGCTGCTCGGGCACCGCGGGCTCGGCCATCCACCAGCCGGTCACCGAGGCGCTCTCCGCGTACGGCGTGACGGTGTACTGAGCCGCCACCGCCACTGTTCGACCCGCCCCGCCCGGACCCGCGCACCCCGGTCCGGGCGGGCCTGTGCGCGGCGGCGATATCCGGTGTCGGGCGGGTCGGGGCGGCTGGCAGGCTGAGGCCATGGACCGGTCTCCCGCAGTGCGCGTCGCCCACACCTCCGAGCTCACCGCCTCCGAACGGGGCCGGATCCGCGGCCTGCTCGACGCCGCCTTCGACGGCGATTTCAGCGACGAGGACTGGGAGCACTCCCTCGGCGGCGTCCACGCCCTGCTGTGCGACGCGGCCGGCCGCCCGATCGCCCACGGCAGCGTCGTCCAGCGCCGGGTCCTGCACGCGGACCGCTCCTACCGCGCCGGATACGTCGAGGCCGTCGCCGTCCGCGCCGACCACCGCCGCGCGGGCCACGGCCACCGGGTGATGGCCGCCCTGGAACACGTCATCGACACGGCCTACGACTTCGGGGCGCTGTCCGCCTCCGACGCCGGCGCGGCGCTCTACGCGGCCCGCGGCTGGCAGGTGTGGCCCGGCAGGCTCGCCGCCCTCGGCCCGGCCGGCCCCGTCCCGCTGCCCGAGGAGGAGGGCACCACCTACATCCGCCCCGCGGCCGGAGGCGCCCTGCCCGCGGCCGGCCACCCGCTCCGGTTCGACTGGCGTGAGGGCGACCTGCTCTGACGGGGGCGGCGCTGCCGAGCTCCTGATGATCGATGAAGGGGCGCTCCGGCGACGGCCGGACGTTCTTCAGGGCGTCGCGCCGCAGGAAGGGGTCGGTCGCACACTCACCACAGTCGCCTGTGGCGCGACGACCATGCCCTCGGCTTCGGTGCGGACAGTGATGTTCCGCCGGTCGGCGCCGATCAGTTCACCGCAGACGACTCCGCTCTCGGTCCGCAGCTCCACCGGATGCGTGGGAGCGGCCTTGGTCGTCATCCAGGCGAGGACGAGTGCGCCGACGACCAGCACGACCCCCAGCACACAGCAGGCGGTCGCCCGACCCAATGCTCGCCTCACACGGGACACCTCCTGCTCGGTCCACCGCCGCAACTCCTGACCGCCGAGCAGAATCTCGCGGCCCGGCGCCCCGTGAGCGGCTCGGACCGCCAGCAGAGAACCGATGAGCAGCAGGCCGAAGGACGACATCACCAAGCCCGCAGCCGTGTTGCGGGCCCAGTCAGGCAGTGCCGTCAGGTCGTCCCTGCCCTTCAGCAGCACGAGCACCGCCAGAAGTGCGGTGAGCCCCGTGAGGCCGGTACGCCAGCCCTCGGCCTGTTTTCGCAGCTCCGGAAGGGTCGTGAACTCCAGCTCGCGGGCGAGCTCGGCCCAGCGACGATCGGAGTGCGCGGTCACCGGCTCATCCGCCAGCTCGCCCCGCACCCGCGGAACGATGTGTCGGGCGGGCACTCCGGATGCGAGTGCCCGCACTCGCAGAAATGCACCTCGTTGGACAAGGGACCAGGCGCGATCGCCGATGTGCTCGTCGACCGTCCTCCGCGCAGCAGATCAAGAAGACCTTTTCCACCGGTTCCCGGAATGCCCCACGGGAACAGCGTCCGTGTACGGCCATGGCAGCGTGGACACGTCCCGGAGACGAGCACCCCTGCGTTCCCCGGTTCGGGCCGCTGGGTGAACGGACCGGGATCGACCTCACCGAGATCCTCCTCGGCGTAGACCAGGCCGTGGTCGTGCGGTCGGCTGTGTGCCATCGTCATCCACCGTTCTCGTGTTCGGCGACGGGTGTCATGTCCAGCCCGAACATGTCCGCGTACGCGACCAGTCGTTCCCTGACCCACTCGGCCGTCTCGCCCACGGCCTGGGCGCAGGCGACGAGGCGTTCCGGGGTCACAGGTCCCCCGATCGAGGGCAGCCTTCCGTCGAACCCCTCGGAGAGGACGGCCAGGTCCTGCCAGCGAGGCACGACGTCGGGAACGTGGGGGATCGATGGCTCCGCCTGCTCCAGAGCCAGGTACGGCGTGATGCGGCGCCATGTGCTGGCCACGGACTCCCCGAGATGCCCGGCGATGCTCACGAGGTCGAGGGGCAGCAGGGGGGATCCGGCCGGGGAGACGCGGTGGCCCGGGTCCACGGTCGCGGCGTCGTGGGTGCCCGGCGGCGCGTCGTCGGGGAGCGCGGCCACGGCCTCGGCCGCAAGCTCCGGCACGAGGGCGCCGATGGCCCGCAGCGGCGCCAGCGTCTCGAACGCGGAACGCACGCCGATATGGCGGGCCTGGGCGTAGGTAACGAGCTCATGAGGGGTGAGCGTGGTCCAGCGGGGGCTCTCGAACCACTCGGAATCATCGTCCTCGTCGGAATTGGTATCGATCAGGGCCGCGGTTTCGTGCCAGGTGGGGCTGAACTTCTTCAGCGGGCCGGGAAGCTCCGGTGCCACCAACTCGTCGCCGAGATCCAGCTGCCGGGCGGTCCTGCGGGCGGTCTTCCACAGGTACGAGAGGTTCAGCCCCAGTTGCTGACTGGCGGTGAACAGGACGGCAGATGTGGCTGGCACCGGGTAATCGGCCCCCTCGAACGAGGGATCCGTGCCGGAGAACGCGTACCTACTGGGCGTCGGCAGGCCGTCCCAGGCCCGCAGGAGGTGAGCCGCGTCGGCCAGATCCACCCCGACGGCACGCAGGTCATCGACGAGCCAGGAGAGGGTCTCCCACGACATCTCGTAGTGCCGGGCGTACGCGAGGTCCCGCAGGGAGACGCCGTCCTCCAGACGCACGTCGACATCGTGGAGCCATCCCACGAGCTCACCCGCGTCGGGGGACGGTGTCTCCCGCCTGCCGGGCGAGCCCTTCTTGTAGCGCCGTCGGTGGAACAGGCCGAGAGCCTGTGCTTCCTCCGCGAGGATCCGTTCGGCCCGCCGCAGTGGGATCTCCCATACCGCCGCGAGGTCGATGGTGGCAGCCCAGGGCAGCCACGGGCCCTTGCCGCCCTCATCGACCACGTAGCGTCGCAGGAGGGGAAAGAGCTCGTCCGGTACGGCGGCCCAACGGTCGACAGCGGCCGGATCGGGTACCGGGCGCAGCCAGCCGAAGGCGGCTGTCCGGCGCTGTACTTCACGAGGGCTGACCCCCAGGCGTTCGGCGACCGTTCGGATGTCCCAGGGCGACGCCACCGGCCTCCAGGTCGTCTTGTCATTCTTGAGATAGAGGAGGGCCAGTTCGTCCTCGGTGCAGACGTGGTCCCGGTGCCGGTCGGGAACGGCGAAGGGCAGGCCTGCCACCAGCGGGGCGAATTTGGCGCAGGCATCCGCCAGTTCTCCCAGGCTCCGACCGTGCTTCGCCGAGGTACGCACGATGCCGCTGAGGTCCCCGGGCCGATGCCGGTAAAAGATGTCGCTCGTTGACTCCCGCATGGACAGCGCCCGGCCGTCGGCCGTGAGGACGGGTGAGTCCCAGGGTTCGCGATCCGGTCCCAGAAGACCGTCCATGATGTGCAGATCCGTTGCGTCAGGCGTCCAGCCGAGGGCACCGGGCCGGGCCGTCGGACCCGCGAACCGGGGGTGGGCGATGCGCATGCCGCGGGTGGCGCGCAGCACATCCGACAGAGGCACGTGCTGCCGGCCGGCGATCACCACCGCATTGCGCCAGTCGCCCTTGACCTCGGCGGCGATGTCCGACCAGCCCGGCTGAGGAACCGGGTGCCCCTCGAGCGACAGGGGCCCGGCCTCACGCTGCCTCCGCTGGCTCGGCCCCAGGGCGGCGGACCGCCAGGGCCGTACCGCGGCACGAAGCCGCCTATCCTCGCCGTAATCGCGTTTCGTGCCGCCCAGATGCGCGTCGAGTTTGAACCAGCCGACCTCGTCGAGATCGACCCAACGGCCGTACTCGTCCGACGCCCGTACATTCCGCCCCTGCCACTCCTCCCAGAGAATCCGGGCGGTCGTGGAGTGCCGGGACTCCATGGCCCACAGCCAGCCCAGACTCAGCTCGGTCCAGTCGGCGAGGGCCGCGGCCCCCCGGCGTATCTGCTCGCGCGCCCACCGGACGTCGTAGTGTTCCAGCTTGTTCCGGTTGACGCTGAGTCGGCCCGCCTGCTCGCCGGACAGGTTGAGAACGTAGCCGAACGTACGCTTGTCGGTGGCGATGCCGTCGCAGACGATCGCCCCGTCCCCCTCGACCCACCACAGGACACCTGGCACCGCTTCGACGGCGGAGCCCGCCTTGATGGCGAGTACACCCCCCGACTGAAGCCGTCCGGGCTCCCACACGTCCGCCCAGCCGTGCTCGCCCCGCACCTCCAGACCGAACTCGCTGATCAGCACCAGGGACCGCAGCGCCGACCCGCAGGAGCTGCCGCTCATGCCCGAGGAGTCACGGAGGTAGAGTCGTACGCGAGTCCCTCCGTCGGGCAGGACCACTCCGTCGCGCTCGTCAGCCTCCCGTACGCGGAACAGGCTGCCGCTGACGGGAATCTCCACGCGCAGGGCCCGCTCGGCGGGGCGCCCGTCGGGGCCCACCGGCCGGGTGAGGACCGTCATCTCGTCGGCGAGCATGAAATAGCTGAACACCCCAATACCGAAACGGCTGTTGGGGTAGAGGCGCAGGGCTCTGTCCTGCCGGAGCCAGGCGGCCTGCTCACGGCGGAAGGCATGGGACTGGTCGAATCGGCGGCCTGCACGGGTGAAGGTGTTCCTGAGCTGGTCGACGGTCATGCCCACGCCGTTGTCGACGCACTCGACGTAGTGACCCCGGTCGTCCTTCCCGGTTTCAATGCGGATGCGACCCTCCCATGGGCGGGGTTCCTTTCCGCAGGCACGGAGGTAGCGGATACGCATGTCCCGGTAACGGCAGGCGTCCAGGGCGTTCTGGTACAGCTCCCGCAGGGCCAGATCGCTCTTGCCGTCGTACAACTGCTTGCCCATCAGCAGCCGTCGGATCTCCGTCTGTGCCAGGGAGAAGCGCGAGAGAGGTACGTCGTAGGCGTCCAGGCCGCCCTGCTCGTCCGGGCGCAGCCGGTGGTCGGTCAGCCGTGCGGGCAGACCCCCCAGCAGGGCGGCCTCGTCGATCGGCAGCCGCCCGGCGGTCTCCCTGAGCAGGTGACCGAGTTCGTCGGCGTCCTCCACCACGGAGGCGAGCGCGGAGTGGACCGCCGGGTGGGTGCACACGGCGTCCAGATGCAGATACGGAGACGCGTTATCTCCGCGGTCAGGATCCCAGACGGCGTCCCGAAGCACGGTGATCACCTCGCGGGGCACCACCGGGTCGGATACGGCGAGGTGCTCGGCGACGACCTCCGGCAGGCGCCGGGCGTCGAAGGCGAGCAGCCCCGCCAACCGCAGAAGCGCCGCGAGGGGCCGGATCCGCAGGCGCTGCGGAGTCCTTCGTACGACATGACGCTCGGGAAGCGTGAGCCGCTGTTCCTCGGGCGGGGCTCCGAGGACGAGACCCGCGGCGACCGTGCGCAGGGCCGTGGCCAGTTGGGCGGCCCTGCCGGTCGGCACTTCGCCCGCGGAAGGGGGAGCGGCCTCCAGCAGTTGGTAGACGAACCCGCTGACCCATCCATCGGGCACGGCCTTCTCGTCGGTGGCGAACCGTTCGCCGATCCACCGGTGCACGAGCCACAGCATGACGGCGTCGTGGTCGTCCGACGGATCTGTCTCCCACCAGTACCGGTCCGCGAGTTTCTCGGCGATCTGCGGGTGATACTCCGTGATCTGCTCGTAGTGGCGCCGCTGGTCGTCGGCGTCGGTCATGCGGTCCATGAGCCGCGGGCTGAGCTCGGCCGCCTGGCTCAGCCGGTCGGCCCAGGCCGCCTCGTGCAGAAGGACGCCGGCGATCAGCGCGGTGACCTCAAGGGCGGACAGTTCGGCGTCCTTCGGCAGCAGCGACGGCAACCGGTCGCGCACCAGGCGTACCGGATAGTCGTCGTCGGCCCAGGGGTCGGGCAGCCGTTCCTGCGCGTGATGGACATGACGTGCCACTTCCGCGGCGAGCCGGCCGAGGCAGTCCTGGAGAGAGCCGATGGAATCCCGGTCGCCGTGCACCACGTGATCCCAGAGCTCCGGCGTGCGCACGACATCCTGCCAGGCCTCCAGCAGCCGCCTGCCGTGGGCGACCTCCCTCGACCTGGTCTCCGCTTCCAGATCGCTGCCGTAACGGATCCCCACCTGCTGCTGTCCGGCCCGCGCCCGCCGGGCCAGGGACTGTGTCTCCCGTTTGACCGCCCGGTACACCTGATCCACTGTGGCTGCCTCGGTCAGGGGATCGAACGCGCGAGCAAGGGCCAGCGAGAAGAAGCTGCCCGCCTCGGCGAACCCACTGCGCTCCCCGGGCGCGCACCCGGTCATCATGGCGAAGCCGACGTGCGGCGGTCCCTGGGTGATGTGGCTGCCGAACGCGCTGCTCTCTTCGCCCTCGTCCGCACGGCAGGCGTCGATCAGCCACAGCACGGTGTCGGCACGGCAGTTGCCCAGATACTTGCTGATGTCGGCGTCCAGCAGGGATTCACGGACATGCGGCTGCTCCCAGCCGCTGCCGTTGCCCCCGGCCCCTGCCTCGTTCCCTGCCGGGGCGAGGGCGTCGGCAGGCACCAGATAGTCGATGTTGCCGATGCGAACGCCGTGACCGGTGAAATAGATCAGCAGCGTGCTTCCGGCGGTCGCCGCGCTCGACAGTGCGGTGATGCGTTCGGCGATCTCGTTGCGCGTCGGATCACGCAACGACTCCACGGTGTAGCCGCTGCCACGCAGCGCACCGCTCATGACCCGCAGATCAGCTTCGACGGTCGCGCCCAAGGGCTGCAGCCGCTCCTTTGCTCCGGGGTTGTCACCCACGCCGATCAGAAGAGCTGTGCGCTTGAAGTCCCTCATCCGCCCCCCCGGGTCCCACTGAAGGATCACATGATCTCACCAGACCTTGGGCGTCGAGAATCTCAGCAGCGAGGAGGAAGGCTCCTCGGTGCACGGGCGCTGGTCCAGGGGCTGTGGACGAACCGCTGCGGTGCGGCCGTCTCAGATAGTAGGAAGTCCGAGTAACTGTGGAGACAGGACGGCCCGACTGTCCTAACTTGGTAGGAGCCGAACGAATCGCTCGATCGAGCGACTGTGGCGGATGTGGGTGCACGCCCCGAAGCAGGTAACCCCCTGCGGCGTACGCTCCCCGCTCCTTCCGGCGCCTCGAAATCCGATCCCGGCCCGGCCTCGGCGCCGCACCACGATGTGCGGCCTGCCCCCGGCATCCATGCGATCTCAAGGAGTCGATCCATCATGGCCACCACCACAGCCCGTCGCGTCCGTCACGCTCCCCGCCAGTCCGAGTCGGACCGCAAGAACGCCGCCGCCGCTCTCCAGCGCGCCCTGGACCGCCGCGACAACGGCGGCTCGACCGGTCACTGAGCCGCCCGCGTACCACTCGACCCCACCCCGAACGCCCCGAACACTCTTGCGCCTCGTCCGCATGGTGGACGCCGGATGTCATGGGGTGGGACGCACCGTTAGGCTTCCGGCATGTCTCGCAGCATCGATCTCGCAGTGATCCCCGGTGACGGAATCGGCCAGGAAGTCGTGGCCCAGGGCCTCAAGGTCCTCAACGCTGTCCTCCCGCAGGATGTGAAGCTGGAGACCAAGGAGTACGACCTCGGCGCCCAGCGCTGGCACCGCACCGGCGACACCCTCCCGGACGCGGAGCTGGAGGCCCTCAAGAACCACGACGCCATCCTCCTCGGCGCGATCGGCGACCCGTCCGTGCCGTCCGGCGTCCTGGAGCGCGGGCTGCTGCTGAAGCTGCGTTTCGCGTTCGACCACTTCATCAACCTGCGGCCCTCCAAGCTCTTCCCGAACACCGCGACCCCGCTCGCCGGCCGCCCCGACATCGACTTCGTCGTCGTCCGCGAGGGCACCGAGGGCCCGTACACCGGCAACGGCGGCTCGCTGCGCACCGGCACCCCCGCCGAGGTCGCCACCGAGGTCAGCCTCAACACGGCGTACGGCGTCGAGCGCGTGGTCCGGGACGCCTTCGAGCGTGCGGCGGCCCGCCCGCGCAAGAAGCTGACGCTGGTCCACAAGAACAACGTCCTCGTCTACGCCGGCCACCTGTGGAAGAACACCTTCGACCGGGTCGCCGCCGAATATCCGCAGGTCAGCACCGACTATCTGCACGTCGACGCCGCGACGATCTTCTTCGTCACCCAGCCGGAGCGCTTCGACGTCATCGTCACCGACAACCTCTTCGGCGACATCCTGACCGACCTCGCCGCCGCCGTCTCCGGCGGTATCGGCCTGGCCGCCTCCGGCAACATCAACCCGACGGGCGCCTTCCCGTCGATGTTCGAGCCGGTCCACGGCTCCGCCCCCGACATCGCGGGGCAGGGCAAGGCCGACCCGACCGCCACGGTCCTCTCCGTCGCCCTCCTGCTGCGCCACCTCGGCTACGAGACCGAGGCCGTGCGCATCGAGGACGCCGTCTCCGCCGACCTCGCGGAGCGCGACGGAGCTGCCGCGACGCGCACCACCGACGAGATCGGCGACGCCCTCGCGGTACGCGTAGCGGGCTGATCCGACGACTCCCTTCGAAGCCGCCGGGTCAGCGAAAGCACCCGGCGGCTTCACCTGTGCGGCCCCCGGGTGCCACCATCGACCTCTGGACCGCATCACACCATTTCGTGCACGGCCCCCCACAAGCGATAATCGAACGCGGGGCCGTGGCTCGCGGTAAAGCTCGGACGTCCTAGGACCTGACCGAAAAGCGTCGGGCACGAACAGGCGTGAGCGCGGTCCATCACACACAAGACCGGTGAAGGACACGCACTCATGACGACGCCCACGATCGAGCTCAAGCCCTCCTCGAACCCGCTGTCCGACGCGGAGCGCGAGGCGATCCTGGCCAACCCCGGATTCGGCCGGCACTTCACCGATCACATGGTGACCATCCGCTGGACCGAGGGCCGGGGCTGGCACGACGCCCAGCTGGTCCCCTACGGCCCGCTGTCGCTGGACCCGGCCAACATGACCCTGCACTACGCGCAGGAGATCTTCGAGGGCCTCAAGGCCTACCGTCAGCCCGACGGCACGGTCGCCTCCTTCCGCCCCGACGCCAACGCCCGCCGCTTCCAGCGCTCGGCCGCGCGCCTGGCCATGCCCGAGCTGCCCGTCGAGACGTTCATCGAGGCGTGCGACGCGCTGGTGCAGCAGGACAAGGCGTGGGTCCCGGCCCACGGCGGCGAGGACTCCCTCTACCTGCGCCCCTTCATGATCGCCACCGAGGTCGGCCTCGGCGTGAAGCCGGCCAACGAGTACCTCTTCCTGGTCATCGCCTCGCCCGCCGGCGCCTACTTCCCCGGCGGGGTGAAGCCGGTCTCCATCTGGCTCTCCGAGAACCGCGTCCGCGCCGTTCCCGGCGGCATGGGCGACGCCAAGACCGGCGGCAACTACGCCGCCTCCCTCCTCGCCCAGGCCGAGGCCGCCGCACACGGCTGCGCCCAGGTCGCCTACCTCGACGCGGTCGAGCACAAGTGGGTCGAGGAGCTCGGCGGCATGAACCTCTACTTCGTGTACGCCCAGGAGGACGGCTCGAAGAAGATCATCACCCCGTCCCTCACGGGCTCGCTGCTCGCCGGCGTCACCCGCGACTCCCTCCTCAAGGTCGCCCGCGACCTCGGTTACGGCTCCGAGGAGGGCCGGATCTCCATCGACCAGTGGCGCGACGACACCGCCAAGGGCACCCTCGTCGAGGTCTTCGCGTGCGGCACGGCCGCCGTCATCACCCCCGTCGGCCTGGTGAAGTCCGAGGGCGGCGAGTGGGCCCAGAGCGACGGCCGGCCCGGCGAGGTCACCATGAAGCTCCGGGATCGTCTTCTCGACATCCAGCGCGGTGTCGTCGAGGACACCCACGGCTGGATGCACCCGCTCGGCTAGGGGTCTGTCCCCGGACCGTCAGGGCCCGCATGCTCCGGCATGCGGGCCCTGACGGCGTGAGCGGCTCCTCGCGGTCCGGACCGCGAGGCCGGCGTGCCGGATCAGGGCGTACCGGGCTCCCGCCCGGTGCGGGCTCTCCGTTTCCGGAGGATAGAGCCCCGCTCGAACCGTGGTGGAGATGACTTCCGCGTGCCCTTGATCTGTCGTTAGAGTGGCACTCTAACCCTCTCGACCAGGAGCCCCCATGCCCGTCGCCCTGTCTCTTATACACA
>NZ_JAAXYC010000267.1 GCF_018619185.1 Streptomyces sp. McG3 | reverse complement strand
TGTCTCCTCAGTCACGTTTTCCTTTTTTCAAGCAGACGACGGCATACGAGATCTGGTAAGGTCTCGTGGGTTCGGAGATGTGTATAAGGGACAGGGCCCGGCCGCGTCCAACCCGGCCCTCGCCTACCGGATCGGCGGCGACCCGGCCGATCTCGCGGAGAGCGTGCGCTGGATCGAGGCGGCGTCACGGCTGCCGCACTGGGGCCGGGCCCATATGCCCGACCACGACCTGGACGCCGGCTGGCTGCTCCACCACCTGGCGCTCGCCCTGCGCTGGATCGGGAACGACCTGCCGGACGACGTGGCCGCGCTGCTCCGCTACAAGCTGTTGATCCAGGGGCGTCGCCTGTACGACTTCGCGGTGGCGAGCGAGGGCCGCTGGTGGTCGTCCTCGTACTGGCAGAACCACAACTGGATCTGTTACGCGGGTCTGGCGACGGCCGGCTACGTGCTGGGCAAGGAGGAGTGGACCGAACGGGCGAAGTCGAACCTCGCCACGGTGCTGGAGGTGCTGCCCGAGGACGGTTCGCACGCGGAGGGAGTCGTCTACTGGCGTTACGGAGTCCCGTTCCTGGCGATCCATCTGGATCTGCTGGCGGAGGCCGAGGGCGTCGACTGGTGGGACCGGGGAGGCTTCATGGCGAACACCTTCGGCTACCGGCTGCACCAGAGCGCGCCCGGCTTCGCGTTCACGATCGACCACGGTGACTGCCACGACCGGCGCAGCGGCCACAGCGCCGGCCTCTACTACCGGCTGGCCGCGCAGTACGGCATCGCCGAGGCGCAGTGGCTGGGCGACCTGGCCTCGGGCGAGCTGCTGTGGGCGGAGGCGGAGCACAGCGGAGTGCGGCCGGGCATCCTGCCGGAGGCGTACCTCGAATACCTCTGGTACGACCCGGCCGTCGCGGCGGCCCGGCCCACCGCGACCCGGGCGTTCTTCCCTGACCTGGGGCTGCTCGCGGCCCGGACCGGCTGGGACGCCGACGCCACCGCGGTGTCGTTCAAGGCCAGTCCGGGCGGCGGTCACCGGGCCTGGGAGACGAGCGCGAAGCACCGGGCGGAGCTGGGCCACGAGACGCTGAACCAGGGACACCACCACCCGGACTCCGGCTCCTTCGTCCTGCTGTCGCGGGGCGCCCACCTCGCCGTGGACGACGGCTACAGCAACCGCAAGCGGGCGGAACACCACAATCTGCTGCTGGTCGACGGGCAGGGGTACGCGGACGAGGACCGCTACCACGTCTACGAGGGGATTCCGTATCTGCGCCAGGCCCGGCAGCGGGACGTACTGGTGGGCGACGAGGAGGGGTGGGCGCACGCCACGGCGGAGATCGCCGCGATGTACGACCCGGCCCTCGGGGTCGTCCGGCTGGACCGGACCCTGGTGTTCACCCCGGCGGGGCGCCTGGTGCTCCTGGACCTGGCGGAGTCCGAGGAGCCGCGGGAGTGGACGTTCCTGCTCCGGACGGACCGGCCGACGGAGGAACACGCGGACGGCAGTCGGCTGATCAGGTCCGGCGAGGCCACCGCCCGGGTGCGGCGGCTGGCCCCGGACGAGGCGTCGGTGCGCACCGGCGTCCTGGAGGTGGCGGCCAATCCGACGTCCAGCACTCCGGAACTGCGGCTCACCCGCACCCTGCACACGCTGGACGTGACCACTCCGGCCTGCCGCGCGGGCCTGTTCCTCACCGCCATCACGCCGGACGCGGCGTGCGCGGTCACCGGGGCGGAGCTGACGGAGGGCCACGGAGTGCGGTTCGCGGACGGCGGGGAGAGCGTGTTCCTCTCCCCCGTCGCCCGCCGTATCCGGGGGGTGGGGCTCTCGGCGGACGCCGCCGCCGTCCTGCTCACCGCCGCCGGGGCCGCGTACGTCGTGGCGGCGACCCGGCTGGAGCTGGCGGGCCGGGTACTCCTCGACGTAACGGATCCGTACACAGGAAAGGTCGGGTAGATCATGGGGACACCTCTCGCCGGGGCGGTGGCGTCGCCGCCCGTTCCGGAAGCCACCCCGTCGGGCTGGCCGACGCTGCTGCGCCGGCTGGAGTTCGTCGCCTACCCGGCCGCCGCCGGGGCCGCGTTCACGCTGCTGGCGCTGGGCGTGGTGACCTGGCTGCCGGCGCTCGCCGCGATGGGCCGCGCGCTCCAGCGGTGGCGGGTGGACGGGGACAGCCGCTGTTTCACCAACACGCTGGCCGCCTTCGGCGGTTACTGGCGCGCGCTGTGGCTCCACGGTCTGCTGTCCACCGCCGTCGCGGTCGTCCTGGCCGCCAACACGCTGCATTTGCTGAGCCGTTCGGAGGCGTGGACCTTCCCCGTGCTGGCCGCGCAGGTGGGCATAGCGGCGGCGTTCGTGATCCATCATGTGGCGCTCGCGGCCGAGGCGGGGCGGGACCCGGACGGCGGTGTCCGGTCCTGGTCGGCCGGGGCCCTGGCGCTCGGCTTCGGGTCCCCGGCCCGGGGAACCGCCCTGCTCGGCGCGGCGGTCTCCGCCGTCCTGCTCTCCCTCGTCGTACCGCTGGGGCCACTGCTGCTCGGCCCGAGCGTTCCGGTACTGCTCGCCCTGTCCTTCGCCGATCCCAGGAGGCACACCCCATGACCCGACTTCCGCGCACCGCCCTGGCCGCCGCCCTCGTCGCCGGCCTCGCCCCGCTCGTCGTGACCGCGCCCCCGGCCGCGGCCGCGGCGAGCGCGTACTACGTGTCGCCGTCCGGGAGCGACGCGAACTCCGGTACGTCGGCGGGCGCGCCGCTGGCCACGATCCAGAAGGCGGTGGATCTGGCTCCGTCGGGCGCGGTGGTGAACCTGGCGCCGGGCACCTACCGGCAGGACGTGGTGACCGCGCGGGCCGGGGTCACCATCACCGGTCCGTCGAACGCCGTGGTGAAGGGCGCGGGCGACGCCCGGATCATCCAGGTCCGGCATGACAGCACAACGCTCAGCGGCTTCACCGTGGACGGACTGCACGGGTCGGCCTCGGACGTGTCGGGCTACCGGCTCAAACTCATTTATGTCATGAGCACGACTCCAGGGAACGGGGTCGGCGGCCTGCGCGTCACCGGCATGACCCTCAAGAACGCCGCCGACGAGTGCCTGCGGCTGCGCTATCTCGTCACGGGGGCCGAGGTGAACGACAACACCATCACGGACTGCGGGGTCGCCGACTTCGTGTTCGACGGGGGCGGGAAGAACGGCGAGGGGATCTACCTCGGTACGGCCCCCGAGCAGCAGGGCTCCAACGGGGCTCCGGACGCGGCGGCCGACGTCAGCCGGAACAACCGCATCCACCACAACACCATCGTCACGCGGGGCAACGAGTGCGTGGACGTGAAGGAGAACGCGACCAACAACTACGTCGAGCACAACGACTGCAGCGGCCAGCGCGACCCCAGCTCCGGCGGGCTCGACGCCCGGGGCAGCGGCAACATCTTCCGCTACAACACCGTCCACGACAACGTGGGCGCGGGCGTCCGGCTCGGCGGTGACACCGCGACGGACGGCACCGCGACCTCCGTCTACGGCAACACCATCACCGGCAACGCGGGCGGCGGCATCAAGTTCATGCGCACCCCGCAGGGCCCGGTCTGCTCCAACACCATGAGCGGCAACACGGGCGGCGACGCCGTGGGCACCTACGGCAGCTCCTACGACCCGACCGGTGCGTGCCCGCAGTGAGCGGCCGGGGGCCCGCGAGACGCGGGGTTCTGTACGCGGCGGCGGCAGCAGGGGCCGCCGCGGTCGCCGCCACGGCGACGGACGCGCGCGCGGCGGGGACGGCCGCCCCCGCGCGTTCGCGCTGGAGCACGTCCTGGGCCACGGCCCAGACCGCGCCGACCCCTACCGACCCGGTGGCGTACGCCGGGCTGACCGACGGCGACTGCACGGCCGTGCTGCGACTGTCGGCGGGCGGAGCGGTCCGGCTGCGGTACGCGAACACCTTCGGGACCGCGCCCGTGCTGATCGGCCCGGTAGCCGCCGACGGCCGGCCCGTGACCTTCGCCGGGCGGAGCCAGGAGTGGCTGGCGGCGGGCGCGAGTCTGACCAGTGACCCCGTCGCGGGACTGCGGGTGACGGACGGGGCGCGGCTGGAGGTGCGGACGCGGATCCCCGGCCCGACCGGTCCGCTCTCCTTCCACCGCAACACCCATGCCTGGCACACCGTCGACGGGGTGCGCACCCGGTCGGTCCTCCTGCTGACCGGGGTGGAGACGACCGGGGCGCGCGGCCCGGTGCTCGCGGTGCTCGGCGACTCCATCGCGGAGGGCGTCGGCACCCCCGACGACGCCGATCTGCGGTGGCCCGACCAGCTGGCGCGGCGGCTGCCCGGTGCGGCCGTCGCCAACCTCGGGATCAGCGGGAACCGGCTGCTGCTCGACGACGTCCGCTTCGGGCCCGGTGGCCAGGCCCGCTTCGACCGCGACGTACTCGGGCTGCCGGGGCTGCGGACGGTGCTCGTCCACCTGGGTGTCAACGACCTCCAGCAGCCGCCGGGACAGAGCGGTCCGGACCAGGTGCTGGCCGGCTACCGGCAGGTGGCGCTGCGCGCCCGGGGCGCCGGGCTGCGGGTCGTGGGCGCCACCATCACCCCGTTCGAGGGGTGGACCCGCTGGTCACCCGAGCTGGACGCGGTCCGCGGGCACATCAACCGGGCCGTGCGCACCGGGCGGATCTTCGACGGCGTGGCCGACTTCGACGCCGCACTGCGCGACCCGGACCGCCCTTCCCGGATGCTCCCCGCCCACGACAGCGGCGACGGTCTGCATCCGGGCCCTTCCGGTCACGCGGCGCTCGCCGCCGCCGTCGACCGCCGACACCTTCTGTGAGCCGGCGTGAGCCGACGTCTTCCGCCGGCCGGCGCCTTCCCGGAGCCGACACCTTCCGTGAGCCGACATCTTCTGTGAGAGGCGACATGACGAACCGAGGCACCACCCGGCGCACCGTCCTGACCGGCGCGGCCGCCCTGGGCGCGGCGGCGACGCTGCCCCTGACCCTCGCCGGTCCCGCCCACGCGTCGTCCGGCACGGCACGGACCGGGGCCGAGGACGCCGCGGCGCTGCGCACCCGCTGGCACACGCTGCTCACCGGCGGCCCCGGCCTCGACCGGGACGACGAGCGGATCGTCGCCGCGACCGCCCGGGTGGGGCGGGCCGGGACCACCGCCGCCACCGGCCTCGACCCGTCCCGGACGGACGGGCTGTTCCCCGACCTGACCAGCACGGCGCTCTCCAACCACGTCACGACGTCGTTCAAGCGGCTGGCGACAGCCGCCACCGCCTGGGCGGTCCCCGGCACCCCGCAGCACGGCGACGCGGCGCTGCTGGCGAAGCTGCTGGGCGGCGTCGACTGGATGCTGACCCACCGTTACGGCCCCGAGCACACCCGCTTCGACAACGACTGGGACTGGGAGATAGGCGCGGCGCTCGCGCTCAACGACACGGCGGTGCTGCTCCACGACGAGCTGGGGGCGGAGCGCCTGGAGCGGGTCACGGCCGCCGTGCTCCACTACACGCCGGACCCGAACCTGTGGCGGGTGAACCGGCAGATCGCGACCGGCGCCAACCGGGTGTGGGTCTCCACCGTGGTCGCCGTCAACGCGGTGCTGCGCGGCGACGGCGACGCGCTGGTCCGGGTCCGTGACGCTCTTTCGGACGTCGAGGGTTCGGGGGCCAACAGCGTCCTGGCCTTCAACGACACCGGCGGCGCGGCGGCCGGCACGGGCGAGGGGTTCTCCTCCGACGGCTCGTTCCTCCAGCACTACAAGCACCCGTACAACGGCGGTTACGGCAAGGAGCTGCTGGGGAACCTGTCCCGGCTGCTCAACCTGCTGGCCGGTACCGCCTGGACGGTGACCGATCCCGATCTCGACAACGTGCGCGGCTGGGTGGACGACGGCTTCGACCCGCTGATGTTCCGGGGCGATGTCATGGCTTCGGTGTGCGGGCGGGAGATCGCCCGGCCGAGCAAACAGGGGCACGCCTCGGCGCAGACTGTTGTCGAGGCCGTGCTGCGGCTGATCCCGTGCTTCCCGGGTGAGCCCGCCGACCGGTTCACGGCGCTGGTGAAGCAGTGGATCGCCGAGGACGGCTACCGGGACTTCCTCGCCGTGACCGACCTCGCCTCGCTGGTCGCCGCGCAGCGCGCGATCGCCTCCGCCGTCCCGGCCCGCGGCCCGCTGGTCGCCCACAAACAGCACCCTCTGATGGACAAGGCGGCCCACCACCGCCCGGCGTTCGGGCTGGGCATCTCCGCGTACTCGACCCGGATCTACAACTACGAGTCGATCCAGAACGAGAACCTGCGCGGCTGGCACCTCTCGGACGGGATGGTGCTGCTGTACACCGACGATCTCGGCCACTACAGCGAGGACTACTGGCCCACCGTCGACCCGGCCAGGCTGCCCGGCACCACCGTCATCGCCGGGCACCCGGCCGACGCGGCGGGGCAGCGCACCACCAGCACCGCCGACTGGGCGGGCGGCACCGCGCTCCCGGACACCACGCTGGGCGCGTACGGGATGGAGCTGCGGGCCTTCGGCAGCACACTGCACGGACTCAAGAGCTGGTTCTGCCTGGACGACGTCATCGCCTGTGTCGGTTCGGGCATCACCGCCGAGGCGGGGACCGCCGAGACCGTGGTGGAGAACCGCAAGCTGCGCGACCCGCGGGCCGCGCTCCTGGTGAACGGCTCGGCCGCCCCGGACGGTCCCGGCTGGTCCGCCGAGCTGGCGGACGTCCGGTGGCTGCACCTGGCCGGAACCGGCGGGTACGTCTTCCCCCGGCCCGCCTCCGTGCGCGCCCTGCGCGAGGAACGCACGGCGACCTGGCGGGAGATCAACCTCAAGTACGGCACCGACACCCCGGTCACCCGCCCGTACCTGACGCTCTGGCACGACCACGGCCCGGCTCCGAGCGGGGCCGGCTACTTCTACCTCCAGTTGCCCGCCTCCTCCGCCGGGCGCACCCGGCTGCTGTCGGCCGCGCCGCCGGTGGAGCTGGTCGCCGATTCGACCGCCGTGCACGCGGTGCGGCGTGGTGCGGACGGGCTGCTGGCGGCCAACTTCTGGCGGGCGGGCTCGGCGCGGGAGCTGAGCTGCGACGGTCCGGCGTCCGTCCTGGTGCGCCCGAAGGGGCGGAACGTGACCGTCGCGCTGTCCGATCCCACTCACCTGCGGTCCACCGTGGTGGTCGAGCTGGCCGGGCGCGGGCTGACGCTCGCCTCGGGCGGCCCCCGGGTGAGCGCGGCGCGCACGCCGGGCGGCATCCGGATCACCGCCGACACGTCGGGGCTGCGCGGCGCGACCCTCGACCTCACCCTGAAGAGGAGCTAGAGCCTTGCTGTTCGACATGGATCTGGAGCGGCTGCGGGAGTACCGCCCCGAGCCGCAGGAACCGGCCGACTTCGACGCCTTCTGGGAGAAGACCCTCGGGGAGACGGCCCGGCACGACGTCGACGCACGGTTCGTGCCGTACGAGACGGGACTGGCGACCGTCGACGTACTCGATGTGACGTTCAGGGGATGGGAGGGGCAGCCGGTGAAGGCGTGGCTGATGCTGCCGAAGCAGCGCTCCGGACCGCTGCCCGCCGTGGTGCAGTACATCGGGTACAACGGCGGCCGGGGCATCCCGTACGCGTGGCTGACCTGGAGCGCGCTCGGTTACGCGCACCTGGTGATGGACAACCGGGGGCAGGGCGGCGGCGGCAAGAACACCGCCGACACCCCCGACATCGGGCCCGAGGGCCACGGCTCGTCCTCGCCCGGCTTCCTGACCCGGGGCATCGAGGACCCCCACCGGCACTACTACCGGCGGCTCATCACCGACGCGGTCCGGGCCGTCGACGCGGCGAAGGCCCACGACGCGGTGGACGCCGGACGGGTCGCCGTCCTGGGCGGCAGCCAGGGCGGCGGACTCGCTCTGGCCGTGGCCGGACTGCGGGACGACGTGGCGGCGGCCGTCGCCGACGTGCCGTTCCTCTGCCACTACCGGCGGGCCTCGCAGATCACGGACGCCGGACCGTACGCGGAGATAGCCCGCTGGCTGTCGGGGCACCGCTTCCGGATCGAGGAGGCGATGGAGACCCTGTCCTACTTCGACGGGGTCAACTTCGCCGCGCGCGCGAGCGCTCCCGCCTGGTTCTCGGTCGGGTTGATGGACCGGATCTGCCCGTCGTCCACGGTGTTCGCGGCCTACCACCACTATGCGGGGCCGGCCGAGATCGAGGTGTTCCCGTACAACGGGCACGAGGGCGGCGCCGAGTACGACCTGCCGCGCAAGCTGGGTGCGCTGCGGGGGGTGTTCGGGGCCTGATGGCGGCGTCACCGGCCCAGCGCGGCCATCGCCGCGTTGTGGCCGGGGACCCCGCTGACGCCGCCGCCGCGCACCGCCCCCGCCCCGCAGAGCAGCACGTTGGCGTGCGCGGTCTCCACGCCCCAGCGCCCGGTGCCCTCGTCCGCGTACGGGAAGGAGAGGTCGCGGTGGAAGATGTGGCCGCCGGGCAGCCGCAGATCGCGCTCCAGGTCGAGCGGGGTCTTGGCCTCGATGCAGG
The DNA here is from genome assembly GCF_018619185.1 of Streptomyces sp. McG3. Taxonomy (GTDB): domain Bacteria; phylum Actinomycetota; class Actinomycetes; order Streptomycetales; family Streptomycetaceae; genus Streptomyces. The sequence continues at coordinate 2,633 of NZ_JAAXYC010000267.1, read as the reverse complement.
GTTCGCCGTTCGCGTCGAGGGCCAGGCAGTCGGTGACCGGCTCCTCCAGGTGCGCGTCCAGTTCGGCCAGGGTCGCCTTCAGCAGGGCCGCGCGGGCGGCTTCGTTGTCGGCGGCGAACAGGCGGGCCGGGGCGTGCAGGCCGAAGAGGGTCAGGGTCTGGTAGCCGCGTGCGGCGAGGTCGGGGCCGAGGATCGACGGGTCGGTCAGCGAGTGGCAGTAGATCTCGGAGGGCGGGGCGGCGGGCAGCCGTCCGGCCGCCGCGTCCCGGTAGGCGTCGGCGAGCTGCCCGTACCCCTCGGCGATGTGGAAGGTGCCGGCGAAGGCCTGCCGGGGGTCGACGGACCGGTCGCGGAGCTTCGGCAGCCGGGTGAGCAGCATGTTCACCTTGAGCTGCGCGCCCTCGGCGGGCGGCGGCGGGGTGTCGCCGAGGAGGGTGGCGAGGGCCTGCGGGGAGGCGTTGACGAGCACCCGGCGGGCGGCGACGACGTGTTCTCCGTCCGGGGTGCGGACGGTGACCTCGGCGTGGGTGCCGTCGGTCCCGATCCGGGTCGCCTCGTGCCGTACGCGGATCTCGGCGCCCGCCGCCTCGGCGGCCCCGGCCAGCGAGTCGGTGAGCGCGCCCATGCCGCCCACGGGGACGTCCCAGTCACCGGTGCCGCCGCCGATCACGTGGTAGAGGAAGCACCGGTTCTGGAGCAGTGAGGTGTCATGGGCGTCGGCGAAGGTGCCGATCAGGGCGTCGGTCAGGACGACCCCGCGTACCAGGTCGTCGCTGAAGTTCTCCTCGACGGCCACTCCGAGCGGTTGCTCGAACAGCATCCGCCAGGCATCGGCGTCGTCGACGCGCTCGCGCAGTGCGTCCCGGCTCGGCAGCGGCTCGGTGAGCGTCGGGAAGACCCGTGTCGCGAGCCGCTGTGTCATGGCGTAGAACCGCTGCCAGGCCGCGTACTCGCGCTCGCCGCCGGTCAGCGCGGCGAAGGACTCCCGGGTCCCGTCGCCCGCGACGAGCAGCCCGGTGGGTCGTCCGTCGCGCACGGCGGGGGTGTAGGAGGAGACGGTCCGCTTGCGTACGGCGAAGTCGAGGCCGAGGTCCCGGACGATCTTGTCGGGCAGCAGGGACACCAGATACGAATAGCGCGAGAGCCGGGCGTCGACCCCGGCGAAGGGGCGGGTCGAGACCGCCGCTCCCCCGGTGGTGCCGAGACGTTCCAGGACGAGGACCGACTGCCCGGCACGGGCCAGGTAGGCGGCGGCGACCAGGCCGTTGTGGCCGCCGCCGACGATCACGGCGTCGTAGCGGTCGCGGGCGGGCACGCCGGGGCCGGAGGACCCCTGGACGACGGGCCGGCCTGCGGGTGACCGGGGTGCGGGTGTCTGGGGTGCGGGCATGCACCTTCGTAACACGCCGCCTTCCGTCCCGGCCAGGGGTGGCGTGCTTCCCGGTCATGTGACGGACGCCGAGGGTCTTTCGTTCGGATCAGGTGCGGTGCGGTCCGGTGGCCTCCGCCGACCGTCCGAGCCGCTCCAGGCAGTGCGCCTCGTCGTCGCGGGCCGCCAGCGTCTGGGGGTGGTCGGGGCCCAGCACCCGGCCGCGCGCCTCGGCGACCTCCCGGTACGCCGCCAGCGCCTCGCTCCACCGGCCGAGCCAGCCGAGCCCCGCGGCGACCTCCCGGCGGCTGATCACGGTGTCCGGGTGATCGGGTCCGAGGGTGCGTTCCCGGAGCGCGCAGACCTCGCGCGCCTCCGCGAGCGCCTCCTCCCAGCGGCCCGTACGCCCCAGGTTCACCCCGAGGCCGTGGCGGGCGCGGAGGGTCTCCGGGTCGGCGGCGCCCCCGGTCCGGGTGCGGTCGGCGACCAGGGAACGGTACAGCTCCAGGGCCTCCACGTCGCGGCCGAGCCGGCCCAGGCTGATGCCGGCCTCGTAGCGCGCGGCGAAGGTGTCGGGGTGATCGGGCCCGAGGGTGCTCGCGCGGGCCCGGGCGACGTCCTGGAAGGTGTCCAGCGCCTCGGCCCAGCGGCCCAGCCTGCCCAAGGTGTAGGCCACTTCGTAGCGGGTCGTGAGGGTGTCGGGGTGCGTCGGGCCGAGCAGCCGGGCGCGGGCGTCGGCGACCTCCCGGGCCAGCTGCCAGGACTCCTCGGGACGCCCCAGCCGGCTGAGGTTGAACGCCATGTTGTGGCGGCAGCGCAGGGTGTCGGGGTGGTCGGGGCCCATGACGCGTTCACGGACGGCGAGGACCGCCTCGTACACCTGGTGGGCCTCGGCGTGCCGGCCGACCCGGCCCAGGGCGTGGGCGGTCGCCTGGCGGGCGGCGAGTGTCTGCGGGTGGTCGGCGCCCAGGGAGCGTTCGCGGCCCTCGGCGACCCGGGCGAACTCGCGCAGCCCTTCCTCGGCCCGGCCCGTGCGGCTGAGGGTGAGGCCGAGTTCGTAACGGCTGGCGAGGGTGTCGGGGTGGTCGGGTCCGAGGACGCGGCCACGCTGGGCGGCGACCTCCCGGTGCACCTCACCCGCCTCCTCCCAGCGGCCCAGGCGGCCGAGGTCGATGCCCGCGCTGTGGCGGCCGTCGAGCGTGGCGAGGAGACCGGGAGCGGGGGGCCCGGCCGGTCCGGAGGCGGCGGGGCCGGAGTGCGGGGC
>NZ_JAAXYC010000266.1 GCF_018619185.1 Streptomyces sp. McG3 | reverse complement strand
CCCCGCAGCACACCCTGCCCACCCTGCCCGGTCAGCCGCCGATGATCGGTTACCTGGTGCTCGTGCCGGCCGACCAGCAGCCGGCGCTCGCGGGGGCCGTCGCGGCCTCCCGGCTCCGGCCGGGCGGCTCGCCGTTCCCGCAGCAGCCGGAGCCCGACCGGGCGGCCGACGAGGGGGCGCCCGGCGGTCCGGTCCGGATCGACGCCACCCGGCGTACGGCTTCGGTCGACGGCGTCGCCCTCGACCTCACATACCTGGAGTTCGAGCTGCTGTCGCATCTGGTGGCGCACCCGCACCGGGTGCACACCCGCGACCAGTTGGTGACGACGGTGTGGGGTTACGGGCACGTGGGCGACGGGCGCACCGTCGACGTCCATGTCGCCCGGCTGCGCCGCAAGCTCGGTGCGGAGTACCGCCGTTCGATCCAGACGGTCCGGCGGGTCGGGTACAAGTACACGCCCTGACCCGCTCGGTCCACCCGGAACGCCCGGCGGCCCCGGACCACGGTTCCTCCTCACCGTGGTCCGGGGCCGTCCGGGCGTCTCAGAACTGCCGGGCCGCCGGGGCCGGGATGTTCACCGGGCGGGCCGGCTCGCCGTATCCCTCATGGTTCTCCTCCTCCAGGCTCGGCAGGCGTGAAAGGCCCCGCGGGGTGCGCCAGTTGCGCTCGCCCAGGAGCAGCATCACGGAGGGCAGCAGCACCATCCGTACGACGGTGGCGTCCAGCAGCACCGCGACGGCGAGGCCGACGCCCATCTGCTGCATGTCCTGCATGGACAGGGTGCCGAACACCGCGAACACCGCGACCATGATGGCCGCCGCCCCGGTGACCGCCCCGGCCGTGCGCCGGATGCCGGTCTCGATCGCGGCCCGGTTGTCCAGGCCGCCGCCCCGCGCCTCCCGGATCCGGGAGACGACGAACACGTGGTAGTCCATGGACAGGCCGAACAGGACGACGAGGACGAACAGCGGCATCCACGCCTCGATCGCGCCGACCCCCTCCGAGCCGATGAGCGACGCGCCCCAGCCGTGCTGGAAGACAGCGGTCATCACGCCGTAGGAGGCGGCCACCGAGAGCAGGTTGAGGGCGATGGACGTCACGGCGATGACGTAGCTGCGGAAGCAGAACAGCATCAGCAGGAAGGTGACCGCCGTGATGAAGGCGAAGACCGGGACGATGCCGCGTCGGAGCTGATCGTTGAAGTCGACCGATCCGGCGGTCTCCCCGGTGACGTGGGCCTGCGCCCCGGTGCCGTCGAACGCGGCGGGCAGCCGCTTGTCGCGCAGTTCGGTCAGGTCGGCGGTGCCGTGCGGGAGGGGGATCTCGATCTCGGCGACGTTCTCGGCGCGGTGGACGGTGACGTCCTTGAACCCGTCGAGGGCCCTGGTGACCTCCGGGGCGGCGATGTCGGGCGCGGTGACGACGACGAGAGCGGGGGCGGGGCCGCCGGGGAAGCTCTCGGTGATCCGGCTGTGGGCGATGGAGAGCTGCGAGTCGGAGCCGAACTGCTTCTCCAGACCGAGGGATTCGGTCTTCATGCCGAGGGCGGGCGCGGCGAGCGCGAGGAGCAGGACGACGGCGGCGACGGCGAAGGCGCGGGGCCGGGCGAGCACGGGGCCCAGCACCCGGCCGACGATGCGGCCGCTGCCGGCCTGGCCGTGCTTGGCGCGGCGGTTGAGCAGCGGGATGCGGCCGGCGTCGATCCGGTCGCCCAGCCAGGAGAGCAGGGCGGGCAGAACGGTGACCGAGCCGAGCATGGCGATGAACACGACGATGATCGTGGCGAGCGCGAACCCCTTGAACAGCAGGAGCCCGGAGAGGAACATGCCGCCCATCGCGACCATCACGGTGAGGCCGGAGACGAGCACCGCCCGGCCGCTGGTGGCGGCAGCGATGCGCAGGGCGGTCTCGGCGTCCCGTCCGGCGGCGCGTTCGTCGCGCTCGCGGCGCAGATAGAAGAGGCAGTAGTCGACGCCGACGGCGAAGCCCATCAGGAACATCACCGAGTAGGTGGTCTGGAACAGGTGCAGCTGGTGGCTGGCGATGGACAGGAGGCCGAAGGCGGCCATGCACGCGGTGAGGGCGAGCCCGACCGGGAGCAGGGCGGCGACCACCGCTCCGAAGGCGACGAGGAGGATGCCGAGGGCCAGGGGTACGGCGGTGAACTCGGCCTTCTTGAAGTCCTCGGCCAGCAGGTCGCCGAGCCACTTGCCCGCGCTGGCCTCGCCGAACTGGTGGATCCCGGTGCCCGGGTGGTCCTTGCCCACGGCGGCGACCGCGTCCAGGACGGGCTGGATCCGGTCGGAGGAGGTGGCGGCCTCGCCCTTCATCTCGAAGGCGATCAAGGCCTCCTTGCCGTCCTCGGAGGCGACGGGCGGGGCGATGTTCTGGGCTTCGCCGGTCTGCCGTACGGCGTCGGCGAGGGCTTCGGCGGCCGGCTTCCAGTCCCCCGCGGCGGGGGCGGAGACCATGACGAGTTCGCCCGCGGGCTTGTCGAGTCCCGCGTCGAGGAGGATCTGCTCGGCGCGGGCGGACTCGCCCGCACCGTTCTCGGCGTTGGTCATCTCGACCATGCCGGTGGCCCCCCCGATGCCCGTGGCGAGCACGACGAAGAGCAGCCAGCCGAGAACGGCCGTCTTGCGATGGTGGGTGCTCCACACGCCGATGCGTGCGGCGAGATTGCGCCTCATGCGGTTTCTCCCCCGGAGGTAAGCGTCAGGTAAGTGATCGGGACGCTTCGAATCTAGGAATCGGACGCGATCCGCCCCAGCCGCCGGAGCCCCCGGTCACGGAGGCGTAGGGGGCGGACGCGGGGGTGGTGCCAGGTACACCCCCTCCGGGTGGCGGACCGGCTGACGCGGCGGGGCGGTGCCGGGTGAGACTGGCTCCGGACCGGGGACCACCCGGCTCCGACGGGGAGCGGGGCCCGGGAGAACCTTCCTGGTTCCGGCGAGGGGAGAGGGATCGCGATGAAGGTGTTCTCGGGGCGGCTGCGGTCGTCGGGGCTGGCGGCGGGGCGGGGGCTGTTCCTGTCGGTGGCCGGTCTGGCGGGGTCCATCACCCTGTTCGTGCTCGCGGTGCTCTCGATCGTCTTCATCCTGCTGGGCATCGGGGTGTTCACCACCCCGGTGGTGCTGGAGGCGGTGCGCAAGCACGCCAACCAGCGGCGGCTGTGGGCGGCGACGTGGTCGTACGTACGGATTCCGGTCCCGTACCGGCCGTTCCCGAAGGATCTGCGGGCGGGCGTCACCGGGCAGGTGGAGCGCACCACGCTGATGCTGAAGGACCCGGCGACCTGGCGGGACCTGCTGTGGCTGCTGATGGACATGACGGCCGGCACGGTCTTGGCCGTGGTGGCCGCCGGGCTGATGCTCTACCCGATCGAATCGTTGGTCCTGGCGGCGGGGCTGTGGCGGGTGTTCCAGGACGACCCGTACTGGTACATGTTCGTGCCGGTGAGCAGCCAGCTGACCGGTCTGGCCGCCCTGGCGCTGGGGATCGTGCTCTTCCACTTCGGCCTGCGCTCCACCGAGCCGGTGCTCCGGGCGCACTTCCTGCTCGCCCGTACGCTGCTGGGGCCGACCCGGGACGAGAAGCTGGCGCAGCGCGTCGAGCGGCTCACCGAGACCCGGCACGAGGCCGTGGACACCGCCGCGTCCGAGCTGCGCCGCATCGAGCGGGACCTGCACGACGGGGCGCAGGCCCGGCTGGTGGCGATGGGCATGAACCTGGGCACGATCGAGGCGCTGATCGAGAAGGACCCGGCGCAGGCGAAGAAGATGCTGGCGATGGCCCGGGAGTCCTCGGCGGAGGCGCTGACCGAACTGCGCGACCTGGTCCGGGGCATCCACCCGCCGGTCCTCGCGGAGCGGGGCCTCGGCGACGCGGTCCGGGCGCTGGCCCTGCGGCTGCCGGTCGCCTCCGAGGTGACCGTGGAGCTGTCGGGCCGGGCGCAGGCCCCGGTGGAGTCGGCGGCGTACTTCGCGGTCAGCGAGGCCCTGACGAACACGGTGAAGCACGCGGAGGCGGAGCGGATCTACGTGGACCTGCATCACGCGGAGGGGATGCTCCGGATCTCCGTGACGGACGACGGCAGGGGCGGTGCGGTCGTCGGATCGGGCTCGGGGCTGAGCGGAATCGAACGGCGACTGGGTACATTCGACGGCGTCCTGGCCGTCAGCAGTCCCGCGGGCGGTCCCACCATGGTGACCATGGAGATTCCTTGCGAGTTGTCCTAGCCGAAGATCTCTTCCTGCTGCGCGACGGCCTGGTGCGCATGCTGGAGGCGTACGACTTCGAGATCGCCGCGGCTGTGGAGACCGGGCCCGAACTGACCAAGGCCCTGGCCGAGTTGGAACCGGATGTCGCCGTCGTCGACGTCCGGCTCCCGCCGTCCCACACGGACGAGGGCCTCCAGTGCGCCCTGGCCGCCCGCCGGGCCCGGCCGGGGCTTCCGGTGCTGGTGCTCTCACAGCACGTGGAGCAGCTGTACGCACGGGAGCTGCTGGCGGACGGCGACGGCGGCATCGGCTATCTGCTGAAGGACCGGGTCTTCGACGCGGACCAGTTCATCGACGCGGTACGGCGGGTGGCGGCGGGCGGCACGGCGATGGACCCGCAGGTCATCTCCCAGCTCCTGTCGCGCCGTTCGCAGGACCGGCCGATGGGCGGCCTCACCCCGCGCGAGCGGGAGGTGATGGAACTGGTGGCCCAGGGCCGCTCCAACGCCGCCATCGCCTCACAGCTGGTGATCACGGAGCGGGCGGTGGCCAAGCACACGTCGAACATCTTCGGCAAGCTCGGCCTGCCCCCGTCGGACGACGACAACCGCCGGGTGCTGGCGGTGCTGGCGTATCTGGACCACGGCTGACCCGTGGTACGCGGCAGGGCTGCGTACCACGGCCGACCCGTCGCACGCGGCAGGGCTGCGCGGGGCGTTGATCAGCCCGTGAACCAGCCCGCCGCGTCCAGCCGGAACGCGCTGCTGGGGGCCATCGCGCGCAGGTCCCGCTCCAGAGCGGCCAGCCGCTCCTCGCCGAGCGTCCGGGCCCATTCCGCCCGCAGCCGGTCGAAGCCCTCGGCGGACCGGGCCAGCAGGTCGACGCCGTGCGGGGTGAGGCGGATCAGGGTGCGCCGGCCGTCGGCGGGGTCCGGGGCGCGCTCCACGTAACCGAGCGTCTCCAGCTTCTCGACGGTCTTTCCGGCGGCCTGCTTGGAGACCCCGAGCCGACGCCCGACCTCGCTGATGCCCGCGCCGTCGCGGCCCACCGCCTGGAGGGCGAAGCCGTACGCGGGCCGGGCCTCGGGGTGCCCGTGCTCGGCCAGATCCCGGTGCAGGGCATCGATGATCGAGCGGAAGCCGGCGAAGAGCAGGAGCGGCAGCTCGAAGCCATTGCCGGAATCGACAACCTGGTTTACCTTTTTTTCGTCAACCATGTTGTCGATCGTAACCGGCCCTGTCCGATCCGCCCCGCGTAGAGAGGCCCCGCCATGCCCTTTCCCGATCTCACCCCCGAGACCGCTCCGCCCGGTTCCCGGCGCGCCATGGAGGCGGTGACCGAGCGGCTGGGCTACCGGCCCGCCGCCATCGCCCGGCTCGCCGCCTCGCCCCACGCCCTGGACGGCTTCCTGAAGATCAGCGCGGTCTTCGAGGCCTGCACCCTGGACCCGCTCTCCCGCGAGGTCCTGATCATGACGATGGCCACCCGCAACGACTGTCACCTCTGCGTCGCGATGCACACCGCCAAGCTGACCGCCCTGGACGCCGATCCGGCGCTCGTCACGGCCCTGCGCGACCGCGCCGGAGCCCCGCTCCCGGACGAACGTCTGGAAGCCGTGCGGCGGTTCACCCTGGCGGTGCTCGCCTCGGCGGGCGCGGTGGACGACGCGACCCTGCGGGACTTCCTGGCGTACGGCTACACCGAGCAGAACGCCCTCGAAGTGGTCCTGGGGATCGGCGCGTACACCCTGTCGACCCTGGCCAACCGGCTCACCGGAGCCCCGGTGGATGCCCCCTTGGCCGCCTTCGCCTGAGATGCGGTGGTCCGGTCCGCTTCCGGGCCGGAGCTTCCCACGAATCGGCCGGGACGCTGAACGGGTCGCGCGGCCCTCACGTATGGGACGTCACGCTTCCCCCTCGAAGCAGAGGAGTCCCATGCGACGCACATCGCGCAAGAAACGTTCCACGCTCGCCAACCGGGCCATCGCCGCCTCCGCGGCCCTGATCCTGGGGGGAGGCGGGCTGGTCGCGGTCAACGTCTACGCCTCCGCGGGGGAAGGGCCGTCCGGTTCTCCGCCCACCCGGACGCAGAACGTCGGCCGCCAGTTGTCCACCATCGACTGCCCCGAAGCCGTCAACGGACTGCCCGAGGTACCGGATCAGGCACGCGGGGAGGTCGACCGCGAACTCGCGGCGATGGATACTCAGATCACCGACGCCTACCGGCAGTTCGCGGACCGGAAGGAGCAGCTCGCCCGGGACCCCGGGCTGGCGGAGAACGCGGTCCTGGGCCCGTTGCGCGGCAAGCGGGCCGCGAGCCTCGACCGCATCGGCATCGCCATCGGACGCGTGGCGCAGCGGCCGGAAGGGCTGGAGAGCCTCGCCGGGTGCAGCCTGCGCGCCGACGACGGGCAGGGGCAGAACGAAGGACAGGGGCAGGACCCGGACGATCAGGACCCCGGCGGTCAGGACCCCGGTCAAGGGGAAGACCCCGGCCAGGACCCGGGCGACCAGGACCCCGGCGATCAGGACCCCGGCGACCAGGACCCCGGCCAGGGCGAAGATGCCGGCCGGGGGCAGGGCGGCAACGGTCCCGAGGCCGCCGACTTCGTCGACATCCGGTCCGTCCAGCCCGATGCCGACCGGCCCCGCCAGCGCCGCGGCGCGTCCCGGGGCACCTTCACCACCGACTGCGGCCGCAACGAGAACGGGAAGTTCAACCCGGACAACGTCATCGTCGCGCCCGGCGTGAGCAACGGCGCGCACCACATGCACGACTACGTCGGCAACCAGGCCAACGACGCCTTCGCGAGCGACGACGACCTGGCGGACGGCGCGACCACCTGCCGCAACCAGGGCGACCGGTCGACCTACTACTGGCCCGTCCTGCGCCTGCAGAACGGGCAGGACGAGAACGACGTGGACGCCGACGGCGGCGGCCGGGACCAGAACGTCGGTGAGATCCAGACGCCGTCCCAGGTGACGCTGAAGTTCGTCGGCTCGCCCGCCGGCAGGGTCACCGCGATGCCACGCTTCCTGCGGATCATCACCGGGGACGCGAAGGCGTTCACCAACGGCGACGCGAACGCCAACGCCTCGTGGAGCTGCACCGGCTTCGAGGACCGGCAGCTGACGGACAAGTACCCGATCTGTCCCGAGGGAAGTCAGGTGGTGCGGACGTTCGCCTTCCAGAACTGCTGGGACGGGCAGAACACCGACAGCGCCAACCACCGCACCCATGTGGCCTTCGCCCAGGAGAACGGACGGTGCCCGAACGGGTTCCGGGCGGTGCCGCAGCTCGTGCAGCGCATCGTCTACGACGTGCCTCCGGGGCCGGGCTTCGCCGTCGACTCCTTCCCCGAGCAGCTGCACAAGCCGATCACCGACCACGGGGACTTCATCAACGTCTTCGACGACCGGCTGATGAAGAAGCTGGTGCGGTGCATCAACGACGGCCGCCGCTGCCGCTGACGCGGCGCGTGCGGCCCCCGTGAACCTGCGCGGTCAGCTCTTGTGGTGACCGGAGTGCCCGTCCTCGCTCCCCCCTCCGCCGCTCTCCCCCGAGTGGTGAGGCGCGGCGGTCTCCACCGTCCCCCCGAGCCGGCCGCGCAGCGCCGCGACCACCTCCGGATCACCGACGGCCACCCATTGCCGTCCGACGAGGTACGAGCCGCCGTAGTCCTTGGCCTCGTTGATCCACTCCCGCTGCCCACGGTCGGTGGCGAAGGTGGTCAGTACGTAACGGCCTTCGTCCGTCCTGCAGTTGGCCTGACGGAGCTCGGCCGCGTCGGTCGACACGTTCGGGGCGCAGCCGGCCTTCTTCGCCAGCTGCTCCAGCGTGCCCGTCGCGGCCGGTGGCGGCGTGGGCCGCTCCCGGCCGTCGCCCTCGTCGGCCGGTTCCGTGCTGCACCCGGCCAGGAGCAGAAGCCCTGCCAGGACGGCCGCGACGGCACCGCCGTGCCGTGTGCCTCGCCCTTCCGGTTGTGTCGCCATCGGCCCATCCTGCACCCGGAAACGGGCTCAGGGGTGGGCTACGGCAAGACTCACGAGGTAGGCCTCCTCGACCTCGCCGTCCGGGAACAGGGCTGCCAGCAGGGCCCGTTCGCGGTCGAAGAAGTCGCGGACCTCGACCGGGTCGCCGATCAGGAAGTCGGAGTGGGTGGCCAGGTTGGCGACATGGGCGTCGACCGGTACGCGACGGCTCCACGCCACCTGCCGGGTGCGGAAGTCGAGCCCGTCGGGCAGTTCGGCCCGGAAGCGGGCCCGGTGGGACGGAACGGCGGGGACCTCCACCCCGAAGAAGACCCGCATGCGGTTCTCCTGGTCGACGAGCCACTCCACGGACGGGTCGCCGTCGTTCCACCAGAGGGCCAGCGCCCCGCCCGGCCGCAGTACCCGGCGGGCCTCGGGGATCGAGCGTGCCGGGTCGGTCCAGTGCCAGGCCTGGGCGTACGCGATCAGGTCCATGGAACCGGTCCGCAGCGGCAGGTTGTTCCCGTCGCCCCGGACCAGCGGCACGTCCGGCAGCCCCCGGCGGAACTGCCCGGCCATCCCGTCGCCCGGCTCCACCGCCGTCACCCGGGCCCCGCGCTCGTACAGCCGTGCCGTGCCGAGTCCGGTCCCCGCTCCGACGTCCGCGACCCGGGCTCCGGAGAGCGGCAGTCCGGCCAGTTCCTCGACGGCGTCGAACAGGGCGGGCGGGTAGGAGGGGCGGTGCGCGTCGTAGTCGGCGGCGATGGCGTCGAAGGACCGGGCCTGCACAGGTTTCGTCATACAGCAATCATCGCGCGGGGCCTTCAGGAACGGCACGGAAATCTCTGCACGCCTCTGGTCCCGCCGCATACCCGTCAGTACATTGACACCATGTCTAACACGCAGCCAGCGGCGGTCGCGTCGGAGCGGACGCCCCTCAAGGCCCGCAAGGTGTCCTTCGCCTGGGAGAAGACCCCCCTGCACTGGGTGCCGGGCGACCCGTTCACGACGCACACCATCAATGTGCTCCACCTGCTGCTCCCGGCCGGGGAACGCTGGTTCATCCACGTCTACCGGCAGATACTCCCGTACATACACGACGACCAACTGCGCGAGGACGTCATCGGGTTCATCGGCCAGGAGGCCGTGCACTCCCAGGCCCACGACGATGTGCTCCCGCATCTGCGGGAGTTGGGCCTCGACCCGACCCCGTACACCGCGCAGGTCGACTGGTTCTTCGAGAAGCTGCTCGGGGACCGGACACTGCCGCCGGGGCGGGCCTCGAAGTGGTGGCTGATGGAGCGGGTGGCGACGATCGCGGCGATCGAGCACTACACCGCGTTCCTCGGCGACTGGATCCTCAACGCCGATGCCCTGGACCGCCGGGGCGCGGATCCGACCATGCTCGATCTGCTGCGCTGGCACGGGGCGGAGGAGGTCGAGCACCGGTCGGTGGCCTTCGACGTCTTCCTTCACGTGGACGGCGGCTACCGGCGGCGGGTGCGCACCTGGGCGGCGGCGTTCTCCGCGCTGGTGTTCCTCTGGCAGCGCGGCACCCGCTTCTTCATGGAGAACGACCCGACTCTGCTGGGCGGCAAGGCCTCCTTCAAGGCGTTCCACGCGAGCGGGAAGCAGGGCACCCTGCCCAGCACGGGCGCGATCCTGCGGTCCGTGCCGAGCTATCTCAGCCGGTCCTACCACCCCTCGCAGGAGGGCAGTACGGCCCAGGCCGTGGACTACCTGACCCGCTCCCCCGCCGCGCTCGCCGCGGAGACCGGCACGACAGGAGGGGCCTGAACCATGGCGCCGCCCCGTCTGCGTACCGTCGTGCTCGTCTCCGGCGCCGTCCTGCTCACCCGGCGCGCCCTGAGACGCCGGATCGCCCGGTCACCGCTGTGGCCGCTGCCCGCCCTGCCCGAGCCGGTATCGGGCCACTCGGAGCGGCGCGCGACCTCGGTCCGCCGACTGCTGATCACCGGACGGAGCGAGGTCGCCGAGGGCGTCGTGCAGCTCCGGCTGGAGGGAACCGCTCTGCCGCGCTGGGAGCCGGGGGCCCATCTGGACCTGGTGCTGCCGTCCGGCCTGGTGCGGCAGTACTCACTGTGCGGCGACCCGGCGGACACCGGTGCGTACACGGTGGCGACCCGGCTGGTGGAGGACGGCCGGGGCGGTTCGCGGGAGGTGCACGAGCAGCTCCGGGAGGGCCAGGAGATCGAGGTGCGCGGGCCGCGCAACCGCTTCCCGCTGGCCGGGGCGGGGGCTTACGCCTTCGTCGTCGGCGGCATCGGGATCACCCCGGTCCTGCCGATGCTGCGGTCGCTGGCCGCGTCGGGGGCCGACTGGCGGCTGCTGTACGGGGGCCGGTCGCGGGGGTCGATGCCCTTCCTGGAGGAGATCGAGAAGCTCGGCGCGGACGGGGACCGGGTCACGGTCGTCGCCCAGGACGAGGCGGGCCACCCGGACATCGCGGCGGCGCTCAGCGGTCTCGCCCCGGACACGGCGGTCTACTGCTGCGGGCCCGAGCCGCTGATGGACGCCGTGGCCGCCGCGCTCCCGGAGGGGTATCCCCTGCACCTGGAGCGGTTCTCGGCGGCGACCGGGGACGCGGCGGGCCCCGGTTCCGGGGCGTTCGAGGTGGAGCTGCGGCGCAGCGGACGCACGGTGCCGGTCGCGGCCGGGCAGTCGGTGCTGGCCGCTGTCCGCACCGCGGCGCCCCATGTCGCGTACTCCTGCGAGCAGGGCTTCTGCGGGACCTGCCAACAGCGGGTCCTGGAGGGCGAGATCGATCACCGGGACGATCTGCTGACCGACGACGAGCGGGGCGACTCGATGCTGATCTGCGTCTCGCGCTGCCGGGGCGGGCGGCTGGTCCTGGACCTCTGACTGCCCCTGACGCTGTCGGGCTCCCCGCGGCCCGGCAGCGGTGGGACACGTGCGCCGGCGGGGGCGAGCCCTCCGGGACGTGACCGGACGGCTCGGGGGAACCCCTGGCTCTTATACACATCTGACGCTGCCGACGACTAGGC
>NZ_JAAXYC010000265.1 GCF_018619185.1 Streptomyces sp. McG3 | reverse complement strand
GGTCCGAGGGCGGGCGCGCCGACTCGGCCTCGTGTACGGAGACGGCGGCTTCGGGCATCTTCTGCTCCAGCCGGTGCCGCAGGAACCCCACGGCGCACCGGACCCCGTCCTGCGGCAGATCACTGCTCAGCACCTGGCGCAACTCGCTGCGGGAGACCCCGCGCCGCAGCCACTCCACCGTCTGCGCGATCAGCGAACGAGCCTCGGCGACACCGAGGCGGAGCCCCCTACTCGCATGCCGCAGCGACAACAACACCCGCTCGGCGTCGGCCTCTTCAGCGGTCAACGGCTCCAACACCTGTGCCGCGTCCGCGTCCGGGGCTTCGGTGGGTGGGTGGGAAGAGTTCTTCTCCCGTTCTTCGTCCACCGGTAGTTGATGACCGACCGTCCGACCCCTCGGCTGACCGACGGTCGGAATCCGTGCACTCGGAGACGAGGCGACACCGGCATCGATACCCGCGTCGCACCACAGCCCGAGGACCTCGGCCTCGGCCAACGGCACGTTGGCGAACAACTGCTGCGTCGCCCAACGCCCCCGCTCTCCGCAGACCCGCCGCTCATGCACGAACCCGCACATGACCAACTGCTCCTTGACCCGCTGGAACGCCCGCCCCTTGATGCCCAGCTTCCGCGCGTGCTCGGACAACGCCAGATCCCTGCCGCCGTCCGGCAACCCCTGAACGTAGAGAATCAGAACCTTCGCGTCACTGCACAGACGCGAATGACGCACGACGTCGTGCGAAGCCTTCGTGTAGCGCCGAGACGGCGCGATAGCATGCCAAAGCATCCCGGTGGACCTCTTCCACTAGTTGGGTGAAGGCCCTCGGCTCGGTGCTAGGAACACCACCGGGGGCCGCCCCATGTGCGGGTGCACACAGAGCGTGATGACGCGATCACGGTACCGCAGCCGCGAAGGCGCGCGGACCAAAAGGCGGAACACCCCACCCGACCAGGTGACTTACTGATTCCGTGGACGCGTGCACGAGGCAGACCACAGCCAAGGACACCGCCCGCCCCGCCCGCTCCTGCGGGACCCGCACTCCCCCTACTACGACTCCGCCTGCGTCAGCACCTCCGTGATCATGCGGGTCGCGAAGTCCGGGTCCTCCGTGATGCGGTTGATGTGATCCGCCAGCAGGAACGCCGTGGCCTCCAGCGGGGTCAGCTCCGTCTTCTTCCAGTCGCCGTACTGCCGGCGCCACAGGGTGGGGCTCAGGCCGATGGCGGCGGCGATGACCATGCCGGACATCGTGGGGATGGCCTCGGGAGGAATGCTCCTGGGCATCCGCCTGAGCGTCGTGACCAGGGTCGGCACCACGTACTCGATGACGTCCTTGTCGTGTGCCTCGTGGGCCTCGCGCAGCCACTTCACGTACAGGAAGATCAGCGTGCACGCGCCGTCCAGCACGTCGTCAAGGCCCTCCGGGCCCAGCGAGGAGATGAGTTTCCGGGCCAGATCCTCCTGTTCGGGATCGGCGTCGGTCCTGTCCTTGTGGACGCT
The DNA here is from genome assembly GCF_018619185.1 of Streptomyces sp. McG3. Taxonomy (GTDB): domain Bacteria; phylum Actinomycetota; class Actinomycetes; order Streptomycetales; family Streptomycetaceae; genus Streptomyces. The sequence goes on along the minus strand of NZ_JAAXYC010000265.1, from coordinate 9,778 downwards.
CCTGAGCCGGGAGTCGATGAGCATGAGCGCCGCGCCCACGTCGCCGGCGAGAGCGTATCGGGGTTCAAAGGGCGACAAGACAGAAGACCTTCTGGGATGGCCGCCGGTGGGCAGCCTGGGGCCGGGGGGTGGCGTTCCGTTCCTCTATGTGCTCGGGCGGTTACGCAGACGACTCTCCACCATCCCCGGCCGTCCCGTCCGGCACTCGGCGGATTCGGCCGGCTCCCGCCGTCACTTCCGCCAGAACAGGTGGTGCGTCATGCCGCTCGGGCTCGGAACGACGTCCAGGTGGTACCGGTCGAGCAGTTCGTCGGGCGACTCCCACAGGTGCAGGCCGGTCCCCAGCTTCACCGGTGCGACCGCCACGTGCAGGGTGTCGACCAGGCCCGCGTCGAGGAACTCGCGGATCGTGGTGACTCCGCCGCCGAGTCGCACGTCCTTGCCATTCGCCGCTTCCCGCGCCCGGTCGAGGACCGTCGCCGGGTCGCCGTCGACGAAGTGGAACGTGGTGTCCGACAGGGTGAACGACGGGCGCTCGTGGTGGGTCATCACGAACACCGGGGTGCGGAAGGGGGGTTCCTCGCCCCACCAGCCCTGCCACTCGTGGTTCTCCCACGGTCCGCGCTGGGGGCCGAACTTGTTGCGGCCCATGATCTCGGCGCCGATGTTGTGCGCGAAGTCCCGCGTGAGGTAGTCGTCCAGGCCCCGGCTCCCGCCCGGTTCCGTGCGGTTCGGCCAGCTCGCCGTCGCCCCGGCCCAGGAGAAGAGCCGCTCGGGGTCGACGTGGCCGAACGGCCGCTCCAGCGACTGCTCCTCACCGGCGGCGATGCCGTCGCTGGAGACGGTGAAGTTCTGGACTCTCAGCAGCTGGGTCACGCGCTTCTCCTGCTTCTGTGCGGTCAACGACGGTGGTGGGACTTCACGGAGAGGGAAAACTCATCGGTCGGGGGGCAGTGATCACCTCACGTCACCTCACCACCAGATCACACCGCACGCGCATCAGCGATCCATGGGAGTCCTCGTGAGCGATCAGTCCGGCCGGCCGGCCCGCAAGCCGTTCCTGTACGTCGTCGTCTGCGCGGCCGGGGTCGCCCGTGATGCCGACCGGCTGTTCGCCGCCGCGCAGGACGCCGGGTGGGAGGTGGGCGTCATCGCCACCCCGCAGGGGCTCGGGTTCCTCGACGCGGCGGCTGTCGAGCAGCGGACCGGGTACCCGGTCCGCTCCGCCTGGCGCTCCCCCGGAGAGCCACGCCCGCTGCCCGCCCCGGACGCCATCGCCGTCGCGCCCGCCACGTTCAACACCATCAACAAATGGGCGGCCGGGATCTCGGACACCCTGGCCCTCGGCATCCTCTGCGAGGCGTACGGGCTCGGCGTCCCCACCGCCGCCCTCCCGGCCGTGAACTCCGCCCTCGCCGCGCACCCCGCGTACGTCGAGAGCCTGCGGAGGCTGCGCGGCATGGGCGTCCTCGTCAGCTCCGGCACCCCGCACACGCCCAAGTCGGGTGAGACGGCCCCCTTCCCCTGGGGGGACGCCCTGGAGCTGCTCGCGCCCGTGCTCTCCGCGCGGACCTGAGCGGCTGCCGCGGCCGCGCGCCCCCAGCGGGAGCGCCGCGTCACCGAGGAAAGTACTTTCCTCGGTGGAAAGTAAATGTCATCATGAACGTCCGCAGGCCACCCGCACCCCAGGAAGGTCCCCGCATGTCCATGTCCACGCCCTCCTCGCCGCCGCCCTCCCCGTCGCAGGAGAACGAAGGCGCGCGCCCCGACGCCTCGGCCGAGTACGCGGCCGGCGCGCTGAGCGACGTACGGCTGGCGCAGGAGCGGGCCGGGCTCCGGGCGGGGCTGACGCCTGCCTGGTACGGGCCGGCCGCCGCGGTCGCCCTGGCGGGGCCAAGCGTGGTGCGGGCCTGGAGCGACGGACGGGGCGGAGTCGCGACCGTGATCGCGCTGCTCGTGTCAGTGCTCGGGCTCGGCGTCGTCGTCGCACTCGCGCGGGCTGCCCGACGAGGAGCCGGGGTTCTGGTGGCGCGGTCCTGGACCCAGCGCCTGCGGCGGAGCCGGGTCGTGCTGCCCGCCGTCTTCGCGGCCGGAGCGATCGCGGGGCTCGTCTGCTGGGCGGCCGGCGTAAGCCAATCCGTCGCCCAGATCGGCGTGTTCGGCGTATGGGGGCTCGGTGTCTGGGGTGCTTACCTCGTCCGTAACGCATCCATCCGGCGAGCCCTGCGGGAGCTCGCGTGAGCGGCAGAGCCGGCCGGAGCGACAGACCCGCACAGGACGAGCCCCCGGCACTGGACGGCGTCATCCACCATCCGACCCGGCTGACCCTCGTCGCCTTCCTCTCCGCCTGCGACGAGGCCGAGTTCGCCGCCGTACGCGACGGGTGCCGGGTCTCCGACTCGGTCCTCAGCAAGAACGCCTCCGCACTGGAGGCCGCGGGCTACCTCCACGTACGCAAGGGGCACGTCGGCAAGCGGCCCCGGACCTGGCTGTCCCTCACCCCCGCCGGGCGGCAGGCGCTGGCCCGGCACCTCGCGGCGCTCCAGGATCTGGTGGACACCGCCCGCCGCGCGGCGGGCTCGGCCGCCACGTAGCACCACCCCCTCCCCCGTACGCGAACGACCAGGTGCGACTTTCGGCCAGGGCGGCGAGGTCGGCCAGGCGGTGGTTCAGGGGAACGCCCCGTCACACCGGCCCGTACGGGTTCCGGCCGAGGCCCCTCGACCGATTTTCGCCGCCCGATAAGGTAATGGCCGGATAAAGAGATCGCCAAGTGCGCGCGCCACCGCCGCACGTCTCGGGAGGAAGCCATGGGAACCCGCCGTACATCACTGCCCGGAGTGGGTGCTCAGTACGACTTCACGACCGAGACGGGCCAGCACATCTCGGTCGTCGTCCACCACGACGGCCGCCGGTTCATCGGGTTCTACGAACAGGACGACCCTGATGCGTGCCAACTCTCCGTCCCCCTGACGACGTCCGAGGCCACCGCGCTCGCTCACCTCATCGACCCGGCGCCCATCGACGCCGTACGGACCGATGGCATCGACCTCGTCACCGAGCACATCCCGCTCGGGTCCCGCTCCCCGTACGGCGGGCGGCTGCTGGCGGAGACGCGGGCGCGGACCCGGACCGGGGCGTCCATCGTGGCGGTGCTGCGCACCCACAGCGCGCACCCGTCGCCGGAACCGGATTTTCGACTGGCCATCGGGGACACACTCGTCGCCGTCGGTACGCGTGAGGGCGTCGACGCGCTCTCCGAGATCATTGCGGAGGGCTGACCGTGCATGACACGACTGCGTTGCTGGTGGAGCTGGGGGCCGTCATCCTCGGGCTGGGGCTCGTCGGGCGGTTCGCCGGGCGGATAGGGCTCTCCCCCATCCCGCTGTACCTGCTCGCCGGGCTGGCGTTCGGGCACGGCGGGCTGATCCCGCTCGACGCCAGCGAGGAATTCACCATGGTGGGCGCCGAGATCGGCGTCATCCTGCTGCTTCTCCTGCTGGGGCTCGAATACAGCGCGTCCGAGCTGGTCACCAGCCTCAAGACGCAATACCCGTCCGGCGCCGTGGACTTCGTGCTCAACGCGACGCCCGGCGCCGTCGCGGCCCTGATCCTCGGCTGGGGCCCCGTGGGCGCGGTCGCGCTCGCCGGTGTCACCTGGATCTCGTCGTCCGGGGTGATCGCCAAGGTCATGACCGACCTCGGCCGGCTCGGTAACCGCGAGACACCCGTCATCCTCGGCGTCCTCGTCATGGAGGACCTGGCGATGGCGGTGTACCTGCCGCTGCTCACCGCCATGCTCGCCGGGGTCAGCCTGGCCGGCGGCAGCCTCGCGCTCGTGATCGCGCTCGGGGCCGTCGGACTCGTCCTCTACCTGGCGCTCCGCCACGGCCGCCTGATCAGCCGCGCGGTCTCCTCCGACAACCCGGAGATGCTGCTCCTGGTCGTCCTCGGCCTCACCGTCCTGGTCGCCGGGGTCGCCCAGCAGCTCCAGGTGTCCGCGGCCGTCGGCGCGTTCCTCGTCGGCATCGCGCTCTCCGGCGAGGTCGCCGAGGGCGCCCGCAAGCTGCTCACCCCGCTGCGGGACCTGTTCGCCGCCGTGTTCTTCGTCTTCTTCGGGCTCTCCACGAACCCGGCCGACATCCCGCCGGTGCTGCTGCCCGCGGCGCTGCTGGCCATCGTCACCACCTTCACCAAGATCGCCACCGGCTATTACGCGGCCCGGCGCGCCGGGGTCGGCTCGCGCGGCCGCTGGCGGGCGGGCGGCACCCTCGTGGCGCGCGGTGAGTTCTCCATCGTCATCGCCGGTCTGGCCGTGGCCACCGAGCCGCGCATCGGCCCCATCGCCACCGCGTACGTCCTGATCCTCGTCATCGTCGGCCCGCTCACCGCCCGCTGGACGCAGCCCCTCGCGGCGAAGATCGAGGCCCGTCGCGGCGGCGACGGCGACGGCGACGGGAAGAGCAAGGACACGAGCGACGCGGAGAAGGAGCCCGTCGCGAAGTCCGCTCCCGAGCGCCGGCTTCCGTCGCACGACGACCTCACCCCCGAACCGGCGGGCGAGACGCGCGAGTAGCCGCCTCCGCCCCCTGCCGTTCGCGGCCCACGACGAAGCCCCCCGACACCCTCACCGTGTCCGGGGGCTTCGTCGTGAAGGCACCCCGCACCCCGCCGTCGACATCTACACGCCTGTAGAGTTGCACCGGTACCGGGTCGGTTCCGGATTCGCACCGCTACGTAGGGAGACGTCATGGCTCTGTGGGATCGCATCAAAGAATCCGCGTCGTCGATGCAGACACAGCTGGAGGCGAAGAAGAACGACCTGAAGTCGGGGTCGTTCCGGGATGCGAGCATGGCCATGTGCGCCCTCGTCGCAGCGGCCGACGGTTCCATCGACCCGTCGGAGCGTCAGCGCGTCGCGACGCTCATCTCGACCAACGACGTCCTGCGGAACTTCCCCGCGGACGACCTGCAGCGCCGCTTCAACGCCTACGTCGACCAGCTCACCGCCGACTTCGCGTTCGGCAAGGTCAGCGTCCTCCAGGAGATCGCCAAGGCGAAGAAGAAGCCGACCGAGGCCCGTGCCGTGGTCCAGATCGGCATCGTCATCGGCGGCGCCGACGGCGACTTCGACCCCTCCGAGCAGGCCGTCGTGCGGGAGGCGTGCTTCGCGCTCGACCTGCCGCCGCACGAGTTCGACCTGTAGGGCCCACCAGGACCGCCGGTGCGGTCGCGCGGGCCGGCAGGACCACCGGTCCGCGTCCCCTCCCCACCGGCAGGCCGGGGGTGCGTCACCCCCCTGAGCACCCCCGGCCACACCTTTCGCCCGCCGGCGCGCGGCCGTACGCCGTCCGTCACAGCTCCTTGGCCGGCCAGTCCAGCAGCCGGGCCCCGATGACCGCCGTCTGCAGGCTGTAACGGTGCATCGGATCCGAGGGGTCGGACCCGGTCAACTGGTGGATACGCTCCAGGCGGTACGTCAGCGCCCGGACGCTCAGCGCCAGTCGGCGGGCGGTCTCGGCGGCGACACAACCCGCGTCGAAGTAGACCGCCAGCGTGTTCAGCAGCGGTTCCGCGCCGCCCCGCGCCTTCTGGAGCGGGCCCAGCTCGCTGCGCACCAGATCGGACATCGCCTGCCGGTCCCGGGTCAGCACCGGGTAGACCATGAGGTCCGAGGCGTACAGCACGGGATCGTCCATCCCCATCCGGTCCGCCAGATCGAGGGCTTCGAGCGCCTCGTCGTACGAGTGGACCACCCCGCCGGGGCCCTTGTGCGGGCGGCCGACCGCGACCTGGCCGCCGTCCGTCGCCGCGTGCGCCTGCTTGGCGAAGTAACGCAGGACGTCGGGCTGACTGCCCGGTGCGATGCAGACGATCCGGCCGTCCTTCGTCGTCAACAGGATCTTGCGGCCGCTGAACCGCGCCAGCAGCGCCGCCTCCACACTGCGCGGCACCGCGTCCGTCTCCGTGTATGCCTCCGGGCCGGACGCCACGGCCACCGCGTGCGCCCGGGAAAGCCGCAGGCCGAAGCGGGTCGCCCGCTCCGCGAGGCGCACCAGATCGCTGCGCCCGTAGAGCAGGTCGTCGATGAACTCCCGGCGCGCCGCCTCCTCCCGGCGCACGGTGAGCCGCTGGGCACGCTCGAAGCCCTCGGCGAACGCGTCGACCGCCTGCTCCACCGCGGCCAGGACGGCGTCGGTCGTGGCAGGGGAGTTTCCGGCAGCGGACCGGGGCCAGGCCTGACGGGTCTGTGCCAGATGCATCGTCACCAGCGCGCGGAGCTGATGCCCCGCGTCCGCCGCCGCACGGCCCAGCGCACGGCGAGCTTCCAGCTCGTCACGGGTCAGGCGGCGGCCGGTGAGGGCGACTTCGCCCAGAATGTGGGCATAATTTCCCAGCATTTCCTCGGGAATCCTCAGCTCGGCCACGCACTCTCCTTCAGCCTTGCAACAGTCTCGTCATTTCCCCAACGCACACGGGGCGGTGCCGGTGCCCGGCATTAGTGAAGCGTAAAGATTGCCGGGTTCCGGCAATGCGCTGTACCGGTCCCGGATGACACGATCAGGTCAGCAACAACACGGGGGAAAGCACACGGGGGAAGCACGGGGGAAGCACGGGGGAGCACGGGAAACGGGGGGACGAAAGCCCCTCCCGGACCCTGGATCCCGGACCGTCCACGGGGGATCGGGGACGGTCCGGGATCCGGAATCCTGGATCCGGGATCCGCGGGAGGAGTCCCTGGGGGACGCCGCGGCGCCGGGCCCGTCACCGCCCACCGCCCGCCGCCCCTGTACCGGATCACACGGACGCGCACCGCCCCAGGGCCCGTGCGCAGAACCGCAGGGGGGTGGGACCGTTGGGCGAATTCCTGGGCGCGACACTCGGATTCCCCGCCGTTCTCTTCGGCGCCGCTCTGGTGGTCGTCGTCTGCTTCTGGCTGCTGGTGCTCGCCGGGGCCGCCGGTCACGACTCCTTCGACACGGACCTCGACACCGGCCCGGCCGGTCTCGGCGGCGTCCCTGTCTCCGTCTCCGTCTCCCTGCTGGTCGTCTTCGCCTGGTTCGGCAGCGTGACCGGCACGGTCCTGCTGCACCGGAGCGAGACCGGCAGCGCCACCCGCGCCGTGCTCGCCGTCGCCGTACTCGCCGGGTCGCTGTTCCTCGCCTGGGCGGCCGTCCGCCTCCTCGTCCACCGCTTCCGCCGGTACTTCCCGGCGGAACCTCCGCCATCGCGGCTGGACTTCGTCGGGAGCCTCTGCACGATCCGCACCGGCTCCGTCACCGCGACGTTCGGCCAGGCCGAGGTCGTGTCGCACGACGGATCGACGGCCATCGTGCAGGTCCGCACGGCCGAGCCGTTCCCGTACGCCTCCCGGCTCTCCGGGTCCGCCGCCGAGGAGGCACCGCTCGTCATGGGCGGCTCCGGACTCCTCTACGCGTACGACGAGGACGGCGAGTTCTTCTGGGTCTCGCCCTACGACGCGGCGCTCGATCCGGGTCCGAACACCAGGCCGCACGAGCTGCCGGGCGGGGCGACCGGCTGACCCGGACGGGCCACCGGACGGCCGGGCCACCGGGCCGCAGGACCGCCGGGACCGCAGAGGGACACCGACTCCAAGCCTCACGGGAACCGGCCCCATGCGTCCGGTAATCCGGGCCACCGGGACCTCAAGCCTCCGCGTACCACCGTCGTCGCCGCCCACCGGCCGCCCGCCCCCGTGACGGGCAGGCCACCACTACTTCGCTTGTTCCTCTTCCGTACCGACAAGCCGCCAAGGACTCTTCAATGGATGCCATCTCCTTGGGCATCGGCGTGCTCATCGCCGTTGTCCTGCTCATCGTCGTCGCCATCGCCTTCGTCATCACCCGGCTGTTCCGCAAGGTCGAGCAGGGCAAGGCACTGATCATCTCCAAGACCAAGAAGGTCGACGTCACCTTCACCGGAGCCGTCGTCCTGCCCGTGCTCCACAAGGCCGAGACGATGGACATCTCGGTGAAGAAGATCGAGATCCACCGCGCCGGGCGCGAGGGTCTGATCTGCCAGGACAACATCCGCGCCGACATCCAGATCACGTTCTTCGTCCGGGTCAACAAGACCGTCGAGGACGTCATCAAGGTCGCCCAGTCCATCGGTACGGCACGGGCGAGCGACAAGGCAGCCATCCAGGAGTTCTTCGCAGCCAAGTTCTCCGAGGCGCTCAAGACCGTCGGCAAGCAGCTCGACTTCGTCGACCTCTACACCAAGCGCGAGGAGTTCCGGGACCGGATCATCCAGGTCATCGGGACCGACCTGAACGGCTACCACCTCGACGACGCCGCGATCGACTTCCTTGAGCAGACCCCGATGGCTCAGCTCGACGGGGCGAACATCCTGGACGCGCAGGGCATCCGGAAGATCACCGAGCTGACGGCGATCGAGCACGTGCGCACCAACGAGTTCCAGCGCACGGAGCAGAAGGAGATCACCCGCCAGAACGTCGACGCCCGCGAGACGATCCTGGAGCTGGAGCGCCGGCAGGCCGAGGCGGAGATCAAGCAGCGCCGCGAGGTCGAGAGCCTGCGCGCCCGTGAGGAGGCCGCCACCGCCCGGGTGCAGGAGGAGGAACGGCTCGGTTCGCAGAGCGCGTTCATCAGGACCGAGGAGCAGCTCGGCATCCAGCGCGAGAACCAGGCGCGGGAGATCGCCGTCGCGCAGAAGAACCGCGAGCGCGTCATCGCCGTCGAGAGCGAGCGCATCGAGAAGGACCGGATGCTGGAGGTCATCGGGCGCGAGCGCGAGACCGAGCTGAACCGGATCGCCGCCACGAAGGAGGTCGAGGCCGAGCGCCGCGAGGTCGCCGACGTCATCCGGGAGCGGATCGCTGTGGACCGCACCGTCGCGGAGCAGGAGGAGTCGATCCTCACCCTGCGCGCCGTCGAGGACGCCGAGCGGTCCCGCAGGTCGGTCATCATCGCGGCCGAGGCGGAGGCGCAGGAGAAGCTGGTCAAGGACATCAAGGCGGCCGAGGCGGCGGAGGCGGCCTCCACCCACCTGGCGGCCGAGCAGCTCACGCTCGCCGAGGCCCGGCTCAAGACGGCGGACCTCGACGCGCAGGCCAAGCTGCGGCTCGCCGAGGGCATCCAGGCCGAGACGGCCGCTCCGGGGCTCGCCGCCGTACAGGTGCGGGACGCGGAGGCGGACGTCACCGAGAAGGCCGGTCTCGCGGAGGCGGAGGCGACGGCGGCCCGGCTCAAGGCCGAGGCGGAGGGCTCGCGGCTCAAGGCGCTCGCCACGGCGGAGGGCACCCGGGCGCAGGCGACCGCCGACGCGGCGGTCATCGGCGAGAAGCTGAAGGCGGAGGCCGCGGGGCTCACGGACAAGGCGGCCGCGATGGCGGCGCTGGACGAGGCGTCGCGCGGGCACGAGGAGTACCGGCTGCGGCTCGACGCGGAGAAGGAGATCCGGCTGGCCGGTCTCGACGTGCAGCGGCAGGTCGCCGAGGCGCAGGCGACGATCCTGGCGACGGGTCTGGAGAACGCCGACATCGACATCGTCGGCGGCGACTCGGTCTTCTTCGACCGGATCGTCTCGTCGATCTCGCTCGGCAAGGCGGTGGACGGGTTCGTCGACAACTCGCGGACCGCGCAGGCGCTGGCGGGGACGTGGCTGGACGGATCGTCGTCCTTCACCGACGACATCAGCCGGGTGCTGGGGTCGTTCTCCACGGGCGATGTGCAGAACCTGACGGTGTCGGCGCTGCTGATGCGGCTGATGGGGCCGGGGGCGTCGGGGGCTGTGT
>NZ_JAAXYC010000264.1 GCF_018619185.1 Streptomyces sp. McG3 | reverse complement strand
GGCTGGTCCGGGGGGTCTGGTCGTCGTTGGGGGTCACCGGTTACCGCTTCCTTTCCGTCACGTCCGTCACGCGAAGAGCCGGCGCCAGGTCTCCGGCCCCGGGTAACCATCGGCCGCCCCGCCACGCCAGCCCTGGGCCCGCTGGAACGCCTCGACGTTGCGGCGGTCGGCCTCGGTCCAGCGCGGGTCGGGGCCCGACACGTAGTGCTTGCCGTATCCCTTCTTCACCAACTGTTCGCCGAGCCGGTCGACATGGCTGTTGGACTGACCCGGCTTGAAATAGCCGCGCCCGGGGAACGCGACGGCTGTATTCGGGCTGCCGCCCGCGCCGGCGGCCGGAATGTTCCGTCCGCCGCCGGTGGCCAGCAGGCGCCAGGTGTCCGGGCCCGGGATGCCATCCGCCTCCTTGCCCTGCCAGCCCTGCGCCCGCTGGAACGCCTGGGTCGCACGCCGGTCGGCCGCGCTCCACTCGGGCCCGGGGCCGACCGCGTAGAACCGCTTGCCGCCCCGCTGGACCAGCATCCGGCCGAGCGCGGTGACGTACTTGTTGTCGGCGCCGGGGCCGAACTGCTTCGCCCCGGGGAAGGAGGTGGAGGATCCGGAGCCGGGCGAGCCACCCGTGACCCCCTTGTACCGGTACGCCACGTAACGGTCGGAGTTGCTCCAGTACGCCAGCGGCGTCGACTGCTTCCGCGTCTGCGGGCGCGCCTGCTCGTAGGCGACGTAATGGGTGCGCGTGGAGTCGCTCCAGCCGCCGAAGATCGTGACGTGCGAGCCCTTGGAGGGGTCGGCCGGGTTGTGGAAGAGGAGGATGTCGCCGGGCTGGAGGTCGGCGCGGGCGATCCGGGTCCCGTAGGCGGCGAGGCTGCCGGTCCACTCGTTGCTGCCGAGGTTCCAGGCCATCGAGACATAGCCCGAACAGTCCTGGCGGTAGCCGTCCGACCAGTACTTCTCCATGCTGTACGGGACCTTCGCGCCCACCCACCGCTTGGCCCGGTCGATGATCTCGGCCCGGGTCGTCTTCGGTACGGCCGATCCGGCGGACGGCGGGCCCGAGGCACCGGTGCCCCGCAGCGGCCCCTTCTCACCCTGCGGAGTCGCCGGTTCGGGGTCGGCTCCCCCGTCGGCGCGCGGGGGCCCGGGGACATGGCCTGCGGCGGCGGCCCCACCCGCGGCCCCGCAGGAGAGCACCACCCCGGCGGCCGTGGCCAGCACCAGGGCGCGGCGCGCGCCGTGCGCGGCGGGGTGGCCGCCGCGCCGCACCGGCAGGGCCCTCGCGGCGGAGCGCCGCCGCACGGCGCACCCCGCACATCCGCAGTCGATGGCGGGTTCGTACTCCTCGAAGACCGGCACAGTCATGCGATTCCCCTCCGCACTCGTCATTCGTCAAGATCTTTGGGCGCAGCTGCAACGGGCGTCAGTGTCTCAACTCTCCCGACATATCGCATTTTGACGGAACAAAGGAAAAAAACGACTATCTGACGGGGCGTGGCGTCCGGTAAATGGTTCGGAGCACCCCTGCGAGTCGGGTAGAGTTCTCCAGGTCAGCAGGCGCCGTTAGCTCAGTTGGTTAGAGCAGCTGACTCTTAATCAGCGGGTCCGGGGTTCGAGTCCCTGACGGCGCACGCACAGTCAAAGCCCCCTCACGTTCAGTGAGGGGGCTTTGATCATTCCCCGTCCGGCATCCGGTGACACCCGATGGCCGCGTACGCACAGCTACGCACCGAACTCGCGCACCGAACCGCCGACCGTCGCGGAGCGGTCACATAGCAGCGACGGAGAGGTGGCGAGCGCCGGTCTCCACTTCGTCACACCCCCTCCACAAGGTGTGGTCAAATCGTGCGTATGACCGGCAAACAGTTCGTTTCACCCTTGCGATCCCGTTCGGTGTCGGACAATCTGTCTGAGGACCGTCAGGTCCAAGGGGGCTGCTGATCCGTACAGTTGGCGCAGCAGAGCGTGACGTTCCGGTTGTCTGCGCCGCGGGGTGGGGGTCCCGCTCAAGGGCGGACGCCGAGGGGGCATCATGCAACCGGAAGGCTGCCGTTCCATGTCTGTGGGGACGGTGGCCCGCCACCGTGTGCGTGCCCGGTGAAGAACGGGGGCCCACCGCGCACGAAGAAAGAGACCGAACAGTCACGCACCAGCATGCGTGCGGGGGGATGTACCCATGACGTCGACGCCGCCAGGCGACCGGCAGGAGAACGACGCTTCCCGGACGACGCAGCTCCGGATACCCGCGGGGCTGCGGGCCGGCGCGGCGCGGCGGCGTGCCAAGAAGGAGCTGCCGCGCTACGACTACGAGCACTACAGCCGGCTCGCCGGACCGCTGACGCAGCCCCCCGCGGGCAAGCCGTACAAGGTCCAGTACCGCTCGCTCATATCGCAGGAGCCGCACCGGGTGCGCGCGGCGCTCCTGCTCGGCGCGGCTCCCCTCGTCTCGCTCGGCCTCTTCGCCTGGCTGATGCAGCCCAGCCACTGGACGGACCGCGATCCGAACCTGGACAACGACCTCCTGCTGGTCCTCGACATCGTCATGCTGGTCTCGATCGGTCTGATCGAGCTGTTCCGCACGATGAACGTCCTGTCGAACGCGCACGCCACCCTGGTCGCCCGCGACCCGGTCCCGGTGATCCCGGAGTCCGGCACCAAGGTCGCCTTCCTCACCTCCTTCGTCCCCGGCAAGGAACCGCTGGAGATGGTGACGAAGACCCTGGAGGCGGCCGTGAGGATCCGCCACCGCGGTCTGATGCACGTGTGGCTGCTGGACGAGGGCAATGACCCGGCGGTCAAGGAGGTCTGCGCCCGGCTCGGCGTGCACCACTTCTCCCGCAAGGGCGTGGCACACTGGAACCAGGCCAAGGGCCCGCACCGCGCCAAGACCAAGCACGGCAACTACAACGCCTGGCTGGACGCGCACGGCGGCGACTACGACTTCTTCGCCTCGGTCGACACCGACCACATCCCGATGGCGAACTACCTGGAGCGGATGCTCGGCTACTTCCGCGACCCGGACGTCGGCTTCGTCATCGGCCCGCAGGTCTACGGCAACTACGACACCTTCGTCACCAAGGCCGCCGAGTCGCAGCAGTTCCTGTTCCACGCCCTCATCCAGCGCGCGGGCAACCGCTACGGATCGCCCATGTTCGTCGGCACCAGCAACGCGGTCCGCATCTCGGCGCTGAAGCAGATCGGCGGCCTGTACGACTCGATCACCGAGGACATGGCCACCGGGTTCGAGATCCACCGCCACCGCAACCCGGCCACGGGCAAGAAGTGGCGCTCGGTCTACACCCCGGACGTGCTGGCCGTCGGTGAGGGCCCGACCGCGTGGACGGACTTCTTCACCCAGCAGCTGCGCTGGTCCCGGGGGACCTACGAGACGATCATCGGGCAGTTCTGGAAGGGCTTCGGGACCATGCCTCCCGGCAAGCTCTTCAACTACACGATGATGATCATCTTCTATCCGATGTCGGCCATGAACTGGATCCTGGCGGCCCTCAGTTGCGCGCTGTTCCTCGGCATGGGCGCCTCCGGCGTCCAGATCGACCCGACGATCTGGATGATGCTGTACGGCAACGCCTCCGCGCTCCAGATCGGCCTGTACATCTGGAACCGCCGCCACAACGTCTCACCGCACGAGCCGGAGGGTTCCGGCGGTCTGGCCGGCATGGTGATGTCCGCGCTCTCCGCGCCGATCTACGCCCGCTCGCTGATGGACGCGGTGCTGCGCCGCAAGAGCTCGTTCGTGGTGACCCCCAAGGGCGACTCGTCGAGCCCGGACACGCTGTTCGGCACCTTCCGCATCCACCTGTTCTTCATCGTCGTGTTCGGCGCGTCGATGATCTCCTCGTTCTTCCTGGGCCACAGCCACCCCGCGATGATCACCTGGGCCACGCTGGCGCTGCTGATCACCGCGGCGCCGATCATCGGCTGGCGGTACACCATCCGCGCGGAGAAGAAGAAGCGCCGGGCGGGCGGCGGATCGCACCGCAGCGGCGGACCGGCGCCGGAGCCGAGGCCCCAGCCCCTGCCCGGTGCGCCGGGCAATGACCAGACCATGCAGATCGCCCGGATCGCCCTTGGGGGACGTAAGAAATGAAGTACCGTCCGAGCCGCCGTACCCGCCGCCTGGCGATCAGTACGGCGGTGGTTCTCGCGCTCGCGGGGGCGAACGGGCCGTGGCTGTACCGCTTCAGCACCGAGCGCTATCACGAGTACAAGATCAACCAGCCGGATTACAAGGCGGCCAACGGCCACTGGGACTTCCTGGACGTCCCCTCCGAACACCGGGTCAACACGATCCACGCGGCACTGCTGCACACCGGCAAGGTGCTGCTCGTCGCGGGCTCCGGGAACAACCAGAAGAACTTCGACGCGAAGAGCTTCCGCTCGGTGCTGTGGGACCCGAAGACGAACGTCTTCAGGGACATCCCCACGCCCAAGGACATGTTCTGCGCCGGGCACACCCAACTGCCCGACGGCAAGCTCCTCATAGCCGGCGGCACCAAGCGCTACGAGAAGCTCCAGGGCGACGTCACCAAGGCCGGCGGCCTGATGATCGTCCACAACGAGAACCCGGACAAGCCGATCACCCTGCCCGCGGGCACCCGGTTCACCGGCAAGGAGAACGGCAAGACGTACGTCTCCAAGGACCCGGTGCTGGTGGAGAAGGCGAAGAAGGTCTTCGACAAGCAGACCGGCGCGTTCCTGCGCAACGACCCCGGGCTCGGCCGGATCTACGTCGAGGCGCAGAAGACCGGCAAGAAGTACGAGACCGGCACCGAGGACAACTACCGGGTGGCCGGCCTGTCCGGTTCGGACACCCGCAACGTCTACGGCATCGCGCAGAAGCTGGCCCTGGACAAGAAGGACTTCCAGGGGATCAAGGACGCCTTCGAGTTCGACCCGGTCGCGGAGAAGTACATACCCGTCGACCCGATGAACGAGGCCCGCTGGTACCCGACGCTGACGACGCTGGAGGACGGCAAGGTCCTCGCGCTGTCGGGTCTGGACGAGATCGGTCAGATCGTCCCCGGCAAGGACGAGATCTACGACCCGGAGACCAAGGAGTGGGAGTACACCGGCATCGTCCGGAAGTTCCCCACCTACCCGGCGGTCTTCCTGCTGAACGACGGCAAGCTCTTCTACTCCGGCTCCAACGCCGGGTACGGTCCGGCGGACGTGGGCCGTGACCCGGGCGTCTGGGACCTGTCGACGAACAAGTTCAAGAAGATCCCCGGGCTGAGCGACCCGGACCGGATGGAGACCTCCGCGACCGTGCGGCTGCCCCCGGCCCAGGACGAGAAGTTCATGGTGATCGGCGGCGGCGGGGTCGGCGAGTCGGAGAAGTCCAGCGAGAAGTCACGGCTGGTCGACCTCGGGAAGAAGAACCCGGAGTTCACCGACGGGGCGTCCCTCTCCGAAGGCACCCGCTACCCCAGCGCCTCGCTGCTGCCCGACGACTCCCTGCTGGTCACCGGCGGCTCCAGCGACTACCGGGGGCGCGGCGGCTCGGACGTGCTCCAGGCCCGGCTGTACGACGCGAAGAGCGATACGTACCAGAAGGTCGCGGACCCGGCGGTCGGCCGGAACTACCACTCGGGCTCCCTGCTGCTGCCGGACGGCCGGGTCATGATCTTCGGCTCGGACTCGCTCTACTCGGACCAGGCCAACACCCGGCCCGGCGTCTTCGAGCAGCGCATCGAGATCTACACCCCGCCCTACCTCTACCGGGACTCCAAGCCGGAGCTGACGGCCGGGCCCAAGAAGATCGAGCGCGGTGGTACGGGCCTGTTCACCACCCAGCACGCCTCGAAGATCACCTCGGCGAAGCTGATGCGGCCCTCGGCGGTCACCCATGTCACCGACACCGACCAGCGCACCATCGCGCTGGAGATGGAGAAGTCGAAGGACGGGGTCACCGTCACCGTGCCGGAGAACCGGGCGCTGGTGCCGGCCGGTTGGTACATGCTGTTCGTCACCGACGACCAGGGCACTCCGTCGGAGGGCATGTGGGTGGAGGTGCCCGAGTAGGGGCGCCCCCGCACACGGCGAAGGCCGTGCCCGGGAGGAACAGGTCCTCCCGGGCACGGCCTTCGCCGTGTCCCGGCTACTTCGTGGCGCCGGCCAGGCCCAGGGCGTACTCCGGCCACCAGGCGCCGGCCTTCGGGCCGCCCTTGCAGTCGCCGTCGGACTCGCCGGGACGCTTGATCCACAGGTAGGCGTCGACCTGTTCGTCGCCGGTCCGCGTGGTCGGGGTCTCTCCCAGTGCGCGGCCCGGGGGGTTGCACCAGCTCTCGGCGGGGTCGCCGCCCTGATAGGGGCCGTTGCCGTTGCGGCTGGTGTCGATGACGAAGGGCTTGTCGCCGATCTTCTCCGACAGCTTCTTGCCGAACTCCGTGGAGACGGCCGTCGTCTGGAAGTTGGAGACGTTCAGCGAGAAGCCGTCCGCCTCGGCGATCCCGGCCCGCTGGAGCGGCTGGTACAGGGCGTCGGGCGACTGCCAGCCCGCGTTGCCCGCGTCCAGGTAGACCTTGGTGGCGGGCTGCTGCTTCAGCCGCTGGATCGCGCCCTTGAGGAGGTCGTAGCGCTCCTCGTGGAACTCCTGGGGTGTGCAGCCGTCGACCAGGTGGAGCAGGGCGTCCGGCTCCAGGATCACGGTGGCGCCGCGGTCCCCGATGCCCTGGGCGACGCTGTCCAGCCAGGCCCGGTAGGCGTTGCCGTCGGAGGCGCCGCCCTTGGAGAACTGGCCGCAGTCGCGGTGCGGGATGTTGTAGAGGACCAGAAGGGCGTCCCGGTCGACGGCGGCCGCCGCCTCGGTGACGCCCTTGACCTCGGCCTCGGGGTTGTCCGGGCCGATCCACTCGCCGACCGGCTGCCGCGCTATTCTCCGGATCAGCTCGGCGTTCTTCTCGTCGCCGTCCTCGCTGTACGCGGCGACCTGTCGGGCCGCGTTGCCGTCGGGGTTGACCCAGTACGGATCCTTGTCCTTGGGCTGCTGCTCGACGGCCGGCGCGCTCTTCTTCTCGTCGCCCTCCCCGTCGCCGGAGCATCCCGCCAGCAGCAGGACCGCTCCGAGCGCCGCCGCCGTACCGGTCGTCCGCAGGCCCGCCGCGCGCCCGCGCGTCCGGGACCGGCCGGTGTAACTGCCGTACATCCACTCCCCCTTGGGTGCACTGCCTGCACTGTTCATCACTGGTTGCACCGATGTGCTGCCGGTCCGATCCATCCTGGCACAGCGGCCGGGCGCCCACGCTCCCACCCGTACAACGGTCACACACGGGCACCGGTTCCGGACATCCCGTTCGAAAGCCGGTCATCCGTCCGCGGGGTGCCCCTAGAGTGACGGGGGATCGGGCCTTCCCACCGCACCGACCTCCCGTACCGCGCCGGGCGACTCCCGCGGCCGGGCGCACGCGGTCGAGGACCGGCCCGGCCGCACGCCCCGTGAGGGGCGGCCGGCCGGGCCGGGTTGACCGTTGCCGCGTGACACGCGGTGCGTGGTGGGCGTGGGGTGTCGGGTCAGCCGCGGCTTCCGTGGCTCACGGCCTGTACGCGCTCCCCGCCGTCCCCGGCGTCCTGCGCGTCCTGCGCGCCGGTGAGGTAGGCGGAGACGACCACGTTCGCCGTGTAGGAGCGGGTCCTGTGGTCGTACGTTCCGCCGCAGGTGATCAGCCGCAGCTCGGCCCGGCCGTCCTCGCGGGGCCCGTACGCCTTCTGCGCGTCGAAGCGTTCGCGGGTGACGAGCTGGACGTCGTCCACGGTGAACTCCGCGACGCTGCCGTCGGTCCGGGTGACCTCGATCCGGGCGCCCGGCTTCACCGCGCTGAGCCCGTAGAAGACCGCCGGCTTGGTGTCGGTGTCGACGTGGCCGACGAACAGGGCCGCGCCCTTCGCGCCGGGCCGGGTGCCGTCGCCGTACCAGCCGGCGGTCTTCGGCATGCCGTACGGGGGCGGGTCGATGGCCCCGTCCCCGTCGAGGCCGCGGGTGATGACGGGGGCCGAGATCCCCACGGAGGGGACCTCGACGCGTTCGGGGGCCGCCCCGTCGAGCGGGTCGTGGGCCGGGGGCAGCTCCGCCCCGAGAGGGCGGCCGACCGCGGCCACGTCGCCGGTGGTGGGCCCCGACAGGCCGCCGAGCCCGCCACCGGCCTCCCGGCCCCAGATCCACAGGCCGAGCAGCAGCACGGCCCAGGTCACTCCGGTGAGCAGTCGCCCGTTGCCTGCCGGGCGGTCCGGGGCTCCCATGTCAGCTGCCGGCCGGGTCGCGGCGCCGGCGCGAGCTGCGCAGGGCGACGGCGACGGCCGCGACGGCGGCGAGCACCAGACCGATCACCGCGTGCCGGGTGCCGGGGCCCTCGGCCTCGGTGGACCGTTCGGCGAGGGTGGCGGCACCTCCGCCGCCCGCCTTGACGGGCGCGGCGGGCGAGGGGCGGTTGTGGTGGACGACGGTGAGGGTGCCGGTCGCCTTGCCCCGCCCGTCCTTGCACGTCACCCAGACGTCGTAGGAGCGGGGTTCGGCGTCGTCCCGGATCCGGGCCTCGGCGAAGAGGCCCTCGTCGTCGGCGGGGCGGAAGCGGGCCTCCGAGGAGAAGGCGTCGGAGTTGCCCGTCGCCTCGCGGCCCTTGCCGCAGACGTCGACCCACAGCTCCACCCTCCCGCCGGGGGCGATGGTGGACGGGGTGACCGAGACGGTGCCGGTGCGCCGGTCGTCGTCACCGGCCGGGGCGGCCGGGGACGCCAGAGCGGCGGGGGCGGGCACGGCTATGAGCGCGGCCGCCGCTGCGGCACAGAACGTGAGGGGAATGGAACGCATCGTGAACCTCCTACGGGAAGGTTCACGCCTGCGGCGGCGGCCCGCATCCGCAGTCCTCCATTCGAGCGACGTCCGGGCGACGTTCCGGACGACGGTCCGGACGACTGCGGATGCGGTCCGCGCAGGTCGGCGGCTGCCCGGCTGCGCGGGCCGGTTCGCCCTGCCGGTCCCGTGCGTCTACTTGTCCGTCTGCTTCTCCGTCTGCTTGCCCTGGTCCACCTGGTCCGGCAGATCGATGAGGTCGACCAGGTCGGCGATGGAATCAGCGACGTGCGAGGGACCGTACGGGTAGCGGTCGATGTCGGCGACGGACGTCAGCCCGGTGAGGACCAGGAAGGTCTGCATGCCCGCTTCCAGACCCGCGAGGACGTCGGTGTCCATCCGGTCGCCGATCATCGCGCTGGTCTCGCTGTGCGCGCCGATGGCGTTGAGACCGGTCCGCATCATCAGGGGGTTCGGCTTGCCCGCGAAGTACGGGTCCTTGCCGGTGGCCTTGGTGATGAGGGCGGCGACCGAACCGGTGGCGGGCAGCGGGCCCTCGGCGGACGGGCCGGTCTCGTCGGGGTTGGTGCAGATGAAGCGGGCACCCGCGTTGATCAGCCGGATGGCCTTGGTGAGCGCCTCGAAGCTGTACGTCCGGGTCTCGCCGAGCACCACGTAGTCCGGGTCGTGGTCGGTGAGGACGTACCCGATGTCGTGGAGGGCGGTGGTGAGACCGGCCTCGCCGATAACGTACGCCGTGCCGCCGGGGCGCTGGTCGTCGAGGAACTGGGCGGTGGCGAGCGCGGAGGTCCAGATGTTCTCCACGGGCACGTCCAGGCCCATGCGCTTCAGCCGGGCGTGCAGGTCGCGCGCGGTGTAGATGGAGTTGTTGGTGAGGACGAGGAAGGGCAGCCCGGAATCCCGCAGCCGCTTGATGAAGGCATCGGCACCGGGGATGGGGGTGCCCTCGTGGATGAGGACGCCGTCCATGTCGGTGAGCCAGGATGAGATGGGCTTGCGCTCTGCCATGTGTCGGGACTCCTGCCGTACGCACTGCGTGCTGGGGGTGCCCGGACCACGCCGTCCCGGCGCCCCCAGCATAATTAAGCCGCCGTGATCTTGACCCCGTCGATCACCCAGTACCAGTTGTTGCTGCCGGTGTAGTGGAACCGGAAGCTCACGTTGGCGGCTCCGGACGGGACGTCCAGGGTGAGCGACTGGGGCTGCGAGATCACGTCGGACGTGTAGCGCTTCACCTCGACGGGCGTTCCGCCGTTCCAGGAGGCGAGGACGCGGGCGCTCTGGCTGCCCTCCTGCCGGTAGTGGGTGGTGAGGCCGAGCGTGACGGTGGACCTGCCGCCGACCGCGTACGCCGGGGTGACGAGCGTGGAGTCGTACGGGCCCGAGGACGCCTTGTCGTCCCATTCGTCGGAGTCGGCGACCGCGAAGATCCCGCGCGCGCGGACGTTCAGCTCACGGGACTGGTCGCGCTGGCTGCGGCTCCAGAACTCGTCGGTGGCGAAGGACCAGCCGCGCCACTCGGCCACTCCCCCGGTGCCCATCGCGGAGTTCACGACCGACCAGCCGCTGGGCGCGGTGTGGGTCCAGCCGAGGACGCCCGCCGGGATGCCGGTCTCGTCGGCGCGTGCGGCGAGGGAGGGGTACAGGGTCTCGAACGGGTCGGTGGAGCGTTCCTGGATCGGCTTGCCGTCCAGGCCCCAGGCGGGGTCGGGTGTGATGCCGAGCTGCTTGAAGACGGTGGCGGCGACGTCCACGAGGCGGGTGTCGGCGGGGCGGGCGCCGGCCGCGATGCCGGGGCCCTGGGCGAGGACGAAGGTGCGCCGCTCCTCGATCGCGCTGCCGCCGTGGCCGCCGGAGTCGGTGTGGCCGTGGTCGGTGGTGACGATGACGGTCCAGCGTTCGGTGGCGTACGAGGGGCGGGCCCTGATCGCGGTCAGGAGGCGGCCGAGGTAGCCGTCCTGGACGTCGATCGCCGCGCGGTACGCGGCGCTGGCCGCGCCGGAGTTGTGGCCGGCGATGTCGGACTGGCCGAAGTAGACGAAGAGGACGTCCGGGTTCTGGTTCCGGAGGATCGACTCCGTCTCGGCGGCGATGGTGGCGTCGTGGCCGGTGTAGCCGTCGGCGTCGCCGTCGAGGACGAGCTTGGCGTCGGCGCCCGGGGTGACCGTGCCCTGGGCGTCCAGGGGCTTCCAGTCGACGGCGGCGTAGGTGGAGAGCTGGGGGCGGATCTGGGCGAGGCGGGCGAGGAAGCCGGGGTACTTCCCGTAGTTCTTCCCGGCGAAGGAGTTCTCCTTGACGCCGTGCTTGTCGGGCCAGACGCCGGTGGAGATCGTCGACCAGCCGGGGCCGGAGGAGGTGGCGGCCATCGGGTTGGCGTACAGCAGCGAGGTGCCGTACGTCCCGTTCGCCATCATCGACTTGAGGTGCGGGGCCTTGGCGGCGGCGATGACGTCGTGGCGCAGCCCGTCCATGCCGACGACGAGCACCTTGTCCTTGCTGGTGCCGTCGGGGAGGGCGGGCGCGGCGTACGCGGCGGTGGCGGTGGC
>NZ_JAAXYC010000263.1 GCF_018619185.1 Streptomyces sp. McG3 | reverse complement strand
GTCTTCGGCGGGGCCGGGGCCTTGCTCGCCGGGGCGCTCTTCTCCGGGGTCTTCGGGGCGGTGGGCGCCTTCGCCTTCCGGGACGGGGTGGCCGCCGGTTCCTTCGGCGTGGCGGGGGCGGCCGACTTCGACGGCGTCTTCGAGGGCGAGGCCGAGGGCGTCTTGGACGGTGTCGTCGACGGAGCCTTGCCCGGTGTCCCCGGGCGCTCGGAGCCCCGGCTGGTCGGCGAGGCGGACCGGTCGGCCGGCGCGGTGGAGCTGCCACCCTGCGTCAGCAGGTCCGGAGCGCCGCCGGTGCGCACCTGGTCGGCGGCGGTGGTGTTGCCGGAGGTGTAGGTGTCTCCGCCGGGAATCAGCCCCGAGGCGACGGCGACCGCGCCGACGGCCACGGCGGCCGAGACGCCGAGGAGTCCGGTGCGGATCGGCACGGTGGACTTCTTGCGGCGCGTGCCCCGGCGTCGCGAAGCGCCCCCGGCCGCGGGTTCTTCAGCGGCGGGGCCTGCGGCGGATCGTCGGTGGCGTCCCATGCGCTGTGCCTTCCTGCTACTCCGGACGTCCTGGCGACGTCGCTCGACTGCCCCGTTGATCGAATTCGGTGGCATGCCGGGTGAATGTCGCCGCTTGATCGACTTTCCGCCGACACCCATCCGATGCTCACCCGATCGAGTGAGGCTGTTCCGACGGGACTGTAGCCCATGGCCGAAAGGGGGCGACGTGCTTCACGGGCAATTGGCCGGTTAGCGTTCGGGCATGAACGAAGAAGCGCGCCTCGTCGTCTGGGTACGCGGCCGGGTACAGCAAGTAGGCTTCCGCTGGTTCACCAGGGCAAATGCTTTGGAGATCGGCGGTCTCATCGGGTTCGCCCTCAATCTGGACGATGGCAGGGTGCAG
Organism: Streptomyces sp. McG3; assembly: GCF_018619185.1. Taxonomy (GTDB): domain Bacteria; phylum Actinomycetota; class Actinomycetes; order Streptomycetales; family Streptomycetaceae; genus Streptomyces. Next base: position 10,588 of record NZ_JAAXYC010000263.1, on the reverse strand, counting down.
ATCGTGGCCGAAGGGCCGCGTGAGAATTGCCACCGCCTGCTGGACTGGCTGCGGTCCGACGACACACCCGGGCGCGTGGACGGAGTCACTGAGATCTGGGACACCCCGCGCGGTGGATACGACGGATTCGCCATCCGCTGATCCCGCCCCGCGCGGGCCCGTCGGAACCGCTCGGTGAACGCCGCGCGCCGAACAGTCACCGGAACGCCCATTCGGGCCCCGCACCCGAAATGACCTGCGACGGGACCCGGCGGCGGCCGATGGTTGCCAGATACGGGATGTCGTGCAAGGCTGCGGCATTGACGAAGATCCGCACACCCCTCGGGGTCCCGCAGGAGAGTCGCGCCGCATGATCGTCCGGCGGCGCGCCCCCGGGACGCCCGGGTACACAGGGTGTGATCGTGTTGACCGTCAAACTTTTTGGTGAGACGCTGAAAACCCCGCGCACCTTAGCTGTTCGGTAGAGCTGATTAGCAGCATAACCGCAGTGGTGACAGAGCCCTGCCGAGCACCGCGGGTGCGATCCCCAGACGACCCACACCGCATCGGTCGGTCACTCATTGTGGAGGACCATCCATCATGGCAAAGGCGCTTCTCGGTTACGTCGGCGGTTCCGACCCGCGACTCCTCGCCGAGATGCGACGGCTCCAGCAGCGCGTCCAGGACCTGGAATCCGAGCTCAACCGGATCCAGGACGAGAACGACGCGCTCAACGCCGCCGCCCAGCACCAAGAGTCGCTGCTCGACAGCATCGACATCGACGTACCCCAGGGCGAGCCTGCGCTGACCTGACCATTCTGGCCCCATCGGGCCGGTCGGGCCGGGCACGCTCAGTAGCCTCGGAACATCTCTGATTCGTTCTGCGTCACGGATCGCCGTCCCCGAACACCGGGGTCCCCGCATCGCCGGGGACGTCGTTGTCCGGTCGTTCTGCGATGCACGGCGCAGGACCGGCAGCTGGATTCACGCAGACATCAGCAAGATTCACAGGGACGCCTCGGCGTCCCTTTTTCTTTGCCCGGCCCCCGCCCCGGACGTACCGGCCTTCGCTTACCGTCTGATGTGCCCTGCACCTTCATCAGCGAAACCGAGAGCGAAAGGTAGAGTCCGGCGGCGTGCACCTCAAGGCCCTGACCCTGCGTGGTTTCAAATCGTTCGCGTCCGCCACCACCCTGCGGTTCGAACCGGGGATCACCTGTGTCGTCGGTCCCAATGGATCCGGCAAATCCAATGTGGTGGACGCGCTCTCCTGGGTCATGGGGGAACAGGGCGCCAAATCCCTGCGCGGCGGCAAGATGGAAGACGTGATCTTCGCCGGGACGACCGGGCGGCCCCCGCTCGGCCGCGCCGAAGTGTCGCTGACCATCGACAATTCCGACGGCGCATTGCCCATCGAGTACGCCGAAGTGACGATCACTCGGATCATGTTCCGCAATGGCGGCAGCGAATACCAGATCAACGGCGACACCTGCCGGCTGCTCGACATCCAGGAACTCCTCTCCGACTCCGGCATCGGCCGTGAGATGCACGTCATCGTCGGGCAGGGCCAGTTGGACTCCGTGCTGCACGCCGACCCGATGGGCCGCCGGGCCTTCATCGAGGAGGCCGCGGGGGTCCTGAAGCACCGCAAGCGGAAGGAGAAGGCGCTGCGGAAGCTGGACGCGATGGGCGCCAACCTGGCCCGGGTCCAGGACCTCACCGACGAACTGCGCCGCCAGCTCAAGCCGCTCGGCCGGCAGGCCGCCGTCGCCCGCCGGGCCGCCGTCATCCAGGCCGACCTGCGCGACGCCCGGCTCCGGCTCCTCGCCGACGACCTGGTGACCCTGCGGGACGCGCTGCGCGACGAGATCGCCGACGAGGCGGAGCTGAAGAAGCTGAGGGACACGGCCGAGGCCGAGCTGAGGACGGCGCTCGCCCGCGAGGCCGAGCTGGAGGGCGAGGTGCGCCGGCTCGCGCCCCGGCTCCAGCGCGCCCAGCAGACCTGGTACGAGCTGTCGCAGCTGGCCGAACGGGTCCGCGGCACGATCTCGCTGGCCGACGCCCGGGTGCGCAGCGCCTCCGGGGCGCCCGCCGAGGAGCGCCGGGGCCGCGACCCCGAGGACCTGGAGCGCGAGGCCGCCCGGATCCGCGAGCAGGAGGCGGAGCTGACGGCGGCCCTGGAGGCGGCCGAGCACGCGCTGGAGGACACCGTCGCCCACCGCGCCGACCTGGAACGCGAGCTGGCCGCCGAGGAACGCCGGCTCAAGGACGCGGCCCGCGCCATCGCGGACCGGCGTGAAGGGCTCGCCCGGCTGAACGGCCAGGTCAACGCGGCCCGTGGCCGGGCCGGTTCGGCACAGGCCGAGATCGACCGGCTGGCCGCCTCGCGCGACGAAGCGCGGGAGCGCGCGGCGAGCGCCCAGGAGGAGTACGAGCAGCTCAGGGCCGAGGTCGAGGGGCTGGACGCGGACGACGAGGAGCTGACCGCCCGCCACGAGGAGGCCAAGCAGGCCCTCGCCGAGGCCCGGGCCGCCCACAGCACGGCGCGCGACGAGGCGACCGCCGCCGAGCGCAGGCGGGCGGCGGTCGCGGCCCGGCACGAGGCGCTGGCCCTGGGGCTGCGCCGCAAGGACGGTACGGGCGCGCTGCTCGGGGCCCGGGACCGGCCGGCCGGTCTTCTGGGCCCGGCCGCCGAACTGCTGACCATCGAGCCCGGCTACGAGATCGCGGTCGCCGCCGCCCTCGGCACGGCGGCGGACGCCGTGGCCGTCACGGACCCGGCCACGGCCGCCGACGCGATCCGGCTGCTGCGCGAACGGGACGCGGGACGCGCGGCGATGCTGCTGGGCGCGGACCTCGCGGACAGCGTGCACGGCGCGGACCTCGCGGACAGGGCTGCCGCCGCGCCCCGTCACGTACCGGAGCAGGCACCTGTACGGGAGGCGGCGGAGAAGCCCGCGCCCGCCGTGCTGCCCGCGCAGGGGGGCACGGAACCCGGGGCGGCGGCGCGGAGTGGCACGGACGCCGCGGCGCACCCGGCGGGCCGTGCCGGGACGACCACCGTCCTCGCCGCGCCCGCCGTCGCCGACCTGGTGCGCGGGCCCGCCGCGCTGCTCGGGGCCGTACGCAGCCTCGTACAGGACATGGTGGTCGTCGGGACGCTGGAGGACGCCGAGGAACTGGTGGCCGCGCACCCCGGGATCACCGCCGTGACCGCTGAAGGCGATGTGCTCTCCGCCCACTTCGCCCAGGGCGGGTCGGCCGGGGCGCCCAGCCTCCTGGAGGTGCAGGTCTCCGTCGACGAGGCCGCCGCCGAGCTGGCCGACCTCGCCGTGCGGTGCGAGGAGCTCGCCGGGGCCCAGCGGCTGGCGGGGGAGCGGCGCACGGAGCAGACCGCGCTCGTCGAGGAGCTGGGGGAGCGCCGCCGGGCGGCCGAGCGGGAGAAGTCCGGCTTCGCCCAGCAGCTCGGGCGGCTCGCCGGGCAGGCGCGGGGCGCGGCCGGCGAGGCCGAGCGCATGACCGCGTCCGCCGCCCGCGCCCAGGAGGCACTGGAGCGGGCGACGGAGGAGGCCGAGGAACTGGCCGAACGGCTGCTGGTCGCCGAGGAGGCCCCGGCCGATGAGGAGCCCGACACGTCGCGGCGGGACCGGCTCGCCGCCGACGGGGCCAACGCCCGCCAGACCGAGATGGAGGCCCGGCTCCAGGCACGTACCCACGAGGAGCGGGTCAAGGCGCTGGCCGGCCGTGCCGATGCGCTCGACCGGGCCGCCCGCGTCGAACGGGAGGCGCGTGCCCGTGCCGAACAGCGCCGGGCCCGGCTGCGGTACGAGGCCGAGGTCGCCTCCGCCGTGGCCTCGGGCGCCCGTCAGCTGCTGGCGCACGTCGAGGTGTCCCTCGTACGGGCCGACCAGGAGCGGACGGCGGCCGAGGCGGCGAAGGGCGAGCGGGAGCGTGAGCTGGCCGTCGAGCGTGACCGGGGCCGGGGGCTGAAGGGCGAGCTGGACAAGCTCACCGACTCGGTCCACCGGGGCGAGGTGCTCGGCGCGGAGAAGCGGCTGCGGATCGAACAGCTGGAGACGAAGGCCCTGGAGGAGTTGGGCGTGGAGCCCGCGGGGCTGGTCTCCGAGTACGGGCCGGACCAGCTCGTGCCGCCGTCGCCCGCCGCCGAGGGCGAGGAGCTGCCGGAGGACCCGGAGCATCCCCGTAACCGGCCGAAGGCGTATCTGCGGGCCGAGCAGGAGAAGCGGCTGCGGTCGGCCGAACGGGCGTACCAGCAACTCGGGAAGGTGAATCCGCTTGCCCTGGAGGAGTTCTCGGCGCTGGAGGAACGGCACAAGTTCCTCTCCGAGCAGCTTGAAGACCTGAAGAAGACCCGGGCCGATCTGCTCCAGGTGATCAAGGAGGTCGACGAGCGGGTCGAGCAGGTCTTCACGGAGGCCTACCGGGACACCGCCCGTGAGTTCGAGGGGGTCTTCTCGCGGCTGTTCCCCGGCGGCGAGGGGCGGCTCGTCCTGACCGACCCGGAGAACATGCTCGCCACCGGGGTGGACGTCGAGGCGCGTCCGCCGGGCAAAAAGGTGAAGCGGCTCTCCCTGCTGTCGGGCGGCGAGCGGTCCCTGACGGCGGTGGCGCTGCTGGTCGCGATCTTCAAGGCCCGGCCCAGTCCGTTCTATGTGATGGACGAGGTCGAGGCCGCGCTCGACGACACCAACCTGCAGCGGCTGATCAGGATCATGGCGGAGCTCCAGGAGAGTTCCCAGCTGATCGTGATCACCCACCAGAAGCGGACGATGGAGGTCGCCGACGCGCTGTACGGCGTGTCCATGCAGGGCGACGGGGTCTCGAAGGTCATCAGCCAACGACTGCGCTGACTTTTTACCGAATCATCAGAAGTTCAACGCACCTTTTGTGCACTCCTGGGTAGACGGGGATCGACCCGCTGTTTGACTTCGCTTCTTGAACGCATAGCCTCTGCGAAGTTGATTTCGCCTTCAAGTGGTGGCGGGCCGAATGTTGTGCCCCACTGGGAAGGCTCACCCCCCACGTCTGACTTGCGGCCAGGCATCAGGAGTTCACGTGACCAGCACTGCGAACGGACCCGAGTCCGGGGCCCGGGCGGCCCATCCGGACCACCTCGGCCATGTCATCTTCATCACCGCGGCCGCGGCGATGGGCGGCTTCCTCTTCGGCTACGACAGCTCCGTCATCAACGGGGCCGTCGAGGCGATCCGCGACCGGTACGACATCGGCTCCGGCACGCTCGCCCAGGTCATCGCCATCGCGCTGATCGGCTGTGCGATCGGTGCGGCCACCGCCGGCCGGATCGCGGACCGGATCGGCCGCATCCGCTGCATGCAGATCGCCTCGGTGCTCTTCACGGCCAGCGCGATCGGCTCCGCGCTGCCGTTCGCGCTCTGGGACCTGGCGATGTGGCGCATCATCGGCGGCTTCGCCATCGGCATGGCCTCCGTGATCGGCCCGGCCTACATCGCCGAGGTCTCGCCGCCCGCCTACCGCGGCCGGCTCGGCTCCTTCCAGCAGGCCGCGATCGTCATCGGTATCGCCATCTCCCAGCTGGTGAACTACGCCGTCCTCCAGATCGCCGACGGCGACCAGCGCGGCAAGATCCTCGGCCTGGAGGCCTGGCAGTGGATGCTCGGCGTGATGGTCGTCCCGGCCATCCTGTACGGGCTGCTCTCCTTCGCCATCCCCGAGTCCCCGCGCTTCCTCATCTCGGTCGGCAAGAAGGCCGAGGCCCGCAAGATCCTCGAAGAGGTCGAGGGCAAGAACATCGACCTCGACGCCCGGGTGGCCGAGATCGAGACCGCCATGCACGGCGAGCACAAGTCCTCCTTCAAGGACCTGCTCGGCAACCGCTTCTTCTTCCTGCCCATCGTCTGGGTCGGCATCGGCCTGTCGATGTTCCAGCAGCTCGTCGGCATCAACGTCGCGTTCTACTACTCGGCGACGCTGTGGCAGTCCGTCGGCATCGACCCGACCGACTCGTTCTTCTACTCGTTCACCACGTCGATCATCAACATCATCGGCACGGTGATCGCGATGGTGCTCGTCGACCGGGTGGGCCGCAGGCCGCTCGCCCTCGTCGGCTCGGTCGGCATGGCCGTCGCGCTCGCCGTCGAGGCGTGGGCGTTCTCCGCGGACCTGGTCGACGGCAAGCTGCCGACCACGCAGGGCACGGTCGCTCTGATCGCCGCCCACGTCTTCGTGCTCTTCTTCGCCCTGTCGTGGGGTGTCGTCGTCTGGGTCTTCCTGGGTGAGATGTTCCCGAACCGTCTGCGCGCGGCCGCCCTCGGCGTCGCCGTGTTCGCGCAGTGGATCGCCAACTGGGCGATCACCGCCAGCTTCCCGAGCCTCTCGGACTGGAACCTCTCGGGGACGTACATCATCTACGCCTGCTTCGCCGTGCTCTCGATCCCCTTCGTGCTCAAGTTCGTGAAGGAGACCAAGGGCAAGGCGCTGGAGGAGATGGGCTGAATCCCCCGCTGCCCCTCTCCTCGAACCGCGCGGCCCCGGCTCACCGAGCCGGGGCCGTCGGCTTCTCCGGGGCCAGGGCCTCGCAGAACAGCCGCAGGCTCCGCCACCCCTCCTCCACCGGCATCCCGCCGCACAGCGGGTGCAGCACCAGGCTCTCCGCCTCCAGGGCCTTCAGCCCGTCCGGCGTGACGATCCGGTAGACGCCCTCCTCGCGCAGCCCCGCAACCGTCGTCGCCGCCGAGCGGACGGCCGAGCGGATGTCCTTGGACTGCCAGGAGGCGTACGTCCGCGCCTCGTGCAGCAGATGCTCGCCGTACTCCGCCCAGGTACGGTCCGGGTCCTCGGAGACGTGCAGCAGCGGTGTGCGCTCCGCGGGCATCATGCAGAAGCCCTCCGTCCCGTGGACCGCGCGCTGATCGTGGTAGTACGCCTCCAGCTCCGGCAGATGCGCGCTCGGGAACAGGGGCAGCCCCAGCCGTGCCGCCCGCCGTGCCGCCGCCCGTGAGCTGCCGCCGACCAGCAGCATCGGGTGCGGGCGCGTGTACGGGCGCGGGGTGACGCGTACCGTACGGCCCCGGTACGAGAACGGCTCCCCGGTCCACGCCGCCAGCAGCGTCTCCAGCAGCTCGTCCTGGAGCCTGCCGCGCCGCCCCCACTCGACCCCGGCCCGCTCGTACTCCTCGGGGCGGTAGCCGATCCCCGCGACCGTCACCAGCCGGCCCGCGCTCAGCAGGTCCAGCACCGCGATGTCCTCCGCGAGACGCAGCGGATCGTGCAGCGGGCCGATGATCGCCGAGACGGTCACCGCGATCCGGCGGGTGGCGCCGAAGACCGCCCCGGCGAAGGTGAACGGGGAGGGCAGCCAGGAGTTCGCCACCCCGTGGTGCTCCTCGGTCTGCACCGTGTCGACGCCGTGCTCGTCCGCGTACGCCGCCATCTCCAGGGCGGCGCGATAGCGGGCCGAGAGCGATGCGGGTGCGGCTTCTGGATCGACGAGATTGAACCGGACCACTGTGAAGGCCATCGGAGGTGTCCCTTCGCCGAGGCGGGCAGGCGGGCAGTCTGACGGGCGGGCGGCACCGTAGCTGACGTAGCATCAGATGTGTAGAGGGCGGTGTTCGAATTACCGCCAAAAGGTGCATATGGCCTCGATGGATCGCCGGGGGGTCAGCAGGGGCCGCGCCCGCGGCACCGCCGTGGCCGATACTGGACGGGTTATGGAACTCGTCGAAATCGTCATCCTCGCTGTAGTCATCGCCCTGGTCGCCGTCGGCCTTGTCGGCGGGCTCGTGGTCGGCAGCCGCAAGAAGAAGCTGCCGCCCCCGCCGCCGAGCGCGCCGACCATCACTCCTCCCGCCGAACCGCAGGTCGGCGAGGAGGCCGAGACGCCGCGCGACGAAGCGCGGCGCACCATCGACGAAGTCGGCCTCCCGGACGCCACCGCGCCCGCGGAGGAGGCCCCGGTCGCCGAGGCCCCCGCGCCGCCCGCGCTGGAGGTCCCCGAACCCACGGCCGGCCGGCTCGTCCGCCTGCGGGCGCGGCTCGCCCGCTCGCAGAACTCGCTGGGCAAGGGGCTCCTCACCCTGCTCTCCCGCGACAACCTCGACGAGGACACCTGGGAGGAGATCGAGGACACCCTCCTCACCGCCGACGTCGGCGTCGCCCCCACCCAGGAACTGGTCGAGCGGCTCCGTGAGCGCGTCCGGGTGCTCGGCACCCGCACCCCCGAGGATCTGCGCACCCTGCTGCGCGAAGAGCTGATCGCGCTGCTCGGCCCGGACTTCGACCGCGAGGTCAAGACCGAGGGCGGCGCCGAGACCCCCGGCGTCGTCATGGTCGTCGGCGTCAACGGCACCGGCAAGACCACCACCACCGGCAAGCTGGCCCGGGTGCTCGTCGCCGACGGCCGCAGCGTGGTGCTCGGCGCGGCCGACACCTTCCGTGCCGCCGCCGCCGACCAGCTCCAGACCTGGGGCGAGCGGGTCGGCGCGCGCACGGTCCGCGGGCCCGAGGGCGGCGACCCGGCGTCAATCGCCTACGACGCGGTCAAGGAAGGCATCGCCGAGGGCGCGGACGTCGTCCTCATCGACACGGCGGGCCGGCTGCACACCAAGACCGGCCTCATGGACGAGCTGGGCAAGGTCAAGCGCGTCGTGGAGAAGCACGGCCCGCTGGACGAGATCCTGCTCGTCCTCGACGCCACCACCGGCCAGAACGGTCTCGTCCAGGCCCGGGTGTTCGCGGAGGTCGTGGCCATCACCGGCATCGTCCTCACCAAGCTCGACGGCACCGCCAAGGGCGGCATCGTCATCGCGGTCCAGCGCGAGCTGGGCGTACCGGTGAAGCTGATCGGCCTCGGTGAAGGGGCGGACGACCTCGCCCCGTTCGAGCCGGGCGCCTTCGTGGACGCCCTGATCGGCGACTGACCCCCCTCGCATCCGTACGGCGGACGGGCGGCGGCTCCTGTGAGGAGTCCGCCGCCCGTCCGCCGTTCTTCCGTGCCCGCCGTGAGCGCTACGAGCGGTGGCAGACGTACGCGAGTGTCCCCAGCAGCAGACGCGCCTGCGGGGGAGCGGCCGCCGTGTCCAGCAGCGGGGGCCGCAGCCAGCGGACCGGGCCGAGACCGCCGAGGTCGGAGGGCGGGGCGGTGATGTGGGTCCCCGGGCCGAGGGCGCGCAGATCGAGGCCCGCGTCGTCCCAGCCCATCCGGTAGAGCAGCTCGGGCAGCTCGGCGGCGGCCCCGGGGGCGACGAGGAACTGCGCCCGCCCGGTCGGCGTCACCGCGACCGGCCCCGACGGCAGCCCCATCCGCTCCATCCGCACCAGGGCGCGCCGCCCGGCCCCCTCCGCGACCTCCAGGACGTCGAAGGCGCGGCCCACGGGCAGCAGCATCGCCGCACCCGGCGTCCGGGCCCAGGCGTCCGACGCGCGGTCCAGGCCGGTGCCCGCGGGGACCTCCCGGGCGAAGTCCAGCGGGTGGGCTCCCGGGGCCGGGCAGGCCGGCTCGCCGCACGAGCAGGAGCCGGCACCGGCCCGTGCTCCGGGCGTCACCGCCCAGCCCCACAGCCCCGTGTACTCGGCCACCGTCGTGCCCTCGGCGCCGCGGTGGCGTCGCCGCGCACCGGATCGCATCTCCCGGATGTCGCCGATCGTGAAGCCCATGCCCCCTCCAACGGGTCCGGCTGGTCGGTGGTTACGACCCGCGTCGCTCGGGTAACCCTCCGTCGCTGAAACTCGATCGAGTGGCGTGCGCGGTAGTGCGAAAGGGAGTGCGCCACGGAGTGCGCGCCCCCGAGTGCATCCGTTCGCTCGCTCTCGGTCCTGGTTGCCCAAGTCAAGCGCGCTCAGCGGCGGTCGGGTTCATTCGAAGGGGTGGCGAATGGTGGCGTTTCCTCAATCCCCCTCGCGGGAGGGGTGATCGTAGGATTACCGTCGGTACACGAACCCTGGGAGTATGTGCACCCACGGGTATGCCGCGGGCAACCCGATTTCCTGTTCGATGACGTTCGGTGATGTCGGTGAGATCGATGGGATCTCAACTCCCTTACGGACAGCACCGAAGCACGGCATTCTGATAATGGTTCGCGCGATGAGGTTTCGGCGGGATGGGGGCGTTCCAGTGAGTGGCAGCGGCGCAGGCGACACGGATGCCGGGAAGCGTCCCAACGGGCAGTTGGGGTCGTGGTTCGTGCGCAGTGGCTGGTCCAAGGGCGAGCTGGCACGTCAGGTGAACCGGCGGGCGCGGCAGATGGGCGCCCTCCACATCAGCACCGATACCTCCCGGGTGCGGCGCTGGCTCGATGGGGAACAGCCGCGCGAGCCGATCCCGCGCATCCTCTCCGAGCTGTTCTCGGAGCGCTTCGGCACCGTCGTCGCCATCGAACAGCTCGGTCTGCGCACCGCTCACCAGTCACCCTCGGTGGCCGGAGTCGACCTGCCCTGGGCCGGTCCCCAGACCGTCGCCCTGCTCAGCGAGTTCTCCCGCAGCGACCTGATGCTCGCCCGGCGCGGCTTCCTCGGCAGCTCGCTGGCGCTGGCCGCGGGGCCCGCCCTCATCGAGCCGATGCAGCGCTGGCTCGTGCCCGTACCCGCCCGGAGCCCCGGCGAGCCGGAG
>NZ_JAAXYC010000262.1 GCF_018619185.1 Streptomyces sp. McG3 | reverse complement strand
GGATGGCACAACGGGTGGGCCGCACCGCCCAAGCCGGGGGTCATACCCCTGGCGCCGCTGAGGGTCTCGGACATGCTCAGCGGCGCCTTCTCGACGCTCGGGCGGTACTGGAAACCGCTGATCGGGATCGCCCTGACGCTGTTCGGCGCGGCGACGCTCGTGATGATCGCCGCACTGGTGGCCGCCGGCGCCGCCGTCGCGAGCCAGTGGGACGAGCTGACGTCGAGTTCCTCGGGATCCCCGGACGCGGCGCAACTGGTCCCGTTGGGCGTCGCGTTCGGCGTGCTGATGGTCATCGGCATGATCGTCTACCTGCTGGCGTCCGCCGTGGTGCAGGCAGCGGTCCCGGTGGTCCTCCAGGAAGCCGTCCTGGGCCGCCCGATCGGCTTCGGCGCCGTCTGGAGCCGCGCGTGGTCGCGGGTCTGGTCGATCCTCGGCACGGTTTTCCTGACCGGGCTGATCATGGTCATCCCGATGGCGCTCATGATGGGCGCCATCGCCGGGCTGATGATCTACGCCGTCTCGCTGGGCGACGAGGACGGCGTCGTGCCGCTGATGGTGGTCGGCTTCCTCGGCGCCCTGCTCATCGCTCCGGTGGCGATGTGGCTCTACGTCCGCTTCTCCCTGGCCCCGACGGTCGTGGTCTTCGAGCAGCAGCGCCCGGTCGCCGCCCTGCGCCGCTCGGTCCAGCTGGTGCGCGGCAACTGGTGGCGGGTCTTCGGGGTCTGGCTGCTCGCCGTCGGGCTCGCGGCCGTGATCGGCTACATGATCCAGCTGCCGTTCCAGATGGTCGGCCTGCTCCCCGGCGTGTTCGACCCGGCGGACATGGACGCGGACCCGAGCGGCGGGCAGATCGTCGCGGTGCTCGGCGGCCTGTTGCTGCTGTCGTTCATCAGCCAGATGATCAGCCAGCTGTTCACGGCGATCTTCCCCCCGCTGGTGGTCGGCCTGCTGTACGTCGACCTCCGGATGCGCACGGAGAACCTGGGCCCGGTCCTGGCCGAGGCGGCGGCAGCGACCCTTCCCGAGCAGTACGGCCCGCCGCCGCCCTCCCCCGTCTGAGCACGCGGGGGCCGGGCCCGGCTCAGTCGGTCAGGGTCCGCTTGGGGCGCAGCACACAGAACTCGTTGCCCTCCGGATCGGCCATCACCACGAAGGTGGCGTCCGGCCCCTGCCCGACGTCCACCCGCCGGGCGCCGAGCGCGAGGATCCGCTCGACCTCGATGTCCTGGTCGTCCGGCGTCAGATCGATGTGCAAACGGTTCTTGACGGTCTTCGACTCCGGGACGGGGAGGAAGCACATCCCCGGCAGCGCGGTCTCGTGGGCGCCGATGATGATCTCCTCCTCGTGCTCGAAGAGCACCTGCCAGTCCAGCACCGCGCTCCAGAAGCGGGCGAGGAGCGGCAGGTCGTGAGCGTCGACGGCGATGTGGTACATGGAGACGGCCATGCCCGCCAGTGTGGCTGGCGGGCATGGCCGTTCATCGCTCTTCGCGGAGCGTGTCAGACGTTGAACCCCAGCGCGCGGAGCTGCTCGCGTCCGTCGTCGGTGATCTTGTCCGGGCCCCACGGCGGCATCCAGACCCAGTTGATCCGGAGCTCGTTGACGATGCCGTCCGTGGCGGACTTCGCCTGGTCCTCGATGACGTCGGTCAGCGGGCAGGCCGCGGACGTCAGGGTCATGTCGAGGGTGGCGATGTTGGCGTCGTCGACGTGGATGCCGTAGATCAGGCCCAGGTTGACGACGTCGATGCCCAGTTCGGGGTCGACGACGTCGTACAGCGCCTCGCGGACCTCCTCCTCGGAGGCCGGCTTCATGGTCGCGGTCTCGTTGTCGCTCATGCGGTCTTCCCTTCGGACAGCGCCTTGGCCGTCGCGTCCTTCCACGCCATCCAGCTCAGCAGCGCGCACTTGACCCGGGCGGGGTACTTGGAGACGCCGGCGAACGCGACGGCGTCCTCCAGCACCTCCTCCATCGCGTCGTCCGGCTCCAGCTGCCCCTTGGACTGCATCAGCTCCAGGAAGGTGTCCTGGATCTTCTGCGCCTGGGACAGCTCCTTGCCGACGAGCAGCTCGTTCAGCACGGAGGCGCTGGCCTGGCTGATGGAGCAGCCCTGGCCCTCGTAGCTCACGTCGGCGATGGTGTCGCCGTCGTACTTCACCCGGAGCGTGATCTCGTCGCCGCACGTCGGATTGACGTGGTGCACCTCGGCGTCGCCGTCCCGCAGGCCGCGCCCGTGGGGGTGCTTGTAGTGGTCCAGGATCACTTCCTGGTACATGGATTCCAGCTTCACCAGTCAGCCCTCAGCCGAAGAAGTTCCGGACGTGCTCCAGACCGTCCACCAAGGCGTCGACCTCGGCGGGCGTGGAGTACAGATAGAACGACGCTCGCGTCGTCGCGGGAATTCCGTACCGCAGGCAGACCGGGCGCGCGCAGTGGTGGCCGACCCGGACGCAGATGCCCATCTCGTCGAGTACCTGACCCACGTCGTGCGGGTGGATGTCGCCGAGTGTGAAGGAGATCGTGGCCCCGCGGTCCTCGGCCGTCGCCGGACCGATGATCCGCAGGTCCGGGACCTCCAGGAGGCGCTTCACCGCGTACTCGGTGATCGCCTTCTCATGGTCGTGGATCTTCTCCATGCCGATCGAGGAGAGGTAGTCCACGGCCGCGCCGAGGCCGACGGCCTGGGCGATCGGGGGCGTACCGGCCTCGAACTTGTGCGGTGCCGGAGCATACGTCGAGGAGTGCATCGACACGGTCTCGATCATCTCGCCGCCGCCGAGGAACGGAGGCAGGTCCTCCAGGAGCTCCTGCCGTCCCCACAGCACGCCGATGCCCGTGGGGCCGACCATCTTGTGACCGGTGAAGGCCACGAAGTCGGCCTGGAGCGCCTGCACGTCGAGCACCATGTGCGGGGCCGCCTGCGAGGCGTCGATGCAGACCAGCGCGCCGACCTGCTGGGCGCGGCGGATGATCTGCTCGACCGGGTTGACGGTGCCCAGGATGTTGGAGACCAGCGTGAAGGAGACGATCTTCGTCTTCTCGGTGATGATCTCGTCGATGTTCGACAGGTCGAGCCGGCCGTCGTCGGTGATGCCGAACCACTTCAGCTTCGCGCCGGTGCGCTGCGCGAGCAGCTGCCACGGCACGATGTTGGAGTGGTGCTCCATCTCCGTGGTGACGATCTCGGTCTCGCGGTCCACCCGATAGGGCTCGTCCGCCCAGCCGAGCATGTTCGCCACGAGGTTCAGCGACTCCGAGGCGTTCTTCGTGAAGATCACCTCGTTGCGGCTGGGTGCGTTGATGAAGGCGGCGACCTTGTCGCGGGCGCCCTCGTACAGCGCGGTTGCCTCCTCGGCGATCGTGTAGACGCCGCGGTGCACGTTCGCGTTGTGCCGCTCGTAGTACTCGTTGAGCGCGTCGAGGACCTGACGCGGCTTCTGCGAGGTCGCCGCGGAGTCCAGGTAAACGATCTTCTTGCCGTCGTGGACCGTGCGGTCCAGGATCGGGAAGTCCTTGCGGATCGCCTCGGTGTCGAGGAGGCCGGTGAGCCCCTGTCGGGCGTCAGTCACGCGGAAGCGCCACCCTTCGTGTAGGCCTCGTAGCCCTCGTTCTCCAGCTGGTCGGCCAGCTCGGCGCCGCCGGAGGCCGCGATCCGGCCGTTGGCGAAGACGTGCACGAAGTCGGGCTTGATGTACTTCAGGATGCGGGTGTAGTGCGTGATCAGCAGGGTGCCGACCTCGCCGGACTCGCGGACCCTGTTGACACCCTCGGAGACGGTCTTGAGCGCGTCGACGTCCAGGCCGGAGTCGGTCTCGTCCAGGACGGCGATCTTCGGCTTGAGGAGCTCCAGCTGAAGGATCTCGTGGCGCTTCTTCTCACCGCCGGAGAAGCCCTCGTTGACGTTGCGCTCGGCGAAGGCGGGGTCCATCTGGAGCCCGGCCATCGTCTCCTTGACCTCCTTGACCCACGTACGCAGCTTGGGGGCCTCGCCGCGGATGGCGGTGGCGGAGGTGCGCAGGAAGTTGGAGACCGAGACACCGGGGATCTCGACCGGGTACTGCATGGCGAGGAACAGGCCGGCGCGGGCCCGCTCGTCGACGGACATCTCCAGGACGTCCTCGCCGTCCAGGGTGACCGTGCCACTGGTGATCGTGTACTTGGGGTGACCCGCGAGCGAGTACGCGAGGGTGGACTTGCCGGACCCGTTGGGGCCCATGATGGCGTGGGTCTCGCCCTGCTTCACGGTCAGGTCGACGCCCTTGAGGATCTCCTTCGTGGCGTTGTCGGCCTCGACGGAAACGTGCAGGTCGCGGATTTCAAGCGTTGCCATGGGTGACTCAGGACTCCTGGGTGACGGAGACGAGCACATCGTCCCCTTCGATCTTTACGGGGTATACGGGGACGGGGCGCGTCGCGGGAAGGCCGGACGGCTTGCCGGTGCGGAGGTCGAACGACGAGCCGTGCAGCCAGCACTCGATCGAACAGTCCTCCACCTCGCCCTCCGAGAGGGAGACGTTCGCGTGCGAGCAGATGTCGTTGATCGCGAACACCTCGCCCTCGGTGCGGACGACGGAGACCGGTGTGCCGTCGAGCTCGACCCGTTTCGGGGTGTCGTCCTCCAGCTCACTCAGCGCACAGGCTTTGACGAAGGCCATCAGACGGACGCCTTCAGCTCGGTCTCGATCTTGTCGAGCAGACGCGCTTCCACGTCCGGCAGACCGATCTGCTGGACCAGCTCGGCGAAGAAGCCGCGCACGACGAGACGGCGGGCCTCCTCGGCCGGAATACCGCGGGACTGGAGGTAGAAGAGCTGCTCGTCGTCGAAGCGGCCGGTCGCCGAGGCGTGGCCGGCGCCGACGATCTCGCCGGTCTCGATCTCCAGGTTGGGCACGGAGTCGACCCGGGCGCCGTCGGTGAGGACGAGGTTCCGGTTCATCTCGTAGGTGTCGGTGCCCTCGGCCGCGGCCTGGATGAGGACGTCGCCGATCCAGACGGCGTGCGCGCCGTCGCCCTGGAGAGCGCCCTTGTACACCGCGTTGGACTTGCAGTGCGGGGTGTTGTGGTCGACCAGGAGGCGGTGCTCCTGGTGCTGGCCCTTGTCGGTGAAGTACAGGCCGAAGAGCTCCGCCTCGCCGCCGGGGGCCGCGTAGGCCACCCGGGGGTGCAGGCGGACGACGTCGCCGCCGAAGGTGACGACGATCGACTTGAACGAGGCGTCCCGGCCGACCAGCGCGTTGTGCTGGCCGACGTGGACGGCCGTGTCGTCCCAGTCCTGGACGGAGACGACGGTCAGCTTCGCGCCGTCGCCCAGCACGTAGTCGACGTTGGCGGCGAGCACCGCGTCACCGGTGTGGTCGATGACGACGACGGCCTCGGCGAAGGCGCCCAGCTGGATGAGCTGGTGGCCGTAGGCGACGCCGCCCTCGCCGTGCACGGCGATCCGGATCGGCTCGGTGAGCACGGCTTCCTTGGCGACCGTGACGACCGAGGCCTGCTCGAAGGCGCTGTACGCCTGGGCGGCGACCCGGTCCACCGGGGTGCCGGCCTTGCCGAGCCGGGAGTCGTCGCGGCCGACGGTCTCGACCGTGACGCCCTCGGGGGCCTCGATGGCGACCTTCACGCCGCCGCCGTTCGCGACCGCGGTGCCGTCGTGCAGACCGCGCAGCCGCTCCAGCGGCGTGAAGCGCCACTCCTCCTCGCGGCCGTGCGGGACGGGGAAGTCCGCGACGTCGAAGGACGGGGGTGCGCTCATGCGGGTGGCGACGGTCGACTCGGCGGCCACCGCGATGGAGCCGGCGGTGGTGGAGCCCACCGGAGTGTTCTGAGCCTCAGCCATGGCTGTCGTAGTGCTCGCTTTCTCAGTCAAGAAGGGGGGTGGTTCGGTGGGAGTGCGGGGACGGCCGCGAACGGCCGTCCCGGTGGTCCTCGGACGAGGACCTAGCCGACCGAACCCTCCATCTGCAGCTCGATCAGCCGGTTGAGCTCCAGGGCGTACTCCATGGGCAGCTCCTTCGCGATCGGCTCGACGAAGCCGCGCACGATCATCGCCATGGCCTCGAACTCGGTGAGTCCGCGGCTCATGAGGTAGAAGAGCTGGTCCTCGGAGACCTTGGAGACGGTCGCCTCGTGGCCCATCGACACGTCGTCCTCGCGGACGTCGACGTAGGGGTAGGTGTCCGAGCGGGAGATCGTGTCGACGAGCAGAGCGTCGCAGAGCACGTTGGACTTCGCGCCCGGCGCGCCCTCGCCGATCTCGATCAGACCGCGGTAGGACGTACGGCCACCGCCTCGCGCCACCGACTTGGAGACGATGTTGGAGGAGGTGTTCGGGGCCATGTGGACCATCTTGGCGCCGGCGTCCTGGTGCTGGCCCTCGCCCGCGAAGGCGATGGACAGGGTCTCGCCCTTGGCGTGCTCGCCCATCAGGTAGATGGCCGGGTACTTCATGGTCACCTTGGAGCCGATGTTGCCGTCGACCCACTCCATGGTCGCGCCCTCGTAGGCCACGGCCCGCTTGGTGACCAGGTTGTAGACGTTGTTCGACCAGTTCTGGATGGTCGTGTAGCGGCAGCGGCCGCCCTTCTTCACGATGATCTCGACCACGGCGCTGTGCAGCGAGTCCGAGGAGTAGATCGGGGCGGTGCAGCCCTCGACGTAGTGGACGTAGGCGTCCTCGTCGACGATGATCAGCGTCCGCTCGAACTGGCCCATGTTCTCCGTGTTGATACGGAAGTAGGCCTGGAGCGGGATGTCCACGTGGACGCCCTTGGGCACGTAGATGAACGATCCGCCGGACCACACGGCCGAGTTCAGCGAGGCGAACTTGTTGTCACCGACGGGGATGACGGTGCCGAAGTACTCCTTGAAGAGCTCCGGGTGCTCCTTCAGCGCGGTGTCGGTGTCCATGAAGATGACACCCTGCGCCTCCAGCTCCTCGTTGATCTGGTGGTAGACGACCTCGGACTCGTACTGCGCGGCGACACCGGCGACGAGGCGCTGCTTCTCCGCCTCGGGGATGCCGAGCTTGTCGTACGTGTTCTTGATGTCCTCGGGCAGTTCCTCCCAGGAGGCCGCCTGCTTCTCCGTGGACCGCACGAAGTACTTGATGTTGTCGAAGTCGATGCCCGACAGGTCGGAGCCCCAGTTGGGCATGGGCTTCTTGCCGAAGAGCTTGAGGCCCTTGAGCCGCAGCTTCAGCATCCACTCGGGCTCGTTCTTCTTCTCCGAGATGTCGCGGACGACAGCCTCGGAGAGACCGCGCTTCGCCGCCGCGCCTGCCGCGTCGGAGTCGGCCCAGCCGAATTCGTACGTACCCAGACCCTCGAGCTCAGGGTGGGCAGTCTCCGTGGGGAGCGTCATGCGGGGTTCCTCCCGGCCGTGCTTGCAGATGCTGAATGGGTGGTCTGTGGGGGTGCTGCGTGGCCACTTCGCGGCACGTAGGTCGTGCACACACCATCGCCGTGGGCGAGGGTGGCCAGACGCTGCACATGGGTCCCGAGGAGGCTGGAGAAGAATTCCGTCTCCGCCTCGCACAGCTGTGGGAACTGCTCGGCGACATGCGCCACCGGGCAGTGGTGCTGGCACAGCTGCTCGCCCTGCTGCGGGCCCGGCGCGCTTCGCGCCATAGCAGCGTACCCGTCGGCCGACAGGGCCTTGGCCAGGGCCTCGGTGCGCTCCTCGGGCGCAGCGGCCTCGACCTGGGCGCGATACGCCTCGCCCACCGCGGCCATCCGGGCGCGGGCGAAGGCGAGGACCGCCTCGTCGCCCCCGGACTCGGCGATGAAGCGCAGGGCGTCGACGGCCAGCTTGTCGTAGGACTGGTCGAAGGCGTCCCGGCCGCCGTCCGTCAGGGCGAACACCTTGGCGGGCCTGCCGCGGGTCCGCGCCCCGTAGACCCGCTGTTCGCGGGCTTCGACGACATCGTCCGAGACGAGGGCGTCCAGGTGGCGGCGGACGGCGGCCTGGGTGAGGCCGACGCGCTTGGCGAGGTCCGCGACGGTGGAGGGGCCGTGGTCCAGGATGGAGCGCGCGACCCGGTTGCGCGTCGAGCGCTCACCGGTCGCGAGTTCCTCCTGAGGAGCCCGTCCGTCGTATTTCACAACACCATTGTTGCGTAATTCATTCGACTCTGACAACCACGGTCCGGAACGATCAACGGTGCGGTTCGTCACTTAGGGTTACCTAATCTGGCCCCGGGAGCCGTCCTCCCGGGAGGGCTGCCTAGACTGGTGCGCCATGGAGAACGAGCCCGTCGTACAGGTCAAGGGCCTGGTCAAGCGGTACGGCACGAAGACCGCGGTGAACGGCCTCGATCTGGTGGTCGCGACCGGCGCGGTGACCGCCGTCCTCGGCCCGAACGGCGCCGGGAAGACCACCACCATCGAGACCTGCGAGGGCTACCGCCGCCCCGACGCCGGCACCGTACGGGTCCTCGGCCTCGATCCGGTCACCGACGCGGAGCGGCTGCGTCCGCGGATCGGGGTGATGCTCCAGTCCGGCGGCGTCTACTCCGGTGCGCGCGCCGACGAGATGCTCCGCCACATGGCCAGGCTGCACGCCCACCCCCTCGACGTGGACGCCCTGATCGAACGCCTCGGCCTCGGCGACTGCGGCCGCACCGCCTACCGGCGGCTCTCCGGCGGCCAGCAGCAGCGCCTCTCGCTGGCCATGGCGGTCGTCGGACGGCCCGAGCTGCTGTTCCTGGACGAGCCGACCGCCGGGCTCGACCCGTCGGCGCGCCGCTCCACCTGGGACCTGGTGCGCGAGCTGCGCGCCGACGGGGTGTCCGTGGTGCTGACGACCCACTTCATGGACGAGGCCGAGACGCTCGCCGACGACGTCGCGATCATCGACGCGGGCCGGGTCATCGCCCAGGGCAGCCCGGAGGAGCTCTGCCGGGGCGGCGCGGAGAACACCCTGCGCTTCACCGGACGCCCGGGCCTCGACCTCGGCTCGCTCGTCAAGGCGCTGCCCGACGGCTCCGGGGCCGCCGAGCCGCTGCCGGGGACGTACCGGATCACCGGGTCCATCGACCCGCAGCTGCTGGCCACGGTGACCTCCTGGTGCGCCCAGCACGGCGTGATGCCCGAGGGCATCTCCGTGGAGCGGCACACCCTGGAGGACGTCTTCCTCGAACTGACCGGCAAGAAGCTGACCGGCAAGGAGCTGCGCGCATGAGCGCCGGTACGTACACCCCGCGCCCCGGCGCCGCCCCGCTCCCCCGGATGATCGCCGCGCAGACCGCGCTGGAGACCCGGATGCTGCTGCGCAACGGCGAGCAGCTGCTGCTGACGGTGATCATCCCGACGCTGCTGCTGGTGCTGTTCAGCGCGGTCGACATCGTGGACACCGGCCCGGGCGCGTCGGTCGACTTCCTGGCCCCGGGCGTCCTGGCGCTCGCCGTGATGTCCACCGCCTTCACCGGCCAGGCCATCGCCACCGGCTTCGAACGCCGTTACGGGGTCCTCAAGCGGCTCGGGGCCTCCCCGCTGCCCCGCTGGGCGCTGATGACCGCGAAGACGCTGTCGGTGCTGGTCACCGAGGTGCTCCAGATCGTGCTGCTGACGGTGATCGCCTTCGCCCTGGGCTGGTCGCCGCAGGGCAACCCGCTCTCGGTGCTGCTGCTCCTGGTGCTGGGAACAGCCGCGTTCTCCGGGCTCGGGCTGCTGATGGCGGGGACGCTCAAGGCGGAGGCGACGCTCGCCGCCGCCAACCTGGTCTTCCTGCTGCTGCTGGTCGGCGGCGGGGTCATCGTGCCACTGGCGAAGTTCCCGGACGCCGTGCAGTCGGTGCTGGGGCTGCTGCCCGTGTCGGCGCTCTCCGAGGGCCTGCGGGACGTCCTCCAGCACGGTGCCTCGATGCCGTGGGCCCAGGCCGGGATCCTGCTGGTGTGGGCGGTGCTGGGGCTCGGCGCGGCGGCGAAGTTCTTCCGCTGGGAGTAGCCCGCGGGGGCCGTACGGCTGGACGTGTCCGGGCAACCGGGTACGAACCCACCCCTCGTGAAATCATGCACAAGCCCCGTCCTACGATGGTCCGCGTGGAAACCCCCATCTCCCTCATCGCCAAGCGCTGGACGCCGTCCACCAAGGTGGTGAAGCGCGCCGCGCTCTCCGCCGTCATGATGAGCGTCTTCATCATCGTCACCGGCGGGGCCGTCCGGCTCACCGGTTCGGGCCTCGGCTGCGACACCTGGCCCAAGTGCACCGACGACAGTCTGTTCGCGACGCCCGAACAGGGACTGCACGGCGCGATCGAGTTCGGCAACCGGATGCTGACCTACGTCCTGTCGGCCGCGGTCGGCTGGGCGATCATCGCCATCAGTGCGGTCAAGCCGCGCCGCCGCAAGCTCGCCCGGCTGGCCTGGCTGCAGTTCTGGATCGTGCTGGGCAACGCCGTCCTCGGCGGGATCACGGTCTGGGCGGGCCTCAACCCCTGGACGGTGGCCGGGCACTTCCTGCTCGCCAACGCGCTGCTCGCGGTCACCGTGATCACCTGGGTGCGGGTCGGCGAGGGCGACGGCCCGCCGCGCCCCCGGGCTCCGCTGCCCGTACGGCGGCTGGCCTGGGCGATCGTGGCGACCACGGTGGTCCTCATCGTGCTGGGCACCTCGGTGACCGGGTCCGGCAAGCACGCCGGCGACAGCAGCGACGTGCCGCGCATGCCGTGGGACTGGTCGGCCGCCGCCCATGTGCACGCCATCTCCGCCTGGGTCGTCTGCGCCCTGGCCATCGCCATGTGGCTGGCCCTGCGGGTGGTCGACGCGCCCGCCGACACCCGGGCCCGCGCCCGCGACCTGCTGGTCGTGCTGCTCGCCCAGGGCGCGATCGGGTACGTCCAGTACTTCAGCGACGTCCCCGAGATCCTGGTCGGCGTCCACATGTTCGGCTCGGCCATCCTGTGGATCGCCGTGATCCGGCTCGTGCTGAGCATGCGCGAGCGCGGGGACGACGCTCCCGCACCACTGCCCGGCCCGTCCGCCGAGCAGCCGGAGTCGACACCGGCGGCGGTCTGACGGACATCCGTACGGGAGGGGCGGCGGGCCGCGGTGGCCCGCCGCCCCTCCCGTACGCCGTGGCTCCTCACTCCAGCCCGTACACCCGGCGCGCGTTGCCCGACCCGATCATCGTGGCGACCCGGACCGCGTCCCGCCGGGTCCACGCACCGTCCGCGACCCAGCCGCCCAGCACCCGCCCGAGCGCCTCGCGGAACTGCCGCGCGCCCACCAGATGCAGCTCCGGCAGCCCCTGCGCCCCGCTGGAGAACAGCAGCTTGCCGAACGGCGCGAGCTCCATGATCTCCGCCAGCACGTCCGCCGCCCTCGCCCCGGTCCACGCCGGTACGGTCCCCAGATCGGCGTAGACGTGCGGGTGCCGGCCGGCCAGCGCGGCGGCCTGCCGGTGGTACGGATAGCCGTGCAGAAGGACGAGGTCGCAGCCGTGGCCCTCGGTCGCGGCGGCGAAGCCGGCGAGAGTGGCCGGGGCCGCGGCGCCCAGGCGCAGCTGCAGCGGCAGCCCACAGGCCACCGCGGACCAGCGCAGATGGTCCAGCAGCTCCGGCTCGACGGGCGCCCCGCCACCTGGTTCTTATACACAT
>NZ_JAAXYC010000261.1 GCF_018619185.1 Streptomyces sp. McG3 | reverse complement strand
GCCCGGTCCCACGGACCCGGGCGCCCGGCCCCCGCCCGGGACTCCGTTCCGGGCGTTCGCTCCGGTCGGGGTGGCCCGGCGGCGGACCGGGGCCCTTCCCACCGCACGTACACTCGGCCCATGGGACACAGCGCCGAACCGAGGACACGCCCGCACCGGGCCGCCTCCGCGCTGCCCCCGGCCGCCACCCGCGCGGCTGTGCCCCCGGCGCCCGCGGACGCGGCGCCCGGAACGGGCCGTACCGCACTGCACGGCCACGGCTAGCGGTCCACGCGACGGCCACGGCCAGCGGTCCACGCGGCGGTTCCCGACAGCAGCAGCCGGCGCCCACGGCCCCCGGCGCAACCGCCCCGGCCCGCCTCCTCACCCGCACCAGCGCACCACCGCACCAGCACACCACCACTCCGGCCCGCTGAGCGCCGGAGCTCACCGTCGCCTCCGGCGCTCGCCGGACGCGAGAGTCACGAGCGGCTCCACAGCACCACGCGGCCCACGGCGCACCCGCCTGTGCCGCTTCCCGGCGACGGCCGCACCAGCCGGACGGCGCCGCACTCGAAGGGATCATCGTGAAGCTGAGCGACCTCATGGCCGGGCAGGACCACCACGTGCTGCGGGGAACCCCCGCCCGCACGGACGTCACCGCCGGAGCGACGTTCGACGCGGACCGGGTCACCCCCGGCTCCGTCTTCGCCGCGGTGCCCGGCCACGCCGCCGGCGGCCCGGAAGCCGTCGCCCCGGCGGTCGCCCGCGGCGCTGTCGCCGTACTCGTCGACGAACAGGCGCCGCCGCTTCCCGCGGCCCTGGGCGACGTGTGCGCCGTACGCGTCCCCGATGTCCGCAGGGCCGCGGCGGTCCTCGCCTCGCGCTACTTCGGCGAACCGGGCCGGGCGATGGACCTGATCGCCATCACCGGCACCAACGGCAAGACCTCCGTCTCGTACATGACCGAGTCGGTGCTGCGGATCGCCGAGGGGGCCCGGGTCGGGGTGATCGGCACCGCGGGCAGCCGCATCGGGGACGAGCCCATCCCGATGCCCCCCTCGGTGCTCACCACCCCGGAATCGCCCGATCTGCAGTATCTGCTGGGGCACATGCGCGACCGCGCCACCGGCAGCGTCGTCCTGGAGGCCACCTCGATGGGGCTGCTGACGCACCGTCTGGACCGTACGTTCATCGACGTCGGCGTCTTCACGAACCTGACCCAGGACCACCTCGACGACCACGGCACCATGGAGAACTACCGGGACGCCAAGCTCCGCCTCTTCCAGGGGCTGTGCCGCCGCGCCGTGGTCAACGCCGACGACCCGGTGGGCGCCGGCATCCAGCAGCTGATGCCCGACGCCGTGACCACGTACGCGCTGGACGGCGACGCCGACTACCGCGCCAGCGATCTCACCGTGGACGCCTCGGGCACCCGGTTCACGCTGCACCACGACGGCCGCAAGTACCCGGCGGCGATCCCCTCGCCGGGACGGTTCTCGGTCTCCAACGCGCTGGCCACGGTGGCGGCCTGCCACCTCCTCGGCCACGGTCTGGCCGGGCTGGTCGACGCACTGGAGCGGATGCCGCAGATCCCCGGCCGCTTCGAACGCCTCCACACCCCCGGCGGCACCTCGGTGATCGTGGACTACGCCCACTCGCCGGACTCCCTCAGCAAGGTCCTCACCACGATCCGGGGCTTCGCCCGGGGCCGGGTCATCACCGTCTTCGGCTGCGGCGGCGACCGCGACACGACCAAGCGCGCCGAGATGGGCGCCATCGCGGGCGACCACTCCGACCTGTGCTTCCTCACCTCCGACAATCCTCGTTACGAGGACCCCGAGGCCATCCTCGACGGGATCGCCCCCGGCATCGCGTCGACCGGAACGCCGTTCGAGCGGGTCACCGACCGCCGCCTGGCCATCGCCGCGGCGCTGGCGGAGGCGGGGCCGGCCGACATCGTGCTCATCGCGGGCAAGGGCAGCGAACCGCACCAGAGCATCCGGGGCGAGCTGCTGCCGTTCAGCGACATGGCCACCGTCCGCGAACTGATCGCCGGATAGGCGGACAGGCGCGCACGCGGACGGGCAGCCGGGTACACGGGCAGACGCGCATGCGGGAGGGGGCGCCGAAGACCCTGGCCAAGATCAATCCGGTGGTGCCGGCACCGGTGGTCCGCCATGCTGGCCCGGTCGCGCCGAGCGACGGACGGGGCCGCAACGGGGGAGTGGGAGCCGTGGACGTCTTCACGACGAAGTCCGGGAGAGTACGGGGGCGGCGCGCCGCCCGAGACCGCGCCGTCGTCGCCGTACTCGGACTCCCGTACGCGGCACCGCCGTTCGGCGCCCGCCGGTTCCGGGAGCCGCAGCCGGCGGAACCCTGGGACGGTGTGCGGGAGTGCACCGCCTTTGGGCCGGTGGCCCCCCAGTCGGCCGAACTGCCGGGCGCACCGGGCTGGTCGCCCGGTGACGAGGACATCCTCACGCTCAACATCTGGACGCCCGCCGACGGGCCCGGCGACCTGCCCGTGCTGGTCTGGATCCACGGTGGCGCGTACGTCTTCGGGTCCTCGGCCCAGCCCGACTTCGACGGCACCGCCCTGGCGGGCCGGGGGCTCGTCGTCGTCACCCTCAACAGCCGCCTCGGCTTCGAGGGGTTCGGCCAGGTGCCGGACCCGCCGGACGCGGACAGCGGCGCCACGGCCTTGCCCGGCAACCGGTGTCTCCTCGACCAGATCGCCGCCCTGGAATGGGTCCGGGACAACATCTCCGCTTTCGGCGGCTCGCCCGACCGGGTCACCCTGGCCGGACAGTCGTCGGGCGCCACCTCCGTGGCCTGCCTGACGGTGGCCGACCGGGCGCGCGGCCTGTTCCGGCGTGCCGTCCTGCACAGTGCCGTCAACTCCTTCGCCACGGTGGAGCAGGCGGCGCGCACCACCGCCGAGGTCGCGGCGGCGGCCGGCGTGCCCGCCACACGCGCCGGGCTGCTCGCCGCCCCGCCCGAGGCCCTCGTGGCCGCGAGCGACCGGGTCTGCGAGCGGTACGCACAGGACCCCGGCTCGGGGCGGCGCCACTACGACCCGGCGATCTACGGCCCGGTCGCCGACGGCGTCCTCCTGACCGCCGACCCGCTGGAGGCACTGGCGGCCGGAGCGGGCGGCGCGGTGGAGCTGCTGGTCTGTCACACCACGGAGGAGTACTGGCTCCTGGACGCGGTCGGCAGCAGTGCGAAGGTCACATCGGAGGAGCGACTGGCCGCCTTCGCCGCCGACTTCGGGCTTCCGGCGGCGCTCATCGAGGGGCACCGGGAGCTCCTGCCGGACGCGCCGGTGCTCGACGTCTACCTGACGCTCCACTCCGGCCTCCTGTTCGCCGAGTACAGCACCCGCCTCGCCGAGGCCCACGCTCAGGCGGGCGGCCGGGCCTTTCTCGCCCGCTTCGACCGCCGCCGGGACCGTGCGGGGCGGCGGGTGCGCGCCTGGCACTGCGCGGACATCCCGTTCGCCTTCGGCAACCTCCACGAGGAGAGCGTCCACTTCCTCGTCGGCGGCCCGCCCGGGGCGGCCGACGAGGAACTCTCCCGGCGCATGACCGGTGCCTGGGCCGGGTTCGCCGCCCGGGGCGAGCCGGGCTGGGCGCCCCTCGACGGGACAGCCGGGAGCGGGGCGACGTCGCGGGTCTGGCGTACGGCGGCGGAGGAACCCGGGGCGGAGCACGGGTTCCGCGATCTGTGGCGTACGGCCGGACTGCCGCTGCTGGAGCCATGAGGCTCCCGGGCCACAGCGCCCCGCCCACCCTCCGCCCTCACCAGCCGGGCAGCGGGCGCGGCCTCCTGACGCCCGGCCGGCGCGCGACCTGCCCTCCTGCCGCCGCCGGCGGTGGGCCCCGTCGATGCGAACGTGGTGTCCTGCTCCCCACCACCCGCACGGCGTCGGGACGGGCTCCCGGCCACCCGACGCCGCCCGAGCGGGCCGGCCGGGGTCCCGTCGCGGCGGACCTCAGCGCCGGGCCAGGGCGAGCAGGCTCAGCCCGAACATCAGCACTCCCAGGGGCAGATGGACCGACGGGAGGTGCGCGATACCGACCGCGACCTGGACCGAGGCCAGGACCAGGAAGCCGGACGCGTACAGGATCGGCCGGGGCGGGCCGCCACCCGGCTTCCAGGCCAGTACCGCCGCGAGTACGTACAGCATCGACGCCCCGTACATCACGCGTGCACCGACGCTGTGCAGGGTCTCCCCGTAGGACGAGGTCATCAGCAGTCCGGAGGAGACGGCTTGAAGGAAGATCGTCAGAGTCTGCAGGGCGATCGCGATCCGCAGGAACGAGAACGCGTGCTTCGCCGGCATCGGAGTGGCCATGCCACGCCCCTTTTCCGCCCGTGGGCAGTCGATCGATAAGGTCTCACCAACCCGACGAGACGGGCCGGCGAAAGGTAAGGCGAGGAGGGCCGGAGCATGGGGGCGGCGAGGGCGGGCGCCGAGGGGACGGACGCGGAGCGCGGCCGGCTGATCAATGTGGCCTACCGGTTGCTCGGATCGCTCGCCGAGTCCGAGGACGCCGTGCAGGAGGCCTTCGCGCGCTGGTACGCACTGCCGCGGAGCCGGCGGGACGAGATCGTGTCGCCCGGCGCCTGGCTGACGACCGTGACCGGCCGCATCTGCCTGGACGTGCTCGGCTCGGCGCGGGTCCGGCGCGAACGCTACGTCGGGGCGTGGCTGCCCGATCCCCTGCCCGACCCCGTCGAGCGCGGCGACGGCCGGGGCTCCGACCCCGCCGACCGAATGGTCCTGGACGAGTCGGTGACCATGGCCTTCCTCGTCGTCCTGGAGACGATGACCCCCGCCGAGCGCGTCTCGTTCGTCCTGCACGACGTCTTCCGCTACCCCTTCGCGGAGATCGCCGACGTGCTCGGCCGGACCCCCGCCGCCTGCAAGCAGCTCGCGTCCTCCGCCCGGCGGCGGGTGTCGGACGCCCGGACTCCGGTGGCGGCGGACGCGCGGACCGACGTGGTGCGGCGGGTCAGGGAGGCCTGGGAGAACAAGGACATCGCGGCCCTCGTCGACCTCCTCGACCCGTCCGCCGTGATGACCGCCGACGGCGGCGGTCTGGTCGGTGCCGCCCTGCGCCCGATCGAAGGAGACACGCGCATCGCCGCGTACATGGTCGCGATCGCCGACCGGGCCCCGGGGCTGGAACTCCTGGAGCGGTCGGTCAACGGTGCGCCGGGCCTGGTGGCCCTGCGGGGCGGTGTCGTCCTGACCGTCGCCTCGTTCGACGTGACCGACGGCCGCGTCGCCCGGATCTGGGTGGTCCGCAACCCGGAGAAGCTGCGGCCGTGGGTGCCGCAGGGGTGACGAAAGCCGCTACCCGCGCAGGTCGAGCCGCATCAGGACGCGGGGATGGCCGGCCAGTACCGAGGTGGTGGCGGCGGCGTGGGTGAAGCCGGCGCGCTCGAAGTTCTTCCGGATCCCCGGGTACGCCATCGTCAGATCGACCTTGGCGTCACCGCTGTCGAGCGGATACGCCTCGACCGCCGGCGCACCGTGGGCGCGGGCGAACTCGACCGCACCGGCGATCAGCTCGTGCGAGATCCCCTTTCCGCGGTGACCGGGGCGAACCCGGACGCACCACAGGGACCAGACCGGCAGGTCGTCGATGTGCGGGATCTTTCGACTGCGGGCGAAGGAGGTGTCCGAGCGCGGCGCCACGGCTGCCCAGCCCACCGGCTCGTCGCCGTCGTAGGCGAGCACCCCCGGCGGGGGCTCCGCACGGCACAGCCCGGCGGCGTACTCACCGCGCGCCGGGCCTCGGAGCTCGGTGTTGAGCTTGGACGGAATCCGGTAGCTCAGGCACCAACAGACGTTGGCCTTGGGTGACTTCGGGCCGACCAGGGTGCGGACATCCTCGAACACGGAGGCCGGGCGAACTGCGATGGTCATGGCCCCACGATGACACGGGCGGCCGACGGTGCCCCGGATCGCCGGGCCGACGGGACGAGGCCCCCGGTCGGCCGATGCCTGGACCCGCATCTCGCCGCTGGGCGACTCAAGGGCTCCCGCGGTGCCTGCGGTCCGGTCCCATCTCCCGGAGGTGGCGGCTCAGCTCCCCGAGCCGACGATGGCGGTGACGCGGATCTCCACGCGCATGGCGGCGAGGCCGAGAACCGTGACGCCGGTTTCCGTCCAGATCGGCGCGCGGCCGTCGAGGCGACGACGGAACTGCTCGGTCATGACCGTGTTGTGGTCGTCGCCGATGGCGTCGTCTCCGGGTGCGACCCTGTGGTACGAGTTGACGTGGATGACGTCCTTCCACGTCGCGCCGACCGTGGCGAGCGTGCGTTCGACGTTGTCGAAGGCCTGGATGATCTCATCCTCCAGCGAGTCGGGGATGACCAGGTCGTCATCCACCCCGGCCTGGCCGGAGGTCTCGACCCGGTCGCCGACCCGGACGGCCCCGCTGTAGCCGTGGGCCTCGTGCAGCTTCTCGCCGAAGCCCGGGGTGATGCCGAAGGTGACGGTGTCCATGATGCTTCCTCTTCCCACTCAGGGCTGGTGTGTTTTCTCTTCTGTGACTTCACGCGTAAAGTAAAACTAACAAGAGATGACTTCAAGCGCAAAGTGATGGCACGCTTTGCCGGAGGGGCGGAACAACCTATGAGCGGCACAGGAGGGCCCATGAGCGGCACGGGAGAACACGAGGGCGACGATGAGCTGCGGTGGCTCGACG
The DNA here is from genome assembly GCF_018619185.1 of Streptomyces sp. McG3. GTDB lineage: Bacteria > Actinomycetota > Actinomycetes > Streptomycetales > Streptomycetaceae > Streptomyces. Next base: position 4,914 of record NZ_JAAXYC010000261.1, on the reverse strand, counting down.
AGCAGGAGAAGGAGGCATGGACCGGGCTGATCTCCCTGGTGCTGCTGCTGCCCGGCAAGCTGGAATCGCCGCTGCGACAGGAGCACGGCCTCACCCTGTTCGAGTACCTCGTGCTCAGCCATCTCTCCGAGGCTCCGCAGCGCAGGCTGCGCATGGGAGAACTCGCCTTCCTCGCCAGCGGGTCGCTCTCCCGCCTGTCCAACGTCATCAAGCGCTGTGAACAGCGCGGCTGGGTCGTTCGCACACCCGACCCGGCCGACGGTCGCTACACACTGGCCGAACTCACCGACGCCGGCTTCGACATCGTGGACCTGGCGGCGCCCACCCACCTGCGCGCCGTACGCCGCGTCGTCCTCGACTCGCTCAACCCGGCCGACCGGAAGGCCCTCGCCCGGATCGCTCGGAAGCTCCGCGTCGTGCCGGACGACTTCGGCTGACAGGGCTCCCGCGCGACGGCCCCTCCGCGACGGTCCGCCGCCTGTCCCGAGCCGTGATCGAGGTGCGGGAATCGTGAGGCCGTCCCCCTGGCGAAGGGGCGAACCCGGGCGTGCGCCCGGGCGGTTGCGGCACGCTGCCGGCCTGGGGTGACGCCCCCATGGAAGGAGCTTTCCATGGCGTTCCACGCCGACCGTCGACGTCCGCCTGTGGCGCCCCGGTGCCCTGGTGTCGTTCGACCGGCTGATGAGTGCCGGCCTCGACGCCGTATCGACCACGCATCCGGCCCGGAAGCAGGGCCTCGCGGACCAGCCGGCGTGTTCCAAGGAGGCGAACATGACCCCCGCCGCCTTGCGGTTGCACGCACCGGGACCGCTCCCTGGTCCGGCCTGATCCGAACAGGGACCCTAGTACGGCGGCAGCCGCAGCGCCCCGGTGCCCTCGCGTACGTCGTGCACGAGCCGGATCTTCCCCACCGGGGTGCCGTGCTCGTCCGTGGTCACCAGGGCAGCGTCGTCGCTGTTGAGGCACCGTCCGCGCTCGTCCGGCTCGGGGCAGAACAGGACGTAGCCGGTCTGCCGGTCGACGCGGCCCGGCTCCAGCCGCCAGATCCACTGGTAGGTACTCATGGCCACCCGGGGGTAGGTGGCGCGCAGTTGCTCCTTCACCGCGTTCTGCACGGTCTCACCGAACTTCTGCCGCTCCTGGAACGGGCGGACTGCCCGGGCGCTGCCCGTCGTGTCGACCCGCCCCGACTCGATCCCGTAACTCGCGGAGAAATAGGCGTTCTTGGTGAGCGAGGCCAGGAGGTCCGGCCGGGTCAGCCGCATCACGGTGGGCCACGACTCCTCGCCCCGGTCGCGCCGGTCGGCGACGGACGGGGAGACCACGTTCACGTACGACCCCTGAGCCTTCGCCAACGTGCTGCCGGCCCCGCTCGCCGTGACCCAGCGCTGGACGCACTCCCCGATCTCGCCGAGCACCTTCGCGACGGTGACGTTCGTCAGCTCGGCCACGACGTAGGGCGGGGTGCCGGTCGGGCCCAGGGCGACGACCTCGTAACCACAAGTGTCGAAGGCGTCCCGGAGCGTGCGGAAGTCCTCGGCCTGCTGCCGCCCGCGCTTCACGGCTTCGGCCAGGGCGCCCGCGCAGTCCTCGCGGTCGCACGTACCCCCGTCCGCCCTGTCCGTGTCGATGCGGAGCCGGACCACGGCGTCGCGGTCGTCGGTCACCGCGAACGTGACCTCCGAGCCGCCGGAGCCCGGGAAGAGCGTGCGTGCTCCGATCGCCTTGAGCTGCCCCGGGAAGTGCTTCTCGGCCAGTTCCTCCGCCGCCCGGCGGTCGTCATCGGTGTCGACCACTCCGCACGCGCCCAGCAGCACGACCAGCGAACCCGCCAGCGTGCCGGTCAGCGCGGCTCTCCACCGTCTGCGGCGTGATCCGGTCATGATCAGCTCCTCCATCTGGCCCCGTGCGCTGTTCCTGTGACAGTAGGACGCGTGCCTGCGGGCCGGATGAGTACACCTACTCAACCCGGTACGCGGCGTCCTCGCGCACCTCTTCCGCCCCATCGCCTCCATTGGCATGGACCTGACTATCGAACTCCGCTACAGTCCGGGACGGCACATCTGAGAGCGCTCTCAAACGGCACGATCGGCATGCGCTCCCGGACGCCTCCCGTTCCACCCCCACGTCGCTGGAACAACAGGAAGGGTCACTCCCTTGAGACACGCAACCGTGCTGCGGACCGGTCTGTCCGCACTCCTGCTCCTCGGTGCCTGGGCCGCCGCCGGCCCGTCGTCCGCCTCCGCCGCCCCCACCGGCTCCGCGGAGGCCCCCGCTTCCACGGCCCTGCTCACCGCGATGCAGCGCGACTTCGGCCTCACCGAGGGGGAGGCCGTCGCGAGGCTCGCCGACGAGAAGGCGGCCACCGCCCTGGAGTCGAAGGCGCAGCGCGCTGCGGGCTCCGCCTTCGGCGGGTCCTGGTTCGACGCGAAGACCGGCAAGCTGGTCGTCGCCGTCACGAACGCCGAGAAGGCCGAGGCCGTACGGGCCGCCGGCGCCGGAACCCGGCTCGTCGAGCACTCGGCGAAGCAGCTCGACGCGGCGAAGGCCCGCATCGACGCCCTGTCCGCCCCGTCCGGCGTGAGCAGCTGGCACGTCGACCCGGCGACCAGCAGCGTCGTTGTGAACGTCGTCGCGTCCGAGCAGCGTGACAACGATGTCCGGTCCTTCGTCGCCAAGGCGCGCGAGGCCGGACCCGTGACCGTGGAGACGACCGCCGAAGCGCCGCGGACCTTCGCCGCGGGAACGGTCGGAGGCGACCCGTACTACACGGGCAACGTGCGCTGCTCGATCGGCTTCTCCGTCCACGGCGGCTTCGTCACCGCCGGGCACTGCGGCGGCGCCGGCCAGTCCGTGCGCGGCTGGGACGGCTCGGCCATCGGCAACTTCCAGGGCTCGTCCTTCCCCGGCGACGACTACGCCTGGGTGAACGTGGCCAACGGCTGGTGGACCGTGCCGGTCGTCATCGGCTGGGGCACCGTCTCCGACCAGCTCGTCCGCGGTTCCAACGAGGCGCCGATCGGCGCCTCGATCTGCCGTTCCGGCTCCACCACCCGCTGGCACTGCGGCAACGTCCTCGCCAAGAACGAGACCGTCAACTACAGCCAGGGCGCCGTGCACCAGATGACCAAGACGAGCGTCTGCGCCGAAGGGGGCGACTCCGGCGGCTCGTTCATCAGCGGCGACCAGGCCCAGGGTGTCACCTCCGGCGGCTGGGGCAACTGCTCCGGCGGCGGCGAGACCTGGTACCAGCCGGTCAACGAGATCCTCAACCGGTACGGGCTGACCCTGCACACCGCGTGATCCGGGGGAGCCGTCCCGCCGTCCTCCCCGGCGGAGCGGCTCCCGCCGACGGGTGGGGGTGCCGGGCCGCGAGCGGCCCGGGGCGGCCGGATCCCGTCGGCTCAGCGAAGGCACTGTGAGCGGCCCCGCCGGCGTGCGGGGCCGCTTCCGTGTGCGGCCCCGCCGGGAGAGCGTTTTCCCGAGGCCCAACAGCCTTTGCTCAGCGCATCGTTCACCAGCTATTGACACCCTCGCGACACCGGCGCAACACTGGCACCGCTTTGGAGAGCGCTCTCCCAGGGGATCCCGCGGTCCGCCGGCCTCGTGACGCGCAGGGCGGAGTCTCTTCCCGGCTGCACCGTCCAGCTCACCCTTTCCCCCCACCGTGCACCCGATGTGCAGGGATGAAGAGCGGCATGGAGGTCCCTATGGTGACAAGACTCAAGAGAACGACCCTGGTGTCCGCCCTGATCGTGGCGACCGCCCTGGCGCTGGTCGCGCTCGGGCTCACCGCGATCACGAACGCCGGGGCGACCGCCGCCGAAGCGGCCCCGCCCGCGTCCGACAAGCCCGCGGCGGCCTCGCACGTCATGCAGGGCCACAAGATGGCACCGGCGAAGCCCGTCGCCTTCGGGGACGACCCCGACGGCGACGGCTACATACCGGCGGACCCGCCGGTCACCGGAGTGGAGCCGTCCGACGAGATCCCGCCGCACCGCTACTTCCACGAGTTCCAGGCCAACTGCTCGGTCAACCACACCGCCCCGGACGACCCGATCGTCTACCCGGGCCAGGCCGGCGCCTCGCACGACCACACGTTCATGGGCAACGACACCACGAACGCGAACAGCACCACAGCGTCCCTGAGCGCGGGCGGGACCGCCTGCCTCGCCCCCGGCGACCTGTCCGCCTACTGGATGCCGACCCTCTACGACGGGAACGAGGAGATCCGCCCGGTCGGCCCCCAGACCATCTACTACAAGGCCGGAGTCACCGACTACCGCACCGTACGGCCCTTCCCCAAGGGGCTGCGGTTCGTCGTCGGCAGCCCCACGCAGACCGCCCAGGAGTTCCGCGACCACCCCGGCATGGTCGAGGGGTACGAGTGCGGGGAAAGCTACCACAACTACGACTTCCCGGCCGCGTGCCCGACCAGCCAGGACACCCAGCTCAACCTGCGGATGCAGGCGCCCAGTTGCTGGGACGGAAAGCACCTGGACACCCCCGACCACAAGGCACACATGGCCTATCCGGTCGTGATGGGGGCCAATCAGGACGTCTGCCCGACGAGCCACCCGGTCGCCCTGCCGATGATCGAGTTCAAGATGGCGTGGCCGGTCAACGGTGACATGTCGCAGGTGAGACTGGCCAGCGGTACCGGCCACTCCTTCCACTACGACTTCTTCAACGCCTGGGACAACGCCACGCTCGACGCCCTGGTCGACCACTGCATCGTCGGTGCCCTCCAGTGCAACGCCCGTGGCTACGACGAGAACAACCCGGGTGAGGGCGCGGTTCTGGACGAGAACTACGAACTGCCCTGACCCTGCCCGTCGCGTCTCCCTCATGGGCGCACCGCGCCCATGAGGGAGAGCGCTCTCCAAGTGTCGTGGCCACCCCACCCGCCCCGAC
>NZ_JAAXYC010000260.1 GCF_018619185.1 Streptomyces sp. McG3 | reverse complement strand
CAGCTCGTCCTCCCCTCCCCTCGTCCCCCCACACTCCGAAGGGCTGGCAGCCATGTCAGTACGAAGAATTCGCGCGTCCGTCGTCACTCTCGCGCTCGCCGCCGTGGCCACGCTCGGCATCGCGGGACCGGCCTCCGCGACCGACTCGGCCGCCGCCGGCGGCTATGCGGCGCTCGGCGACTCCTACTCCTCGGGGGTCGGCGCCGGAAGCTACCTCTCCGACAGCGGGGACTGCCGACGCAGCACCAACGCCTACCCGTATCTGTGGCAGGCGGCGAACTCTCCCGCCTCGTTCGACTTCGTCGCCTGTTCGGGAGCGACCACCTCGTCCGTGGTCAGCACTCAGCTCGGCGTGCTCAGCGCCTCCACCTCCCTGGTCAGCGTCACCGCCGGAGGCAATGACGTCGGGTTCGCCGACGTCATGCAGGACTGCGTGCTGTCCAACGAGGCCGCCTGCATCAACAGCGTGAACAACGCCGTCTCGCAGATGAACAGCTCCCTGCCCGGCAGCCTCGACGCGCTCTACGACGGCATCCGGGCCCGCGCCCCGCAGGCCCAGGTCGTGGTTCTCGGCTACCCGCGCTTCTACCAGCTGTCCGGCAGCTGCATCGCCGGGCTCTCCGAGGCCGAGCGGACCGCGATCAACAACGCGTCGGACGTGCTGAACGACGTCCTCGCCAAGCGGTCCGCCGACGCCGGGTTCACCTTCTCCAGCGTGGTGGACGAATTCACCGGGCACGAGCTGTGCTCCGGGGACGCCTGGCTCCACAGCGTCACGGTCCCGATCTACAACTCGTACCACCCCAAGGCCGCGGGGCAGTCGGGCGGCTATCTGCCCGCCTTCCGCTCCGCGGTGTAGTTCGCGCGGACAACTCCTCGTACGGAACGGCGGTTCACCGGGTGATCGGTGGGCCGCCGTTCTCAGTAGCGCTCGACCAGGTGCTCGCGGCCGGCCGGAGGCTCGTACGACTCGGGCCAGAAGTCCGTCACGCCGGTGATCAGCCCCTTCTCGTCGAACGTGAAGAAGTGGATGGCGTCCATCTCCAGCGGTGCCTCACCCGCCTGATCCCCTGTCACCGTGAACCCGGTCCGGGCGGCGGCCTGCCGGCCCTCCGCGTCGACGACGATCCGCTCGACCCGCACGTGCCAGTCGCCCGGAAACTCCTCGTTGAACCGGAGATACCGCTCCTTGCCGAGGATCCGCTCCCGCGTCTGCGGCAGTTCGTACACCACGCCCTCGGCGAGGGTCGCCCCGAACGCGGTCCAGTCGCGCGCCTCGGCCGACGACCAGTACGCCTCGACCGCCCCGCGCAGCGCGGCCGTCGTCGTCCCGGGAGCCGTACCCGGCATGGTGCCGAAAGCCTTGCCGGGCCTGGCTCCGCCCGCCGTTCCACCAGTCGTGTCGGTCATGGAAACGAGTGTGTACCCCACCACTGACAATCGGCCGGAGGAGCCCCGAGGGGCGGTGCCGACCTGCGGTTATCCCTGACACTCCGCAGGGCGCGACGCCTTGATCGAGTACATCAGCGGGATCCTCGGCCGGTCCGCCGGGAAGCGGTAGTGGCCGTCCGCGTGACGTTCCAGGGTGCCGAACCGCTGGACGAGCGTGGAATCGTGCTCATGGAGGAACTCGATCCGCAGACCGGCCCCGGCGAGGGCCGTCACCACCCGGCCCACCGGGTGCTGCCACTCGACGCTGCGGTTGTGCACGGTCGGCGCGTCGAGGTCGGCGTACGTGCCCGGCGTCTCGTCCACCCAGGCGTCGCGGCTGAAGTAGTCGTCGGTGACGACCGAACCGGTCTCGTCCATCGAGTCGGTCAGCGGATGGAACTCCGCGAGGTAGAGGAGACCGCCGGGCGCGACCAGCGAGGCGGCGGTCTCGGCCCAGCGGTCGAGGTCGGGCAGCCAGCCCAGCGCGCCGATGCCCGTGTAGACGATGTCGTACGCGGAATCGGGGACGGCGACCGGCGCGTCGTACACGTCGGCCGCGACGAACGACGCGCGCTCCGGGCCCAGTTCCAGCGATCTCGCCAGGCCCCGGGCGGTCTCGACGGCGGGCTCGGAGAAGTCGAGGCCGACGACCTGCGCGGCGCCGCGCCGCGCCCAGGAGAGGGTGTCCAGGCCGAAGTGGCACTGGAGGTGCAGCAGGGTCTTCCCGGTGACGTCGCCGACCTCGGCCAGCTCGAAGGCGCGCAGCACGTCCTTGCCCGCCAGGAACGCGTCCAGCTCGTAGTAGTCGCTCGCCGCGTGGATCGGCACGCGTTCGTCCCAGCGCGCGCGGTTGGTGGCGTGCCAGTCGTCCGGGGTCGGGGAATACATGCCCGGAAAGCTACCCATGGGGTGGGAGTGGTGCGAGTGGATATTCGGTGGTTCCCCACCCCGGGAGGTGTTCCTCCACCCCGGAAGGAGGTTCCCCACCCCGGAAGTGCCCTTCGTTTCCCCTTCTCTTTCGTCCGGGCTCGCGGCCCCGGCACCAAACAGAATCCCGTTACGGGCCCGGCCCCCGGATCGGGTTGGATGGAGGCATGACCACTGATGCAGCAGCTGTGCCCGACTGGGAGAAGCGGTTCCGTGCGCCTCGCGTCTCCCTGCCCGACTGGGCCGAGGACGCCCCCGACCGCGCGCTGTTCGTCTCCAACGCCACCGGGACCTACGAGCTGTACGCGTGGGACCGGGCGAGCGGGCGGCAGCGCCAGGTCACGGACCGGCCGAACGGCACGACGGACGGCGTGCTGACGCCGGACGGCGAAGCCGTCTGGTGGTTCAGCGACACCGACGGCGACGAGTTCGGCGTGTGGATGCGCCAGCCGTTCGACGGCGGGGAGGACGAGCCGGCCGCCCCTGGTCTCGCTGCCTCCTACCCGGCGGGCCTGGCCATCGGGCGGGACGGTTCGGCGGTGATCGGCCGCTCGACCGACGACGACGGCACGACGATCCACCTGGTGCGGACGCCGGGCGCCGAACCCGTGGAGATCTACCGGCACCGGGAGTCCGCGGGGGTCGGGGACCTCTCCCACGACGGGACCCTGATCGCGCTGGAGCACACCGAGCACGGCGACGCGATGCACTCGGCGCTGCGCGTGGTGCGCCCCGACGGCTCCACGGTGGCCGAGCTGGACGACACCGAGGGCGGCACGAAGGAACTGGGCCTCGCCGTACTGGGCTTCGCCCCGGTGGCCGGTGACACCCGGCTCCTCGTCGGACATCAGCGCCGGGGCCGCTGGGAGCCGATGATCTGGGACCCGGTCGCGGGCACGGAGACCGCGCTGCCGGTCGACCTGCCGGGCGACGTGGGGGCCGAGTGGTATCCGGACGGCTCCGCGCTGCTCATCGAGCACGGCTTCGAGGCCCGCAGTGAGCTGTGGCGGTACGAGCCGGGGGCCCCGGCTCCCGTGCGCGTGGAGACCCCCGCGGGCACCGTGTCGGGCGCCACGGCCCGCCCGGACGGCACGGTGGAGTACCTGTGGTCCTCGGCCGAGCGGCCGCCCGTGGTGCGGTCGACGAGCGGTGCGGTGGTCCTGGACCCGCCGGGCGCGAAGGCCCCGCCGTCGGTGCCCGTCGAGGACGCCTGGGTGGAGGGGCCGGGCGGCCGTATCCACGCCCTCGTGCAGAAGCCCGCCACCGGTGAGGGTCCCTTCCCCACGATCTTCGAGATCCACGGCGGGCCGACCTGGCACGACAGCGACGCCTTCGCCTCCGGCCCCGCCGCCTGGGTGGACCACGGCTTCGCGGTCGTCCGGGTCAACTACCGGGGCTCCACCGGCTACGGCCGCGCCTGGACGGACGCGCTGAAGCACCGGGTCGGCCTGATCGAGCTGGAGGACATCGGCGCCGTACGGGAGTGGGCGGTGACGTCGGGGCTCGCGGACCCGGAGCGGCTGGTCCTGGCGGGCGGGTCCTGGGGCGGCTATCTGACCCTGCTCGGGCTCGGCACCCAGCCCGACTCCTGGACGCTGGGCCTGGCGGCCGTGCCGGTCGCGGACTACGTCGCGGCCTACCACGACGAGATGGAGGCCCTGAAAGCGATGGACCGCACGCTGCTGGGCGGCACGCCGGAGGAGGTTCCCGAGCGCTTCGAGGCCTCGTCCCCGCTGACGTACGTCGACGCGGTGCGCGCCCCCCTCTACATCTCGGCGGGCGTCAACGATCCGCGCTGCCCCATCCGTCAGGTGGAGAACTACGTGGACCGGCTGGCGGCGCGCGGCGCGGTCCACGAGGTGTACCGGTACGACGCCGGGCACGGCTCGCTGGTGGTGGAGGAGCGGATCAAGCAGGTGCGGCTGGAGTTGGAGTTCGCCCTCAAGCACCTCGGAGGAGGCCCCGTCCTCGCCTCCCCGGCCCCCGGTACGGGCGTAAAGGCCGAATAAATCACGGACCCCGCTCCGGGAGTCCGGGGCGGGGAACCGTACCTTGGAGGGGTGTACCGGTTCCTGCTGACCCCGCGATGGTGGGGGATCAACCTCTTCGTCGTGCTGGCCATCCCGTTCTGCGTGTTCATGGGCACCTGGCAGCTCGGCCGCTTCGAGGACCGCGTGCAGTCGCACGAACAGGCGGAGAAGCAGCCCGATCCCAGCACCCGGGCCGCGAAACCCCTGGACGAGCTGCTGCCCGTCGACAAGGTGACGTCGGGCCGCCCGGCCGTCGCCACCGGCACGTACGCCGACCAGTTCCTGGTGCCCGGCCGCGAGCTGGACGACCGTCGGGGCTTCTACGTCCTGAACATGCTGCGTACGGACAGCGGCAAGGCCCTGCCGGTGGTACGGGGCTGGCTGCCCGGTTCCGCGAGCGGCGCCCGGGTGCCCGCCGCGCCGGAGGGCGAGGTCACGGTGACCGGCGACCTCCAGGCCTCCGAGAACGCCCGCAGCAAGGGCGTGGACGTCCGGGGCGGGCTGCCCGGGGGCCAGGTCGGCATGATCAGCGCCGCGACCCTGGTGAACCTCGTGCCGTACGACGTGTACGACGCCTGGGTGACGCTTCCCGAGGCCGAGGCAGGCGGCACGGGCGGTGCGATGAAGCCGGTGCCCGCAGCGGCCCCCGAGGGCAGTGGCCTCGATCTGAAGGCCTTCCAGAACCTGGGGTACACGGGCGAGTGGTTCGTCTTCGCCGGCTTCGTGCTCTTCATGTGGTTCCGGCTGGTGCGCCGCGAGGCGGAGGCCGTACGCGACATCGCGCTCGGCCTCGTACCGGAGGACCCCGCCGCGGCTCCGGAGGCCCCGGCCGCTCCGGGGGCACAGGAGGCACCGGACGACCCGTCAGCCCCTGGGGCCGCTGATGCGGCTCGGAAGGCCCCGGTGGCCCCGTAGGGCCCGTCGGTCGCCGGACTCACGACGTGGCGAGCACGCCCGTGCGGTAGATGGTGCCCGAGCAGGCGTTGGGGATCTTCGTCTCCGCGGTGGGCGCTCCCGTCTCCGGGGTGTGCGTCACGGCGACGCTGCCCTCCGCCGCGCCCCCGTCCTCCTTCAGCGCCTGGGTGTCGACGCCCGAGGGCTGATCGGTGCCCCCCTCGCCGACCGATCCTCCGGCCCCGTCCCCCGACGGGGTCGGGCTCGGTGACGGGCCCACGGTCGGACAGGTTTCGGCCGGCACCCAGGCGAACCGCACCTCGTACGCCATGGCCGGCTTCAACAGCACCGTGCCCGGCTCCTGCGAGGGGTCGGGCAGCCCGGGGGCCGCGTCGCCCGCGGCGTGCTGGACCACACCGATCTTGAGCGGGTCGGCCGCGCCCATGGCGGTGAAGCCCACCGTGCCGTTGCTGCTGACCGTGCAGTCCGTGCCGGACACGTTGGCGATCCTGAAGCTGCCGTAGACCGTGCCGTCGGCTCCCGGTGCGTCGGTGCCCGCGGACGCGACGCCGAGCTGACTCGGGTCGCAGACCGGCAGGGAGGCGAAGTCCGCGCTCGGGGAGTCGGTCTCCTCGCCCGTCACCGCGCCGTCGGGGTCGCTGCCCTCGCCCCGGGTGGGGCTGGGGTCCGGGTCGGCCTCGCCGGCGCTGCCCTCGCTCTCCCGCTCGGTGGGCTGCACGGTCCGCCGGCCGGGCGCCTCGGGGCCGGTCTCGTCCCCGTTGCCGCCCTGGGCCTGCTCGCCGTGTCCGGCGATGGCGGGGCGGGCGGCGGACGGGCCGTCCGAGGTCGCGACGTGGACGAAGGCGGGGACGGCGGTGCCGATCAGCAGGGCCGCCGCGGCCGCCCCGACGACGGCCTGCCGTCGCCTGGCCCTGCGGGCGGGGACAGCGCGGTGGAGGTGGTCGAGGGTCCCCTCGGAGGGCGCCAGCTCCCGCACCGCACCGTGCAGCATGCGGCGCAGGGCCACCTCGTCCAGCTCTTCGGAGGCGGGGGCGCCCCGGTCACGGGCGAAGAGGTCGGTCAGCGTGCCGACGAGGTCGTCGTCGTCCGGCGCCCCGGAGGCCTTACCGGAGGCGGAGGCGGGCGCTCCGGGCGCCTCGCCGGAACCGGAGGCCAGGATCCTGCTCATACCGCCGGCAGGGGTCTCGCTCGTGCCGTCGGCGGGGGTCTCGCTCGTGCCGTCGGCGGGGGTCTCGCTCGTGCCGTCGGCGCCCGCGGAGGGCTCCGTACCCGCGTCCGCCGCGGTCTCCGTATCCCCATCCCCCGCGTCCGCCGCGGCTTCCGCCGTCCCCGGGTCCTGCTCGTCGGGGTCCTCGGCGGCCTCGTTGTCCACCCGCGCGGGTGGCGCCGGTTCCGGGGTGTCACCCGGCTCGGGCCCCGTGCTCCCGTCGTGCGGGCGGTCCGGATCGGTGTGCGGAGTCTTCTCCGGCCCGTGGTTCACAATTCCGTTTCCCGTCGGGTCATTCTCGTGCCTGTGCTCGTCGCGCTGCTCGGGCCCGCTCATGCCTGGGCCTCCATCACGACGCGCAGCGCCGCGATACCCCGGGAACCGTACGCCTTGACCGAGCCCAGCGAGACACCCAGCGTCTCGGCGACCTGGGCCTCCGTCATGTCCGCGAAGTAGCGCAGCACCAGCACCTCGCGCTGGCGTCGCTGCAGCCCCTTCATGGCCTTGATCAGCGCGTCCCGCTCCAGCTGGTCGTAGGCGCCCTCCTCCGCGCTCGCCATGTCCGGCATCGGCTTGGAGAGCAGCTTCAGCCCGAGGATGCGGCGACGCAGCGCGGAGCGAGAGAGGTTGACGACCGTCTGCCGGAGATAGGCGAGGGTCTTCTCCGGTTCGCGGACCCGGTTCCGCGCGGAGTGCACGCGGATGAACGCCTCCTGCACCACGTCCTCGCAGGACGCGGTGTCGTCCAGCAGCAGGGCCGCGAGGCCGAGCAGGGAGCGGTAATGGGCGCGATAGGTCTCGGTGAGATGGTCGACCGTGGTTCCCGCTGCCACCGTCTCTTCAACGTCCCCGCGCTGCGAGGGCAATTGTGCCGGGCGCGCGGCGGGCATGGGCGCGATCACCGGCATGCCGCCGGGCGCACGGGGCCGCCGGAGCGGACGCACCGACGCGCCTCGCAACGGGCCCACCACTGTGATGTCGAGAACCTCTGCCACGCCTGTTGGACACGCTGCCCCCCGTCAGGGTTGTACGCGTACGGCGTCACGTTCGACGCTGTGCGACATGCCCTCATACGTACCTGCTCTTCCCCAAATGCCCCGTCATAGCGTCTGGCCACGCAAGAAGTGACCGCATAGACGCAGCCCGACCAAGATGCGGTTGCAGATGGCCGGGAGATCATCGTCGGATACGACAACGTCCCAGCTCAAGAGGTTCAGACCAGCAAATTGCTCATAGGGCGTTCACAGATCCTACAAAACAGGTTCGATCATGCCCGGGGAAATTCGGCGGCGACCGATTCGGCGATCTGCGCCACGTTCAAAGCCGCACCTTTTCGGAGATTGTCACCGCAAAGGAACATTTCCAGGGCATGCGGATCGTCCATCGAACGCCGGACGCGGCCCACCCAGGTGGGGTCGGTGCCCACCACATCGGACGGAGTGGGGAAATCTCCGGACGCGGGGCTGTCGAAGAGGACCACGCCGGGGGCGGTCGCCAGGATCTCGTGCGCCTTGCCCACGGCGACCTCGTTCTCGAAGCGGGCGTGGACGGACATCGAGTGCGTGGCGATCACCGGGACGTAGACACAGGTCGCGGTGGTCTTCAGATCCGGCAGGCCCAGCACCTTGCGGCACTCCTCGCGGATGGCGATCTCCTCGGAGGACCAGCCGTCGCCGGCGTCCGTACCGGCCCAGGGCACGACGTTCAGGGCGACGGGTGCGGCGAACGGGCTCCCCGTGGCCTCCGTACTGTCCCCCAGGGCCCGGCGTACGTCCCCGGGCTGGGTGCCCAGCTCCGTGCCGGCCACCAGCGCCAGTTGCTCGCGCAGGGCGGCGACGCCGTCGCGGCCGGCGCCGCTGACCGCCTGGTAGGAGGAGACGATCAGCTCGCGCAGTCCGAACTCGGCGTGCAGCGCGCCGATCGCGACGATCAGCGACAGCGTGGTGCAGTTCGGGGACGCGACGATGCCGCGCGGCCGGAGCCGGGCGGCATGGGGGTTGATCTCCGGGACGACCAGCGGCACGTCGTCGTCGAGCCGGAAGGCGGCCGAGTCGTCGATGACGACGACGCCCTTGGCGGCGGCGATCGGGGCCCAGCGGGCGGACACCTCGTCCGGCACCAGGAAGAGGGCCACGTCGATGCCGTCGAACACGTCCTCGGCGAGCGCGAGGACCTCGCTCTCCTCACCGCGCACGACCAGTTTGCGGCCGGCCGAGCGCGGTGAGGCGACGAGTCTGACCTCGCCCCAGACGTCCGCGTGCTGCGAGAGGATCCGGAGCATGACACCGCCGATCGCCCCGGTCGCGCCGACGACCGCGAGCGAAGGGCGGTGTCCGGTCATCGGCCGGTGCCTCCGTAGACGACGGCCTCGTCGGAATCGCTGTCGAGACCGAAGGCGGTGTGCACGGCGCGCACGGCCTCGTTGACGTCGTCGGCCCGGGTGACCACCGAGATGCGGATCTCGGATGTCGAGATCAGCTCGATGTTCACGCCCGCGTCGGCCAGCGCCTCGAAGAATCCGGCCGTGACGCCCGGGTTGGTCTTCATACCGGCGCCGACCAGGGAGATCTTCGCGATCTGGTCGTCGTAGCGGAGCGAGTCGAAGCCGATGGAGCTCCTGGTCCGTTCCAGGGCGTCGATGGCCTTGCGGCCCTCGGCCTTGGGCAGGGTGAAGGAGATGTCCGTCAGGCCGGTCGACGCGGCGGAGACGTTCTGCACCACCATGTCGATGTTGACCTCGGCGTTCGCGATGGCGCGGAAGATCGCGGCCGCCTCGCCGGGCTTGTCCGGGACGCCGACGACGGTGACCTTGGCCTCCGAGACGTCATGGGCGACTCCGGAGATGATCGCGTGCTCCACCTGCTGGTCCCCTTGCGGCTCGTTGCTGACCCAGGTGCCGCGCAGTCCGGAGAAGGACGAGCGGACGTGGATCGGGATGTTGTAACGGCGTGCGTACTCGACGCAGCGGTGCAGCAGCACCTTGGAGCCGGACGCGGCCAGCTCCAGCATGTCCTCGAAGGAGATCCAGTCGATCTTCTTCGCCTTCTTCACGACCCGGGGGTCCGCGGTGAAGACGCCGTCGACGTCGGTGTAGATCTCACAGACCTCGGCGTCCAGCGCGGCGGCCAGCGCGACGGCGGTCGTGTCCGACCCGCCGCGGCCGAGGGTCGTGATGTTCTTGCCCTCCTGGCTCACGCCCTGGAACCCGGCGACGATGGCGATGTTGCCCTCGTCGATCGAGGTCCGGATGCGGCCCGGAGTGACGTCGATGATGCGCGCTTTGTTGTGGACCGAGTCGGTGATGACACCGGCCTGGCTGCCCGTGAACGACTGGGCCTCGTGGCCCAGGTTTTTGATCGCCATCGCCAGCAGGGCCATGGAGATCCGCTCGCCGGCGGTCAGCAGCATGTCGAATTCACGGCCGGTAGGCATCGGAGACACCTGCTCGGCGAGGTCTATCAACTCGTCCGTCGTGTCGCCCATCGCGGACACCACGACAACCACCTGGTTGCCGTTCTTCTTGGCGTCGACGACTCGCTTGGCGACCCGCTTGATGCCCTCGGCATCGGCTACGGAGGAGCCTCCGTACTTCTGCACGACAAGGCCCACGTGCGCTCCTCGCTCAGTCATTACTGCGGTCGGCTCAGTTTAACGAGCGGTCCGGAATAGACCCGCCCATATCGGATGGTGAGATGTCCCGCTCACCAACCGGTACGGCGTGTCGCCCCGAACCGCTCGTACGGGGCTGTTGCCCGCCCAGCCCGGGAGCACTCCCGTTTGTGTCCCAGCCCACACGATCGTGCGCACCCCAGCTCACACGATCCGGCGCGGGCGGGCGAGCCGGGAGGGTCAGTCGGCGTACAGCTCCTCGAACGCCTCCACGGACATCTCGGGCCCACCCGGCACGGACCCGCTCATCGGCGCGGCCTCGGGGCCGGGAGGACCGGGCGGACGGTGGCGGAGCGGAGTTCGGCCATGCGGGCGGCGACGTCGACCTCGGCGCGCGGGCGGGCCCGGAAGGTGTCGGGGACGTCGCCGGTCAGGCCCATCGCCTCGTCGCGGGCGATCTCGGCGTGGCAGTCGCGGCACACGCCGTGGTCCAGCGTGGTCGTCGTCTCGTCCTCATCGCAGAAGAGGCACATCATCACGATGCCCACGATCTGCTCGCCCGGGTGGTCCTTCTCCAGCTGGGGGGCAGGGCTCGGCGGCATCTTGGTCTCCAGTCGTTTACGCAGGAGGGGTCCGGCGGAGTGCACGGACGCCGGCAGGCCCGAGGTCAGGGCCTGGGTGATCTGTTCGCGGCCGACGCCGCGCGCCAGCCACTCCCCGACCAGGTGTTCCAGCTCCACACAGTCGCCCTCGGAAAGCTGGAGCCGGGGCTCGCGACGGCCGAGCCCGGCGAGGACGGCGTACGCCTCCGAGCGCGGGGCGCGCGCACCGGGCTCGGGCTCCTCGGGCGTTTTCCCGGCGGCGGGCGCCGAGGGCTGGCCGGGCGCGTCCATGCCCCGGACGAACCGCACATGGGCGGCCCACCAGTCGGCGTCGCGCGCGGTCCGGGAGAAGTACGTACGCGTCACCCAGCGCATCTGGCCGTCGGGCAGGGCGACCTGGACCTTGACGCGCCGCAGGTGTCCGGACCGGGTCAGCAGGTCGAGCGCACTGCGGCACGCCTGCTGCCCGTAGTCCGGCAGCTCCTCGGCGAGCACCTTGTAGCCGATCGCCGCGCCTTCGGGGAGCCGGTCGACGTACGCGGCGATGGCCGCCTCACGCGGCTCCAGACCGGCGAAGTCGTCGGCGCGGGGCGGAGATTGGTCGGGGGCGTGACGCTTTCCGTACCCGGCTTTCGCCATGGGGTGGGCGGCGGGTGCGCGCAGGGCGGCACTAAGGTTGGCGGTAGCCATGGGGATCGTCTTTCTAAGGGGATCGATCTCTTACGGTCAGACCCCGGTCGGTGTTGGTAGCACCACCGGGGTTGTCCGTTTTACGGATAGTGGGTTGCTGATCGTGAACCTAGAGCGTGCGTACGCTCCGGCGCAACCTGATCACATAACGTCACGCATGGTCGGATTCGTGCAGCCCGGAACCCCGCCGGAACCTCGTTCCAGCGGGGAGGGAGGG
>NZ_JAAXYC010000025.1 GCF_018619185.1 Streptomyces sp. McG3 | reverse complement strand
GTGGCGGGACGGGCCGGCTCGGGGGGTGAAGCCGGGGGCGAACCGTGCTTGAAGGGTCATTGACCTCTTCGGCAGCGGACCCGTCCTCCTTTAGGGGAAGATCGCGATTTGGTGAGTAACAATTCGGGCAAATAGGACGCGCGATCGATTGTACGAAAAGAGCGCCGGTGCTTGTGCGAAACGGGTGACGGAGTGTTACGAAACCTGCGGCCCGCGCCGTTGCGGCAGCGTCACCACGGCCGCGTCCGCCGGATCCGACGGCGGCAGTCCCGCGATCTGGCACAGCAGATCACCCCAGGCCATCAGGTGCGACGCCGTGTCCGGCACACCGCCGCGCGACTCCCTCGGCGTCCACGAGGCGCGGATCTCGATCTGCGTCGCCGGGCGGCGCGTGGACAGCGCACCGAAGTAGTGCGATCCGGCGCGCGTCACCGTCCCGCCGGCCTCCCCGTACGACAGGCCCCGCGCGTCCAGCGCACCCGTCAGCCAGGACCAGCACACCTCCGGGAGCAGCGGGTCCGCCGCCATCTCCGGCTCCAGCTCCGCCCGGACCAGCGTCACCAGCCGGAACGCGCCCTGCCAGGCGTCGTGCCCCGCCGGATCGTGCAGCAGGACCAGCCTGCCGTCCGCGAGGTCGTCCTCGCCGTCCACCACCGCCGCCTCCATGGCGTACGCGTGCGGGGCGAGCCGCTGGGGCGGCCTGGTCACCTCCACCTCCAGCTCCGGGCGGAGCCGCGCGGAACGCAGCGCGTCGACCGCCGCCAGGAACGCGGGCGGCACGGAAGGTCCCTCCGCGCGGTCCTCGCTTTCCACGCCGTCGGAATGATCGGAAAATTGTCCCTGAGCCGGAGCCATGCGGGGAAGAGTAGGCGGAAGCCGGGCCCCGCGCAGGGAGAGACACCCGTGCGGGGCCGGGCTCCTTCGGCGCGCGTGCGAAGATTCTGTGCGTGAGTGCCAACGACAGCCCTTCGGGCCAGCAGACGACGACCTCCGCCAGCCTCGACGCGGTCCGCCACGCCACCCACGACTCGGCGTTCCTGCGGGCCTGCCGCCGCGAACCCGTCCCCCACACGCCGGTCTGGTTCATGCGCCAGGCGGGGCGCTCGCTGCCCGAGTACCTGAAGGTCCGCGAGGGCATCGCGATGCTCGACTCCTGCATGATGCCGGAGCTGGTCGCCGAGATCACCCTGCAGCCCGTACGCCGCCACAAGGTCGACGCCGCGATCTACTTCAGCGACATCGTCGTGCCCCTGAAGGCCATCGGCATCGACCTCGACATCAAGCCCGGCGTCGGCCCCGTCATCGCCGAGCCCATCCGCACCCGCGCCGACCTGGCCCGGCTGCGCGACCTCACCCCCGAGGACGTCCCGTACGTCACCGAGGCCATCGGGATGCTCACCGCCGAGCTGGGCGCCACCCCGCTCATCGGCTTCGCCGGAGCCCCCTTCACGCTGGCCAGCTACCTCGTCGAGGGCGGCCCCTCGCGCAACCACGAGCGCACCAAGGCCATGATGTACGGCGACCCGCAGCTGTGGGCCGACCTCGTGGACCGGCTCGCCGAGATCACCGGCGCCTTCCTCAAGGTGCAGATCGAGGCCGGCGCCTCCGCCGTCCAGCTCTTCGACTCCTGGGTCGGCGCGCTGGCCCCCGCCGACTACCGCCGCGCGGTGCTGCCCGCCTCCGCGAAGGTCTTCGACGCCGTCGCCCCCTACGGCGTCCCCCGCATCCACTTCGGCGTCGGCACCGGCGAGCTGCTGGGCCTGATGGGCGAGGCCGGCGCGGACGTCGTCGGTGTCGACTGGCGGGTCCCGCTGGACGAGGCGGCCCGCCGCGTCGGCCCCGGCAAGGCGCTCCAGGGCAACCTCGACCCGGCGGTGCTGTTCGCGCCGACCCCGGCCGTCGAGGCGAAGACCCGCGAGGTGCTGGACGCCGCCGCAGGGCTGGAGGGCCACATCTTCAACCTGGGCCACGGCGTGATGCCGAACATGGACCCGGACGCGCTCACCCGCCTCGTGGGCCACGTCCACGAGCAGACCGCGCGCTGAACGACCGGTCGTACGGGGGCCGGACGAAAGAACCGGCCCCCAGGGCTCTCAGCTCCCCGCGCCCCGCACCGCCGTCACCGTCTTGCGGGCGGCCACCAGCACCGGGTCCCAGACCGGCGAGAAGGGCGGGGCGTACCCCAGGTCGAGCGCCGTCATCTGCTCCACCGTCATCCCGGCGGTCAGCGCCACCGCCGCCACGTCCACCCGCTTCGCCGCACCGTCCCGGCCGACGATCTGCACTCCGAGCAACCGGCCCGTGCGCAGCTCCGCGATCATCTTCACCGTCATCGGCTTCGCCCCCGGGTAGTAGCCCGCCCGCCCCGTCGACTCGATGGTCGCCGTGACGTAGCGCAGCCCGACCGCGCGGGCGTCCTTCTCCCGCAGCCCGGTCCGGGCGATCTCCAGGTCGCAGACCTTGCTCACCGCCGTACCGACCACGCCGGGGAACGTGCCGTAGCCGCCCCCGACGTTGGAACCGATCACCTGGCCGTGTTTGTTGGCGTGCGTGCCCAGCGCGATGTGCCGGGTCCGGCCCGCCACCAGGTCCAGGACCTCCACGCAGTCGCCGCCCGCCCAGATGTTCTCGTGGCCCACCACCCGCATCGACAGGTCCGTGAGCAGTCCGCGGTGCGGGCCCACCGGGAGCCCGGCCCCGCGCGCCAGCTCCGTCTCCGGCTCCACGCCGATGCCGAGGACCACCACGTCCGCCGGATACGTCCCCGCGTCCGTCGCCACCTCGCTCACCCGGCCGTCCGGACCGGTGAGGATCCTCGTGACCGCGGCCCCGTTGACCGTGGTGATGCCCAGCCCGTCCATCGCGTCGTGGACGAGCCGCCCCATGTCGGGGTCGAGCGTCGCCATCGGCTGCTCGCCCCGGTTGAGGACGGTCACCTCGAAGCCCCGCTTGAGCATCGCCTCGGCCATCTCGACGCCGATGTACCCCGCGCCCACCACGACCGCCCGCCGGCTCTCCTTCGCGCCCAGGGCGTCCAGCGAGTCCAGCAGCGCCTGCCCGTCGTCCAGGGTCTGCACCCCGTGCACCCCGGGCGCGTCCATCCCGGGCAGCGCCGGGCGCACGGGACGGGCCCCGGTGGCGATCACCAGCTTGTCGTAGCCCGTCCAGTACGTCTCCCCGCTCTCCCGGTCCAGCGCCTTCACCCGCCGCCCGGGCACGTCGAGTTCCGTCACCTCGGTCCGCATCCGCAGATCGATGTCCCGATCCCGGTGCTCCTCGGGGGTGCGGGCGATCAGGTCGTCGCGCGCCTCGACGTCGCCGCTCACCCAGTACGGGATGCCGCACGCGGAGTACGACGTGAAGTGGCCGCGCTCGAAGGCGACGATCTCCAGCGCGTCCGCCGCCTTCAGCCTGCGGGCCTGTGACGCGGCGGACATGCCCGCCGCGTCACCGCCGATGACCACCAGTCGCTCCGCTGCCATGCCGGGTCCCCTTTCGCCGATGCGCCTGCCTGGCGCATCACCACGTCGGAGCCCCACGCTACGGCGGTCAGGGGGCGGGAGTGCCCTCCGGCTCCGGCCGGGGCGCCGCCGGGGCCCTGCGGGCCGCCCGCCGGGCCCGCAGCACCCGCCAGACCAGCAGCGCCAGAGCGGCGGTGAGCAGGAACGGGAACGCGGCCCCGAACGCCACCGCGATCCACCGCAGCATCGTCACGAACGCGTCCCAGCCGCCGCCCAGCGCGTCCAGGAACCCGGTGTCCTCCTCCCGCCCGTCGTCGTCCGGGGCGTCCGGCGGCGTCAGGTCCAGGGTGATCGTCGCCAGCGAGGTGCGGTCCTTCAGGCTCGACTGCTGGGCGAGCAGCGACTCCAGGTCGGACTGACGGCTGCTCAGCTCGCCCTCCAGGGCGACCACGTCGCTGATCTTCTCCGCCCGGTCCATCAGCTCCCGCACCCGGGCCACGCTCGCGCGCTGCGTGGCGATCCGGCTGTCCACGTCGACCACCTCGTCGGTGACGTCCTTCGCGTTCGAGGTGCGCGACAGGAGCTTCCCGGAACCGGCCAGCTCCCGCAGCACCTCCTGGAAGCGGTCCTGCGGCACCCGCAGCACCAGGTGCGAGGTCTCGTAGGTGTCGTCGAGCCGCTCGGTGTTCTCCGTCGCCACGAGGCCGCCCGCGCCCTCCGTGGCGGCGCGCGCGGCGGCGACCGCCTTCGGCACGCTCCTCACCTCGACGGAGAGCGTGGCCGTACGGATGACGTGGGTGGCCGCCGCCCCCGGCTTCGGCGCCGCCTTCGCCCCGGACGGTTTCCCGTCCGCCCGATCCTCGGCCGCCGACGCGGCCCCGTCGGCGTCCTCTCCGGCCCCCGCCCTCTCCCCGGGCGGCGCGTACTTGCTGTCCGCCGCCTTCGCGTTGCCGCCCGACGCGTCGCTCGACGCCCCGCAGCCGCCGACGGCGAGCAGGAGACCGAACACCCCGGCCACGAGCGCGGCTCGCCCGCGGGCCGAGGATCGATCGCCTCTGCTGTTCCATTCCATAACGGGTCCCCCCAGGACGGTGGTTGATGGTGCCGGTTCGACGTGGCCGCCCCGGGACCGGTTGCCGGTGGGCGGTTTCGAAGTGGTCACGGTCAGGACGCGGTACGGGTTTGAGAGAGTGGACCCATGCAGCGTTCTCAACAGCGTGCGGAAACGCCCCGGGGTCACGTCGTCGTCATCGGCGGCGGCATCGCCGGCCTGGCGGCCGCCCATCACCTGGTCGGCACCGGACTGCGGGTCACCCTCCTGGAGGCGACGGACCGGCTCGGCGGCAAGCTCATGACCGGCGAGGTCGCGGGCGTCCAGGTCGACCTGGGGGCCGAGTCGATGCTCGCCCGGCGCCCCGAGGCGGTCGCCCTCGCCCGCGAGGTGGGCCTCGCCGACCGCCTCCAGCCGCCCGCCACCGCCACCGCCTCGCTGTGGACGCGCGACGCGCTGCGCCCCATGCCCAAGGGACACGTCATGGGCGTCCCCGGCGACCCGGCGGTGCTCGGCGAGGTGCTGTCCCCCGAGGGGCTGGCCCGGATCGCCGAGGAGCGCGACCTGACCCCGACCCCCGTCGGCGACGACGTCGCGGTCGGCGCGTACGTCGCCGACCGGCTCGGCCGCGAGGTCGTGGACCGGCTGGTGGAGCCCCTCCTCGGCGGGGTCTACGCCGGCGACGCCTACCGGATCTCGATGCGCGCCGCCGTGCCCCAGCTCTTCGAGGCGGTGAAGGAGGGCGGGCCACTGCTGGAGGGCGTACGCCGCATCCAGGAGCGGGCCGCCGCCAAGCAGCAGACGGGACCCGTCTTCCAGGGCATCGAGGGCGGCATCGGCACCCTCCCGGCAGCCGTCGCCGACGCCGTACGGGCCGGTGGCGGGGAGATCCTCGACCGCACCCCCGTCCTCGGCCTGACCCGTACGGAGCCGGGCTGGGCCGTCCGCACCGACACCCGGACGATCGCCGCCGACGGCATCGTCCTGGCCACCCCCGCCTGGTCCGCCGGCACCCTGCTGGCCGCCGAGTGCCCGGCCGCGTCCGCCGAGCTGTCCGGCGTCGAGTACGCCTCGATGGCCCTGGTCACCCTCGCTTTCCGGCGGGCCGACATCGAGGCGTACGAGGCCCTGCGCGGCCGCTCCGGCTTCCTCGTGCCGCCGGTCGACGGGCACACGATCAAGGCGTCCACGTTCTCCAGCAACAAATGGCAGTGGGTCGCGGACAGCGCCCCCGGCCTGTTCGTGCTCCGCACCTCCGTCGGCCGGTACGGCGAGGAGGACCATCTGCACCGCGAGGACGAGGAGCTCGTCGCCGTCTCCCTGCGCGACCTCGCCGCGGCCACCGGGCTCACCGCCCGGCCCGTGGACACCGAGGTCACCCGCTGGATCGGCGGCCTGCCGCAGTACCCGGTGGGCCACCTCGCCCGGGTCGCCCGGATCCGCGACGAGGTCGCGGGGCTCCCCGCGCTGCGGGTCTGCGGCGCGGTCTACGACGGGGTCGGCATCCCCGCCTGCATCGCGAGCGGGCGCCGGGCGGCCGACGAGATCGCGCGGGAGATCACCGGAGAGATCATCGCCACGTCGACCCTGGTTCGGGGCACGGGGAGCGAGGCGGGACAATAGCCGTATGAGTGCTCCTGAGACTGTGACATCAAGCAAGAGTCCGAACGCCGGCAAGAAGGCCAAGGACCTCAACGAGGTCATCCGCTACACCCTGTGGTCGGTCTTCAAACTGCGCGACGTGCTCCCGCTGGACCGCGCGGGGTACGCCGACGAGGTCCAGGAGCTGTTCGACCAGCTCGCGGCCAAGGACATCACCGTCCGGGGCACCTACGACGTCTCCGGGCTGCGGGCCGACGCCGACCTCATGATCTGGTGGCACGCCGAGACCTCGGACGAGCTCCAGGAGGCGTACAACCTCTTCCGGCGCACCAGGCTCGGCCGTGCCCTCGACCCGGTCTGGTCGAACATGGCGCTGCACCGCCCGGCCGAGTTCAACAAGTCCCACGTCCCGGCGTTCCTCGCCGACGAGACGCCGCGCGACTACATCAGCGTCTACCCCTTCGTCCGGTCCTACGACTGGTACCTGCTGCCCGACGAGGACCGCCGCCGCATGCTCGCGGACCACGGCAAGATGGCCCGGGGCTACCCGGACGTCCGCGCCAACACCGTCGCCTCGTTCTCGCTGGGCGACTACGAGTGGGTCCTGGCCTTCGAGGCGGACGAGCTGTACCGCATCGTCGACCTGATGCGTCACCTGCGCGCCTCCGAGGCACGTCTCCACGTGCGCGAGGAGGTCCCGTTCTACACGGGCCGCAGGAAGAGCGTCACCGACCTGGTGGCCGGGCTCGCATAACCAGCGAGTCCCGCACCACCCCAACCCGGAAGATCAGAAGGGCGGGCACCGGGCACCGATCGTGCCGTCCGCTCCTCCAGCGACACCGGGTTCGGCTTCGGGGGCCGTCGCACCGTGATGGTGCGGCGGCCCCCGCTCCGTACGCGCTCCGCGTCAGTCCAGCGACACCGGGTTCGGCTCCGGGTGCGCGGCACAGTCCGCACCCCGCCCCGGCACCTCACCGGTCAGCAGATACCGGCGCAGATGGTCGTCGACGCAGGTGTTCCCGGCCCCGCCGATGCCATGCGTCCCGGCGTCCCGCTCGGTCACCAGCGACGACCCGGGCAGCCGCTTGCGCAGCTCCAGCGCCCCCTTGTACGGGGTCGCCGCGTCCCGCTCCGCCGCCAGGATCAGCACCGGCGGCAGCTCGCCCCACCGTGTCCCGACCTCCAGCGGCCGCTGCCGGGGCGCGGGCCAGAAGGCGCACGGCAGGTTGGCGAAGGCGTTGTCCCAGGTCTCGAACGGCGCGACGCGCGCCAGGTCCGTGTGGTCGCGGTCCCACACCTCGAAGTCCTCGGGCCAGGGCGCGTCGTTGCACTCGACGGCCGTGTACACCGCCTGGGCGTTCTCGTTGTCCTTCGCCGCCACCGTGCGCGGGGAGGCCTGCGCGACCAGCGGCTCCGGGTTGCCTCGGACGTACTCCGAGAGCGCCGTCGCCCGCATCGCCCAGTAGTCGTCGTAGTAACCGGCCCCCAGGAAGGCCGAGTGCAGCTGCCCCGGCCCGACCTTCCCGCCCGCGGGCTTCTCCGCCAGCTCGGCGCGCACCTCGTCGTAGTGCCGCTGCACCGACTCGGGTGTGTCCCCCAGGTGGTAGACGTCGTCGTGCTTGGCCACCCAGCGGCGGAAGTCCTCCCAGCGCGCCTCGAAGGCCAGCGACTGGCCCATGTTGGAGCGGTACCAGATCTGCTCCGGGTCCGGGTCGACCACCGAGTCGAAGACCATGCGCCGTACGTGGGAGGGGAACAGCGTCGCGTACAGCGCGCCGAAGTACGTCCCGTAGGACGCCCCCATGAAGGTCAGCCGCTCCTCGCCGAGCGCGGCCCGCAGGACGTCCAGGTCACGGGCGTTGTTCAGCGACGTGTAGTGCCGCAGCGTCTCGCCCGCGCGGAGCGCGCAGCCCTCCGCGTACGCCTTCGCCCGGGCGACGCGCCGCTCCTTGTACTCCCGCGTCGGATGCGTCGGCGCGTCGGTCGGGCCCTTCGTGTACGCCGCCGGGTCCTGGCAGGTCAGCGGGGCGGAGGAGCCGTTCACCCCGCGCGGGGCGTAGCCGACCAGGTCGTACGCCTCGGCGATCTCCTTCCACTCCGGCAGCTCCCCGGCCATCGGGAAGGTGATGCTGGAGGCGCCGGGCCCGCCCGGGTTGTAGACGAACGCGCCCTGCCGGCTTTCGGGCGGGCCGGTGGCCCCGGTGCGGCTGACCGTCAGTTCGAGCTGTCTCCCGTCCGGTTCGGCGTAGTCGAGGGGCACCTTCACCGTGCCGCACTTCAGGGAGTCCGGGAGCATCTCCTTCTCCGGGCAGGAGACGAAATCGATCCCGGCGGCCGTGGCGCGGGCGGCGGCGATCGCGGTGCCCCGGGCCTCGGCGGAGCCCCGGCCCTCACGGGCCCCGGCGGGAGCGACGGCCAGGGCGGACAGGACCAGGGAGCCGATCGATGTGTACAGCGCAGCAGTTCTCACGCGCGGTGCCTCTCTGCGGATGCGGAGAGGGATGGTCCGGCGGGCGGGACGTGATGTCCAGCACCGCCCGAGCATGTCCGTGATCGTGACCCTGATGGGCGGTCAGCCCCGCCGGTAAAGGGCCCGGTTCAGGAGCCGCCGCCCCCGCCGCAGCTCGATCCGCCCGAGCTGCCGCCGCAACTGGAGCCTCCCGAGCCGGAGCCCCCGCAGCTCGAACCGCCGCCGCCCCCGCAGCCGGACCCCGAGGAACATCCGGAGCCGCCCCCACAGCTCGATCCGGAACCGCCTCCGCTGGACCCTCCGCAACTGGAGCCGCCGGGACTGGAGGCGGCGCACCAGACCGTCGCCACCGCGAAGGCCGACGCCCCTGCCGTACTCCCCGCGTACCCGGGCCGCCCGCTCCCCGCGAAGCCGGACCGTGTCCGCCTCGCCGACGCGCTCAGGCGGCTCGCCGCGACCAGTTGCTCCCACAGCGCCCGGTCCGGGAGCGCGCGCAGCCCCCGCGTGGCGACCAGGTGGGCCGGGGTCTCCGGGTGGACCGGGGCGGCCCGGCACGCCTGGGCGGCCCGGCGGCCCGCTCCGGTGATCCGCTTGGCCGCGGCCGAGGCGACGACGAGCCCGCTGATCCCGCCGAGCAGGATCGCGGGCAGCACCTTCAG
Organism: Streptomyces sp. McG3; assembly: GCF_018619185.1. Taxonomy (GTDB): domain Bacteria; phylum Actinomycetota; class Actinomycetes; order Streptomycetales; family Streptomycetaceae; genus Streptomyces. Next base: position 37,431 of record NZ_JAAXYC010000025.1, on the reverse strand, counting down.
GACGAACGGGACCGGCATGCTCAGGCTCACGTCCGTCGTCACGTACTGGAGGACGGTGAGGACGATCGACAGCGGGAGTGCGACGAAGCAGCTCACTCCCTGGATCAGCCCCCAACGTCGTACGGGGCGGCCCTCGCCGGGCGGAACCAGCAGGCCCCGCTGCGCCAGCCCGTCACCGATCTCCTGCACGGCCGGGTGGCGCATCACCGCGTCCCGCACCAGGTGCAGGGCGCCGCTCGGAGCGGTGGAGAGCTCCTGGAACACGGCGCGTTCCACCGGGTCGTTCGCCATCGGATGCCGTACGGAGATGATGCCGGGCCCGCCGATGAGCACCCGGCCGTCCGTGTGCAGGGCGGTGAGTGCGGTGTTCGCGACCCCGGCCGGACCGCCGGTCAGGAAGGCCGCCTCGTAGACGTCGTGGACGGCGGGGAAACGGCCGGCCGACGGGATGCGGGACCGGGAGACGGCCGATCTCGTGATGAGGAGCACGGTGGAGACGACGACCGCGAGGGTTGCCAGCAGCGCGAGGAGGTTCATGGCGGTCACTTCCCCACGAGGGCGGCACGGGCCGCCCGGACCAGACGGGTGCCACGACGCGGCGGCCGGGCGCCCGACCGGTCCTGCCACCAGTACGTCAGCCGGCGTCGCGCCGCCGGGTCGGCGGGCCCGCCCGCGACGAGCACGTGCTCGGCGAAGTCCAGGGCGTCGCGCCGGTACCCGCCGGACATCGGGCGGCCCCCGGCGTACGCGAGGAAAGCGGCGCGGTAGCCGTCGCCGAGGATCTCCGGCAGCTCCGGCGCCACCTTGGCGACGACGTCCGCGCGCTTGGCGGCCAGCGCCCGGCTCTGCACCCGCAGCCGCCGGTGGTCGAAGCCCTCGGGGGCCGGGGTTCCCGCCACCAGCGCGGAGAGCAGCGCGGTCTGCGCGACGGCGGTACGGTCGCGGGTCCCGGCCGGCACGGGGGCGGCGGGCGGAGGGCCCTCGCTCCGTACGGCGGGGCGCGGACCCTCGGCCGGAGCCGGGGGGGCCGCCTTCCGCAGCGTCGCCCGGATGGCGTCCAGTTCGCCCGCCAGTTCCCCGGCCGGCGGGAAGGCGTCGTCGCGCTCCAGCAGCACGCCCGGGGGGTCGACCCGGGAGCGCAGCTCGGCCAGCACCTGAAGGACCGGAGCGGTCACCGGGTGGGCGTGCGTGTCGTGCCAGACGCCGTTCCTCTCGACCCCGCCCGCCACATGGACGTACGCGATGGCCTCCACCGGCAGTTCGTCCAGCGCCTTCGCCGGATCCTGGCCGAGGTTGACGTGGTTGGTGTGCAGGTTCGCCACGTCGATCAGCAGCCGCACCCCGGTCCGCTCGACCAGCTCCGCGAGGAACTGCCCCTCGGTCAGCTCCTCGCCCGGCCAGGTGATCAGCGCCGCGATGTTCTCCAGGGCGAGGGGCACCGGCAGCGAGTCCTGCGCGATCCGCACGTTCTCGCACAGCACGTCCAGCGCGTCCCAGGTGCGCGGCACCGGCAGCAGGTGCCCCGCCTCCAGCCTCGGTGAGGCGGTCAGCGGCCCCCCGGCCCGTACGAACGCGATGTGCTCGGTCACCAGCGGCGTCCCCAGCAGCTCGGCGCGCGCCGCGAGGGAGGCGAGGCGCACGGGGTCCGGGCGGTCGGCGCCGCCGAGCCCGAGCGCCACCCCGTGCGGTACGACGCGCACGCCGCGTTTCCGGAGCCGTACGAGGGAGTCCGGGAGGTGGCCGTCGCAGAGGTTCTCCGCGACGGCCTCGACCCAGTCGATCCCCGTCAGCGCCTCCACCTCGTCCGCGATCTCCGGCCGCCAGCCGATGCCGATGCCCAGTTCCATGGCGTTTCCCCCGTCCCCCGTACACCTCGTTCTGTTCAGGGGTCATGGCCCCGTCAGGCGGCGATGAACCCGACCAGGGGGACGTTCAGAGCTGGATTTGAGGTTCCCGGGCCCTTGCCCTCGTCAGGGCATCGGCATCATCGTGGGCGGCACCGGACGTGAGGTGAAGGACTGGTCGCCGGTCGGCGTCACCGGCAGCGGGACCTGCGGCGCCTGCCCGTCCCGGGGCATCGACGGGCCCGAGGGGCCGGCCGTCGACCCGCCCGCCGCCTCCCGCGCCAGGGCGTCGAAGTCGACGAAGCCGGTGGCCTCCAGCATGGTGATGTGGTCCAGCACCGTCTGGTTGGCGTCGCTCGCGAGCTGCCGGATCAGCGTGTTCCGGGTGGTGTGGCGGACCTGGCCGATCAGGCCGAAGACCTTGCCGTGGGCGGCCCGCAGGATGTTGGCGAACTTCCGCTCGTACGCGTCCCCGCTCGCCGCCGTCAGCTCCGCGAGCCACGCCTGCTGCTGCTCCGTCGGCTGGTTGGGCAGCTCGACCCCGAGCTTCGCCGCCACGTCCCGGGCCCGCCGGTCCAGGTCCGTGTGCCCGACGACCAGATGGTCCCCGGCGGCCTTCGTCGCCTCGCTGGGCGCCCGCTCGATCGCCTGCTGCCCGGCGGGCAGCTCCCACAGCCCGGCGAGCCGCACCTTGACCAGGAAGTCCCGGTCGGTCGCGGACAGGGGCCCCCACTGGGTGGCGACGCTGGAGGCGTTGAGCCGGGCCTCGCCGGTGCCCGAACGGTCCGCATAGGACCAGACGGGGAAGGCGAGCGCGCCGAGTGTGGCGACCAGCGCCGCGATGATGAGGGCCGTTCCGTTGATGCGTCGCAACAAGGTGTCTCCCGGGCCGAGGCGTGACAGCGTCGAACAGGCGTCGATCAACCGCCAACCGACTGGCCGTGCAGGCTACTTGGCGGTAATGCCGACAGGGGGCAGTACCGGGAGATACGGAGCAGGAACGAGAAGTGTTCAGCGGCGCAGCGCCGGGTGGTCGGCGACCACCGTGCAGGACCCCGGAGCGACCTCGGTGAACCCCGCGTCGCGCACCACCGGCAGCCCGCTCACCGTCAGCTCCCGCCAGCGCTCCGCACCGGGGGTGGCGACGGAGAGCGGGAACCCGGCCTCGCGCCACGCCTTGCGCTCGGTGTCGGACAGCTCCCACCAGGCGAGCTGCGCCCCGTGCCCGACCTGGGCCATCGTCTTGCCCGCCGACATGTCGACTTCGGGGTTGAGCCACAGCACCGGCCCGGAGAGATCGGGCGCGGCGGGCGGCTCGGCGTCCTCCAGATCCGTCCCCGACACCTGGAGCTTGGCCAGCTCCTTGGGCCAGCCGTCCAGCGGGATCGGCGGGAACACCCGTACCTCCGCGCCGTCCTCACCCGTCACCGTGATGCCGTCCAGCGCGGCGGCCTTGCGCCACTCCGCGCCGCGCGCCCGGCGCACGACCTTACGGATCCGGGCGTCCTGCCAGTCCCGCATCGCCCCGGACCACTCGCCGTCGCCCAGGGACCGCTCGTCGGAGAGGATCGTCAGCACCGCACGGGCGGCGCTCCGCAGCGCGTCGGTACGGGCGGGCGGGGCCGTCTTCTCCAGGTGGAGCACCAGGGGCAGCACGAACTGCCGCGCCTGGTCGCGGTCGGTCGGACCGTCGTGGAACGGGCTCTCGGGGGTGGGGGCGGGAGTGTCGTTGCTGGTCACCGTCCCAGTCTGCCAGGCCGGACCCGTCACCTGCTTGGCGGAACGACCGGGTCCGGGTGAGGATGCTCCGCATGAAGAGCGATCTCTTTTCCAGCGACCACATGGCCCAGCCGGCCACCGCCCCCGGCATGACCCTGCAGAACACCAAATCGATCAAGTACGCCGTCAACGGGGAGATGCACGCCCGGCAGGGTTCGATGATCGCCTTCCGCGGCAACCTCCAGTTCGAGCGCAAGGGCCAGGGCATCGGCGGCATGCTCAAGCGCGCGGTGACGGGCGAGGGCCTGGCGCTCATGGCCGTCCGGGGTCAGGGCGAGGCGTGGTTCGCGCACGAGGCGGCGAACTGTTTCATCGTCGAGCTGGACCAGGGCGACTCCATCACCATCAACGGCCGCAACGTCCTCTGCTTCGACCCCACGCTCGCCTACGAGATCAAGACCGTGAAGGGCGCCGGAATGGTCGGCGGCGGCCTCTTCAACAGCGTGTTCACGGGCTACGGCAAGCTCGGCCTGATGTGTGAGGGCACCCCGATCGTGATCCCCGTGACCGGTGCCCAGCCGGTGTACGTGGACACGGACGCGGTCGTCGGCTGGAGCCAGCAGCTCACGACCAGCCTGAACCGCTCGCAGAGCGTCGGCTCGATGGTGCGCGGCGGGTCCGGCGAGGCCGTCCAGCTGATGCTCCAGGGCGAGGGCTTCGTCATCGTGCGGCCCAGCGAGGCCAGGCCCGAGAAGACCTCCAACTGATCCTGGAACTCAAAGCCTGGGCCGGATCCACGGGCTGCGGAGTGCCGAGGCGAAGCGGCGGGCGGGGGAGTGGCTGACCCGGTTCGGGGCGGCGGACCACGCCCGTACCCCGCTCGGCGAACTCTCCAAGGGCACCAGCCAGAAGGTCGCCGTCGCCCAGGCGCTGCTCGCCCAACCGGATCTGCTGGTCCTGGACGAGGCCTGGACCGGCCTCGACACCGCCGCCCGTGCCGAACTGGACCGCGCCGTGGCGGAACGCGTCGCGGCGGGCGCCACCGTGGTCTTCGTCGACCGCCGTCCTGTGCTGCGTGCTGCTGGGCGCGGCCGTGGGGGCGCTGAGCACCCGTCCGGTGCCGCTCCGCCGGGGCTGGTCCGTCGCGGCGGCCGTGCTCGGGTCCCTCCTCGGGTCCCTCCTCGCCCTCGTGACCACCGGATCCCCGGCGCGCCAAGCGGTCACCTCCCTGGTCACCGGAGAGCGGACCGGAACGGTCCAGCCGCCCGTCCTGCCCCTGCTCGGGGCGGTGGCCCTCGCCGCGGCGCTGGCGTTGCTCGGCTGCCGGACCGCAGCCCGGCGCGGGTGAGTAGGCTCGTGGGCGTGGACACCGATGACCCGTACTGCGAGACCCCGGGGACCGTCGCACCGGCCCCGGCGGGCGGTGCCGCCGAGGGCCCTCCGTACGCCGAGTGCGTGCTGTGCCGCGAGCCGACCGAATACCCGGAGTCCACGAAGGGCGCCACGCTCTGCCCGGTCTGCGCCTGGCAGGAGGCGGGCCGGACGGCCTGCTCCGGCTAGGAGGTGTCCCCCGGGGCGCCCGGATCGAGGGGCGCCCCGGGGAACACCCGCCCCGGGCGTCCCGCCGAACCGTCAGGGCGTCGCGTAGACGCTCAACCCGGAAAGCTGCGCGGCGGGCCATGACGTGTTGGCCGTGATCTGCACACGCAGATACCGCACCGGAGCCTGCGGGAAGGTCACCGTGACCGTGTTCCCCGTCGCCGGGTCGAAGCGGCGGCCGGCCGAGGCGCTGAGCGCCGCGTAGACGGCGCCGTCGGCCGATCCGGTCACCGCGAGCGTCTGGGTGCGAGCGTCCCAGGCGGCGACCGGCGGGAGGGTGAGCACCACCCGGGTGACCGGACGCACCGTGCCCAGGTCGACCTGGACCGACTGCGGCAGGGCCTGGTTGGCGCTCTCCCAGTAGCTGTGCGGGTCACCGTCGACCGCGTTGCCCGCCCCGTAGTCCTGGGTGTGGCTGGTGGCGGTGACCGGCCTGCGCAGTGCGAGGTCGCCGGTCGGCGGCGGGTCGACGGGGCCGCCGGTGGTGGTCGGGGTGGGGCGGACCGGGGTGAGCGCCAGCTCCCCCTTGAGGAGCCGGCCGCCGTCCCCGGTGAGGCGCAGGTAGTAGTCCGAGGAGCAGGGGGTGCCGTCCTCGTCGAGGGCGCGGATGCCGGAGCCCGCCGGCACCTGGGCGGCGGTCTCGGCGGTCTTGGCGATCTGGTTGCCCTCGTTGTACTCGTCGAACATCGAGACGTAGATGCCCTGCACGCCGATCCGCTTCATGTTGTAGAACTGCCGCCACATGAAGTCGCCGTGCGCCCGGTGCCCGGACTGGAGGTCGCCGGGCAGCACGCACGGCTGGTAGTCGATGCCGTGGGCGTCGCACTCGGCCTGGTCGGGGGTGTTGACGTTGGCGTGGAAGTGGTCGGCGTCCGCGATGGTGGCGATCCGGCCGACCATCCAGGGCGAGATCATGTCGAAGGCGTGGTAGACGCCGAGGAAGCCGGGCCGGGAGTCCTCGACCCCGCGCCGCCAGTGGGTCGGCACCCCGCCCATCACGTAACAGCCCTGTTCCTTGAACCAGTTGACGACGTCCAGGCACACCTCGGCGGACCAGGCCTTGTTCGGTTCGTTGAAGCCGAAGCCCCAGATGCCGACGACGGGCCTGCCGTTCTGCCGGGCATAGGCGGGGGACGCGGTGAGCGCCCGCATCTTCGCGGTCCAGTCCGCCTTCATCTCCGGCTGCATGTTCGTCCAGGCGGTGGCGTCGTACATGACGTAGAACTTCCGCCCGTGCCGCTCGGCCGCCTCGCGGACCTTGACGGCCATGTCGTCGCGGGTCGCGCCCTCGCCGCCGTTGGGGTTGAAGCGCTGGAGAGCGGCGGTGTCGATGCCGTACGCGCGCATCCAGGAGAAGTGGGTGTCGACCGTCTGCTGGTCGTAGGAGGAGAACAGCGTCGCGGGCGCTCCGTTGCCGAGGGCGGGATAGGCGCTGCGATAGGTGCGGGTGTAGTCGCGCACGTCGGGCCAGCTCACGATGGCGGTGTTGGAGGGTGACGGGGGCAGGCCCCAGTCGTGCGACCAGTGCCACCAGCCGTTGATCGGCGCGCCGTCGCCGGAACACGCGAACCAGCCCTGGTACCCGACGGTGATCCTGCCGACGACGTCCCCGGGTGGGGAGGCGGCGGGCGCGGCCCGCGGAACGGGTCCGGCCTGCGCGGCGGACGGGACGAGACCGACGGCCAGGGTGCCGGTCCCGGCGACGGCGGTGGCTATGACGGTCCGTCTGGAGAGTGCCATGGTGACGTCCTTTCGAGTGGGGAGCGAAGGGAGAGCGGAGCGGGCTCACGTCATGCGGCTCTGAGGCGTGTGGGGGTGGTGAATGCCAGAAGGCTAGAAGCCGCTCCGCATGAAGTCCATGAGTCTGCGCAAAAAACAAAGATTCGCGAGCAAAATGCGGAACTCCCCACTCGGAGGGGTCAGCCCTCCATCAACTCCGACACCTTCACGAAGCGGTAGCCGCGCTCGCGCAGTTCCGGCACGATCCGGCGGACGGCCGCCTCGGTGGCCGGGGCCGCGCTGCGGGTGCAGTGCATCACCACGAGGGAGCCCGGCCGCACCCCGTCCAGCACCTGCTCGGCCACCGCGTCCGCGTCCGTGGCGAAGGCGTCGCCGCTGACCACGTCCCACTGCACCGCCGTCACGTTCGCCGGGGCCAGCGCGCGCAGCGCCGTGTCGTCGTAACAGCCGCCGGGGAAACGGAAGTACGGCACCACGTTCCGCGCCCCCGCCTTCCGGAACGCCGTGAAGGCACGCTTTACCTCGCGGGCCATCGTGTCCTTCCCGACCACCGGCAGGCCGTAACAGGGGGAGCTGAAGGCGTGGTGGCTGTAGGAGTGGTTGGCGATCTCGAACAGCGGGTCCGTGCCGATGGCCTTCGCCTGCGCCGGGTACTCCTCGGCCCAGCGCCCGGTCATGAAGACGGTGGAGGGCACCTTCAGTCGGCGCAGCAGCGCGACCAGTTCCGGGTTGTCGAAGCGTTCGCCGGAGGCCGCCCGGGCGCCTTGGCCGGCCGTCATGTCGGCGTCGAACGTCAGCGCCACGACCTTCTCCGTCGCGCGGCCGGCCGCGCTCCCGCCCGTCGGCCTCCGCTCGAAGACCGGGGTGCGGCCCGCCGGGCCGGGGGCCATCGTCGGCGGCTTCTCCGGTGCGGCGGAGGCCGTGGGGGCGGTTGGGGGAGCGGGTGCGGGGGCAGGGCCCCCGCACCCGGCCAGGGCGGCGCCGGCCAGTACCCCCGCGACCGTCAGAGTCGTCGTCTTCCGCATCTTCCGCGCAGCAGTGATCACTCACGGAAAATAACGGAAAATGTCTGATAATCAGGTCATATAGGGCGGTGGTGTTCCGGTGTCTGGCGGAGCGTCACCGCCCCGGTCACCTCCGGAGCGCCGCCCCGGCTACCTCAGCACCACGGCCCCGTCACCGCGAACGTCGTCCCCGGCGTATAGCAGTTCACGTACATCGTCGAGCCGTCCGGGGAGAAGGCGACCCCCGCGAACTCCCCCCACTCCGGCTCCTCGGGCGTCCCGATGTTCTGCCGCCCGCGCGCCATGGTGTACACCTCGCCGCGCCGGGTCACCCCGAGCACGTGCTGCGCGCCGCCGCCGTCCTCACAGACCATCAGCCCGCCGTCGGCCGCCAGGCAGATGTTGTCGGGGGACTCGCCGGGCAGCTGGATGTCGGTGTCCGGGCCGAAGATCACGACCAGGGTGAGCCGCCGCTTCTTCGGCTCGTAGCGCCAGACCTGGCCATAGTGGTCGGCCGCCGAACCCTCCTCGCTGCGGGCGAAGCTGGAGACGAAGTAGACGGACGAGCCGCCCCAGTAGCAGCCCTCCAGCTTCTGGGCGTGCGTGACGCCCTTCGGGCCGAAGTCCTGGAAGCGGATCGCGGTCTCCGCGGCCAGCGGATCCGGTACGGGGACCCACTCGATCCGGTCGAAGCTCGTACCGGTCTCCTGGACGGAGGAGAGGTCGGGCACGCCCGGCACCCGCATCGCCTCCAGCACACCGCCCGCCCGGAGCGAACCGGTGCCGCCGAGCGGCTTCTCGGGAAGGAAGCGGTAGAAGAGCCCGAACGGCTTGTCGAACGCGTCCTCCGTCTCGTACACGATCCCGGACTTCGGGTCGACGGCGATCGCCTCGTGCTGGAAGCGTCCCATCGCGGTCAGCGGGACGGCCCCGGTGCGGCGCGGATCGGCGCCGTCCACCTCGAAGATGAAGCCGTGGTCCTTGGTGTACCCGTTGGTCCCGGCCTTGTCCTCGTTCTCCTCACAGGTCAGCCAGGTGCGCCAGGGGGTGGGCCCGCCCGCGCAGTTGACCGCCGTACCGGCGATGGCGACGCGCTCGCCGAGCACCTTGTTGCGGCCGTCCAGCTCCAGGGACGTGCAGCCGCCCTTGGCCGCCGGGTCGTAGGTCAGCCCCTCGACGGTCGGTACGCCGATCTTGGCGGTGTGCCGGTTCTCGTGGTTGCGGACGAGGTGGACCCGGCCGTTGCGGCCGGGCAGCGCGGCCATCCCGTCGTGGTTGCCGGGCACCGGGCCCTCGCCGGAGCGCAGCGGTTCGCCCTCCCGGGACAGCACCCGGTAGCGGAATCCCTTCGGCAGGTCGAGCAGGCCGGCGGGGTCGGGGACGAGCGGGCCGTAGCCGTCGTGGCCGCGCGCGGCGGCCGTGCCCGCGAAGAGCTCGGAGAAGGCTCCCGTGAAGGCGATCGCGGCGGCTGCGCCGCTGCCTGCCAGGACCTGGCGTCGTGTCGCGGTGGAGCGGGGTGCGGATGACATGAGGTGACTCCCTGTTGGCGGACAGGTGAAGTGACCCGCACGTGTGTAGCACGCACAGAGGCGCGGGGGAACCATGCGCGCCCCCGCGCCCCGTGTTGCCGCTGTGGCGACCCCGACGGGAGCAGCCGTACGCGGAAGGTCAGGCGAGCGAGGCCGTCAGGGTGATCGTCGTGCCGGTGAGCGCCTGGCTGACCGGGCAGTTCGCCTTGGCGTCCTCGGCGGCCTTCAGGAAGCCGTCCTCGTCGAGACCGGGCACCTCGCCCACGACGGTGAGGTGGATGCCGGTGATGCCCGTACCGGGCTGGAAGGTCACCTCGGCCTTGGTCTCCAGGCGGGTCGACGGGGTGCCGGCCCCGGCGAGGCCGTGGGAGAGCGCCATCGAGAAGCAGCTGGAGTGGGCGGCGGCGATGAGCTCCTCGGGGCTCGTCTTCCCGTTCGCCTGTTCCGAGCGGGCGGGCCAGGAGACGGGGTAGTCGCCGATGCCGGAGGAGTCGAAGGTGACGACCCCCTTGCCCTCGATCAGGTTGCCTTCCCAATTCGTGTGCGCCTGGCGCGTGGTAGCCATGCTGGATCCCTTCGAACGGTGTGCGCGGTTGGTACGGGATAAGACGGGGCATCACACAGCGTGCGGTGTCCCGTTGCGTTACGCCCCCGAACCTACTGCGCCACCAGCCCCTTCGCGTCACGCGCCAGTGCTGTCAGCCGGGAGATCGCCCGGAAGTACTTCTTCCGGTACCCCCCGTTCAGCATCTCGTCGCTGAACAGCCGGTCGAACGGCAGCCCCGAGGCGAGCACCGGGACCTCCCGGTCGTACAGCCGGTCCGCCAGCACCACCAGGCGCAGCGCGGTCGACTGGTCGGGCACCGCGCTCACCCCGGTCAGACAGACCGCGCCGAGATCGTCGGTCAGCGCGCCGTACCGGCTCGGGTGGACCCGGGCCAGGTGGTCCAGCAGCCCGGGGAAGTCGTCGAGGGACGCGCCCGGAGTGGCGTACGCGGCCCGGGTGACCTGCTCGTCGTCGTACGGCGGCGGGGCTTCGGGCAGACCGCGGTGCCGGTAGTCCTCGCCGTCGATGCGCAGGGGGCGGAAGTGCGCGGAAAGGCCCTGGATCTCGCGCAGGAAGTCGGCGGCGGCGAACCGGCCCTCGCCGAGCTTGCCCGGCAGCGTGTTCGAGGTCGCGGCGAGCGCCACCCCGGCCTCCACGAGCCGGCTGAGCAGCGAGGACACCAGCACGGTGTCGCCCGGGTCGTCGAGCTCGAACTCGTCGATGCACAGCAGCCGGTGCCCGCTGAGGGTCCGCACGGTCTGCTGGAAGCCCAGCGCGCCCACGAGGTTCGTCAGCTCCACGAACGTGCCGAACGCCTTCAGCGACGGCTCGGCGGGCGTGGCGTGCCAGAGGGAGGCCAGCAGGTGGGTCTTGCCGACGCCGTAGCCCCCGTCGAGATACACGCCGCGCGGCCCGGCCGGAGCGGCCGGCTTCTTGCTCCCGAACCACTTGCGACGGCCGGACCCCGTCGCGTGCGCCCCGCCGAGCCCGGCGGCGAAGCCCGCCAGGACCGTGACGGCCTCGCTCTGGCTGGGCTGGTTCGGGTCCGGGACGTAGGTGTCGAAGCGCACCGAGTCGAAGCGCGGCGGAGGCACCATCTCGGCGACCAGACGGTCTGCGGGAACGTGCGGCTCACGGGCGCACAGGGACAGCGGGGCCGTTTTGGCAAGGGGGCTCTGCCCCGGAAACGCGGTGGATGACGACACAACTCTCCACCCTAAGGCTCATGCCAGACTGCAACCCATGCGAAGCCTGTTCCCTGTGACGGACCTGACAGAAAGCGCCTCGGGAGCGGAGGACCCGTCCGGGCCGCTCATCGACCGCGAGTGGAGCCTCGACGAGCTGGCGGACGCCTACGCCTACCCCACCGGCCTCCCGGCCGAAGGGCCCGCGACCCCCTGGCTGCGCGCCAACATGGTCTCCACCCTCGACGGGGCGGCCCAGCACGACGGCCGCTCCCAGGGCATCTCCTGCGCGGCGGACATGCGGATCTTCGGCACCCTGCGGGGCCTGGCCGACGTGGTGATCGCCGGGGCCGGGACCGTACGCCTGGAGGGGTACCGTCCGGCCCGCGCCAGGGAGGCGTTCGCCGCGCGGCGGGCCGCCGCCGGACAGGGCCCCGCTCCCGCCGTCGCGGTGGTGAGCGGCTCCCTGGACCTGGACTTCTCGCTGCCGCTGTTCACCGAGCCGCTCGTCCCGACGCTCGTGGTGACCGGGGACGGGGCCCCGGCCGGCCGGATCGCGGAGGCCCGGAAGGCGGGCGCCGAGGTGGTGATCGCGGGCGAGGGCGCCCGGGTGGACCCGGCCCGTGTCGTGCGCGCGCTGGCCGACCGGGGGCTTACCCGGCAGCTCACCGAGGGCGGGCCCCTGCTGCTCGGCCAGTTCGTGGCGGCCGGTGTGCTGGACGAGCTGTGCCTGACGGTCTCCCCGATGCTGACCGCCGGCGACGCCCAGCGGATCGCGGGGGGTCCCGGGGTCACCGTGCCGGAACGTTTTTTCCTGGCATCGCTGCTGGAAGAGGCCGGGTTCCTCTTCACTCGGTACCGTCGGACCGACAGATAGCGGAATTTATCGTTCCGCTTAGCTCCGGCTGGGCACACTTACCCCTGCAGTCCCCGTGGAGGCACGGGGAAGGATGGTTTCAGCAAACGACCGTCGACGGTCGAGCCGGCAGTCGACGAGAAGAAGAAGCGGAAGGGCGCCTGTCGTGTTCACAAGCGTTTTGATGATCGAGAAGCCGCTCACTCCCGAGGACGTGGAATTTGTCACCACCCTCCACGGCGAGGAGCGGATCTCGTTCGTCGTTCTGTTGCAGCCGCGCGGTGACCAGGCCGATGTCCTGCTGCGCGCGATCGACGACGTGGCGATGGGGGAGCTGAAGGAAGCGGTCCGCGAGGGCGAGGAGCCGGAGGGCGACGAGGCCCGCGAGACCGCGCAGATCGGCCTGGAGTACTCCCTCCGGGCCCTGCGCGACGCGGGCTCCGAAGCGATCGGACAGGTGATCGAGAATCACCCCCTGGACAAACTGACGACCGTCGTCGAGGAGGCGGGCGCGGACGAGGTCATCGTCCTGACCGCCCCGCACTACGTCGAGGAGTTCTTCCACCGCGACTGGGCCTCCCGCGCCCGGCACAAGGTCGGCGTCCCGGTGCTCAAGCTCTTCGCGCACAGCGAATAGGCTGGCCCCGCGGTCCGGGACGGCACCCGGCCGCCGTCCGAACCGCAGCGATCACGCAGGAGCACAGATGGCACCCGGCATTCCCGCCGCCATGGAACGACCCCACTTCATCGGCATCGGCGGCGCCGGAATGTCGGGCATCGCGAAGATCCTCGCCCAGCGCGGGGCGAAGGTGGCGGGCAGCGACGCGAAGGAGTCCGCCACCGCCGAGTCCCTGCGGGCGCTGGGGGCGACCGTGCACATCGGACACGCGCCGGGCCACCTGGCCGACGACGCGTCCTGCGTGGTCGTCTCCAGCGCCATCCGCGCCGACAACCCGGAGCTGCTCCGCGCGAACGAGCTGTCGATCCCCGTCGTGCACCGCTCGGACGCGCTGGCCTCCCTGATGAACGGCCTGCGCGCCATCGCGGTCGCCGGCACCCACGGCAAGACGACCACGACGTCGATGCTGGCCGTCGCCCTCTCCACGCTGGGCCTGGCCCCCTCGTACGCCATCGGCGGCGACCTGGAGGGCCCCGGCACCAACGCCACGCACGGCGAGGGGGACATCTTCGTCGCCGAGGCGGACGAGAGCGACCGCAGCTTCCAGAAGTACGACCCCGAGGTCGCGATCGTCCTCAACGTCGAGCTGGACCACCACGCCAACTACGCCTCGATGGACGAGATCTACGACTCCTTCGAGACGTTCGTCGGCAAGGTCGTCCCCGGCGGCACCCTGGTCGTCTCCGCCGACCAGCCCGGCGCGGTCGAGCTGACCCGCCGGGTCCGCGACCTCTCCGACCTCAAGGTCGTCACCTACGGCTCCGCCGAGAACGCCGACGTACGCGTCCACAAGGTCACCCCGCGCGGCCTGACCAGTGAGGTCACGGTCCTCCTCAACGGCAGGTTCCTGACCTTCACCGTCTCGGTGCCCGGCAGCCACTACGCCCACAACGCGGTCGCCGCCCTCGCCGCCGGCGTCGCCCTCGGCATCCCGGCGCACAACCTGGCCTCCGCGCTCGGCAGCTACACCGGGGTCAAGCGCCGCCTCCAGCTCAAGGGCGAGGCGGCGGGCGTGCAGGTCATCGACTCGTACGCGCACCACCCCACCGAGATGACCGCCGACCTGGAGGCCATGCGCGGTGCGGCCGCCGACGCCCGCATCCTGGTCGTCTTCCAGCCGCACCTGTTCTCCCGTACCCAGGAGCTGGGCACCGAGATGGGCCAGGCCCTCGCGCTGGCCGACGCCTCCGTGGTCCTGGACATCTATCCGGCCCGCGAGGACCCGATCCCGGGCATCACCAGCGCCCTGATCATCGACGCGGCGAAGGCGGCGGGCGCCGAGGTCACCGCCGTCCACGACCAGGCCGACGTACCCGCCGCCGTCGCGGGAATGGCGAAGCCCGGCGATCTCGTTCTCACCATGGGAGCGGGCGATGTCACCGACCTCGGCCCGCGCATCCTGGACCACCTGTCGAGCGGCCGGTAGCCGAGTGGCGACCGGATCGAGCGACCACCTGTCGAGCTGAGGAGCGAGCCGTGTCGTACGACGTCGAGAAGCCGGACGAGCAGTGGCGGGAAGAGCTGTCCCCCGCCGAGTACGCGGTGCTGCGCCAGGCCGGCACCGAACCCGCCTTCGTGGGTGAGTACACCGACACCAAGACGGCGGGCGTCTACTCCTGCCGGGCCTGCGACGCGGAGCTGTTCCGCTCCGACACCAAGTTCGAGTCGCACTGCGGCTGGCCGTCGTTCTACGACCCGAAGGACACCGACGCGGTCGAGCTGGTCGAGGACCGCAGCCACGGCACGGTCCGCACCGAGGTGCGCTGCTCCCGCTGCGGCTCGCACCTGGGCCACGTCTTCGAGGGCGAGGGCTACCCCACCCCGACGGACCAGCGCTACTGCATCAACTCGATCTCGCTGACCCTGGCGCCGGACGGGAGCTGAGAGCGGCCCGACAGGGAGGGCCAGGAGCTCGCACCGCGGGCCGCGGGCTCCGGGCCCTCCCTGTCGGCTCCGGGCGTCTCAGCTCACGACGTCCTCGATGATCGAGAAGCCGATGACGACTCCCGCGGTGACCGTGACCCTGCCGGGCGTGAGGTCTCCCTCGCCGTTGCCCCCCGCGCTCGTGCCGTGCGAGCGGTAGCTGTTCTGCAACTGCTCGGAGTCCACGTCCTTGATGTGGACGACCTTGCCGAGCCGGACACCGGCGGCCTCCGCGTAGAGCGCCGCCTTCTCACGAGCGGCGGCCACGGCGGCCCTGCGCGCCTCGGCGCGGAGTTCCTTCTTCGTCCGCACGTCGAACTCGACGCCGCCGACCTCGTTCGCCCCGGCCTCCACGACGTCGACCAGTACGGCTTCCAGGGTGTCCAGAGCACGCAGCTCGATCACGAAGGACGCCGTGCACTCGTAACCGACGAACTTGCGCTCGCCGCCGTAGACGTAGGAGGACTCCAGGTTCAGCCGGGACGTGGACACGTGCCGGTCCGGCACGCCGTGGCCACGCACGACCTCCCGGACCTGGTTGACGCCGCGCCGGGTGACCTCGAACGCCTCTCCGGCCTGCTGCCGGGTCTCCTTGATCGCTACCCGGAGTCGCGCCACGTCAGGGGCGGCGTCGATGCTCGCCGCGCCGAAGACGGATATGCCCCAGGGTGTCTCTACGGACTGGTCGATTCTCATGCGGCTCATCCAAGCAGCAGAAGGTCCGTCCGCACGGGCCCTTTACGGACAGCGGATCACTGCTCGTCGTCCCCGCCGTCGGACGCCTCGGACCGCAGCAGCGGGTGGATCACACCGGGGAAGACCCTGGCCAGCACGACCTCCTCGGCCGACCCACCCCGGACGACGGTCTCGGCGACGCCCCAGGGCCGACCGGCCAGGTGGATGGTCAGGGTGTACGAGGAGGAGCAGCCGGTGCACTCGTAGCGGTCGGCCCAGGTCTCGACGTCGGTGGTGGAGCCCGGGTAGCGCTTCACGTGCCGGTGGCGGGCGTGGCAGTGGTCGCACGTCTCGCCCGGCTCGCAGGTGCCGCCGCACGGACACGGCACGTCGAAGCTGTCGGCGGGCTTCCAGCGCTGCACGAGGACGGCCTCGCGGGTCGCGCCCATGTCCTTCATGGCCTTGAGGTTGCGGGCGGCGACGTTGTACGACTCGCCGGTGGCGGCCATCCGGTCACGGATGACGTCCTTGCGTCCGCGGTTGGTCGTCATGTTGCTCCTCCTGGGTTCACGCAGCCCGCCAGGAGGCCCATGAGTCAATCAGTCAGTACCTCTTTACGTTACCCGCCCGGCACCGGCGCACGGACCGGGCGGGCGTCCGTTCGCGCGGGTGGACACCACGGGACACGTGATGCGAGTCCGGGCGATATGGGGTCTTCTGGGCTACATGCCCTCCACGGATGAACCCTCCACGAATGATCTCGACTACGCGGACACGTCCGACTTCGACGACGCCGAGCGGGGCTTCGTCGCCGCCCTCTCCCCGGCGGTGATCCGGACGGAGGACGGCCGGGTGGTCTGGGACGGGGACGCGTACGGGTTCCTGGACGAGGAGTGCCCGCCCAGCGCGCACCCGAGCCTGTGGCGGCAGAGCCGGCTGTGCGCCAAGCAGGGCCTGTTCGAGGTGACGACGGGGATCTACCAGGTCCGCAACCTCGATCTGTCGAACATGACGCTGGTCGAGGGCGACACCGGCGTCATCGTCATCGACCCGCTGATCTCGGCGGAGACCGCGGCCGCCGCTCTCGCGCTCTACCGTGAGCACCGCGGCGACCGCCCGGTCACGGGACTGATCTACACCCACTCCCACGGCGACCACTTCGGCGGCTCCCGCGGGGTGCTGCCGCACGGCCACGCCCCCGTACCGGTGATCGCCCCCGCCGGGTTCCTGGAGCACGCCGTGGCGGAGAACGTGTACGCGGGCGGCGCGATGACCCGCCGCGCGGTCTACATGTACGGCGCCGAGCTGAAGAAGGGGCCCGCCGGGCAGATCGGCGCCGGCCTTGGCATGACGACGTCCACGGGCACCATCACCCTGGTCCCGCCGACGGTGGACATCACCCGCACGGGCCAGGAGGAGACCGTCGACGGGGTGCGGATCGTGTTCCAGATGACGCCGGACACCGAGGCGCCCTCGGAGATGAACTTCTCCTTCCCCGACCGGCGCGCCCTGTGCATGGCGGAGAACGCGACGCACAACATGCACAACATCCTGACCCTGCGCGGGGCGGTGGTCCGCGACACCCGCATCTGGGCGCACTACCTGGACGAGGCGATCACCCTGTTCGGCGACCGGGCCGAGGTCGCGTTCGCCTCCCACCACTGGCCCACCTGGGGCCGGGACCGCATCGTCGACCACCTGGCGGGCCAGCGCGACATGTGGGCGTACCTCCATGACCAGACCCTGCGCATGACCAACCAGGGACTGACAGGGCCGGAGATCGCCGAGCGGATCGAACTTCCGCCCGTGATCGCGAACCGGTGGGCGAACCGGGGCTACTACGGTTCCGTCAGCCACAACGCCAAGGCCATCTACCAGCGCTACATGGGCTGGTTCGACGGCAATCCGGCCCACCTCTGGGAGCACCCGCCCGTCGAGCAGGCCCAGCGGTTCGCCGCCGACTACGGCGGTGTGCCGGCACTGGTGGCCAAGGGCGAGGAGTACGCGGCCTCGGGGGATCTGCGGTTCGCCGCGACGCTGCTGGGGCACGCGGTCTTCGCCGCGCCCGGCGACTCGCTCGCCAAGCAGGCGCTGGCGTCGGTGTACGAGAAGCTGGGCTTCGGCGCGGAGAACGCCACCTGGCGCAACTTCTACCTGATGGGCGCCCAGGAACTGCGCGGCACCATCGCGCACACCTCGCTGGAGACGACCAACCCCGAGATGGCGATGGCCCTGACCGTCGACATGCTCATCGACTCGCTCGCTGTCCGCGTCGACGGCCCCCGGGCGTGGGACGAGAAGCTCACCATGACCTGGAACGTCACCGACGAGGGCCGCGCCTGGCACCTCCTGCTGTCCAACGGAGCCCTCACCCACCGCAGCACCGATGCCGCCGCCGGGGCGACCGGACCGGTACCGGCCGCCGACCTGACCTTGACCCTGACCAAACCGCAACTGCTCGGGGTCCTCGCCGGCAAGGGACTCGACGGCGTCGGCGTCCAGGGCGACCCGCAGGTCTTCGCGACCCTCGCCGGGCTGCTCGACACCCCCGACCCCGACTTCCCCCTCGTCACGCCTTGACCATCGAGGCCTTGCACGCGCCGGCCGAGGTGATGACGGCGCACCTGGCGATCGGCACCGTCGGTTTCGGGTCGTTCGAGTTCACGGGTGGCGGCACGTTCATCAACCTGGTCGCGGCGACCACCAACGCTCTCAACGGGGCCCTGCTGGCCCGCCGTCCCGACCACTACAAGAACTTCACCGTGGTCGGCATCCTGCTCATGGCGCTGCTCGGCGGCATCGGCGGCGGAATCAGCCGCGACGTCATGGTCGGCCGCGTACCGGCGGCACTGACCAACTCCTCGTACGTCGTGCTGTGCCTGATCGCCGGATACCTCGGACACCGACTGGCCTACTCCCAGGGGCAGCTGTTCCGCGAAGGGCTCTTCCAGTTCGTCACGTCCTTCGCCCTGCCCTGGTACGCCATCGTCGGCGCGCAGACCGGGGCGGACGTCGGCCTGCCTGTCCTGGGCTCCCTCGTCCTCGCCGTCGTGGGCCCCACGGCGGGGCGCTTCCTGATCGACGTCTCCTGCGGCGTCCCGCCCAAGCAGTTCGTCCGAGGCGAGTGGTTCGTCGCCGTCGCCGCGCTGACCGGCGCCGTGTGGATCGCCCTCGACCAGGCGGGGCTGCCTCGCGCCGCGAGTGCTCCGCTCGCGTTCATGGTCGGCTTCACCGTCCGCCTCACCGCCCTGTACCGGGGCTGGGAGGAGCCCCTGGCCGCCGAACCCGCCGGCGTCTACCGCCACGACGACGGCCGCCCCCTCCTCGGCCGCAAGATCGCGGGCAGGTCCACCCGCGAACTGCGCCTGCTGGGCCTGACCGTCGAACCCGACGAGCAGGGGCCACCCGCTGCGGGACCCGCGCGGGGTGACTACGGTGGTCGACCGTGATCCGGCGGTCGAGCGTGCTTGCTCAGCCCTGGGAGGCGTAGGCGAGGAAGTGGGTCCAGGAGGTCGGGGCGAGGGCGAGCTGCGGGCTTGCGTCGAGCTTGGAGTCGCGGACGTGGACGGTGGAGGGGCAGGCGGCGACCTCGACGCAGTCGTCGCCGGAGCCGCTGCTGTAGCTCGACTTGTGCCACTCCAGGGCGACCTCCACACAGGAGTCTCCGTCGCCGCTGCTGTAACTGCTCTTGAACCAGGCCAGGGGTGTGGCGCTCATCTCGCTCCTCGCATCCGCCGCATCAGGCTCTTGGAGTCGTCCAACGAGAGAGCCTGTGAACGCATACTGGCACACCGCATCTGGATCACGCTGATCGCTTTGGGGTCGGAAACGAACTGCCCGTGCGCCTGCCCTTCCAAGTAACCGAACCATTGGTGATCCGGCGTCTCCAGTAGCTGCACGGGGCCGCCGAGACCAGCGTGATGATGCCGTACCAGCGGCATGATCTGGATATCCACATTGCGCAGCTCGGACAGGTCGAGGACGTGGTCGATCAGCTCCCTGGTGACCACTTCGCCGCCCAAGTCCCGCAGGAACAGATGCTCTTCGAGGATGAAGCTGAACGAGGTGTTGGGTCGGTTCCGCAGCAGCTGCTGACGTTCCAGCCTGGCTGCGAGTTGGGCCTCGATCTGCTCGTCATCGAGCGGAGGCAACTGGTTGGTGAAAAGCGTCCGCGCGTACGCCGGCGTTTGCAACAGCCCCGGAATCAACCGGCACTCGTAGGTGTAAAGGCTCAGGGCCTCCAGCTCCAGCAGAGCCCACTGCCGGAACCAACTCGCCAGCCCCTTCCGCCGCGTCAGATGCTTTGCCGCCGCCAGGATCACCCCGAACGCGTCGAGAATGTTGTCCGCGCGTTCCGCGAAGTCGGGCGGCGGGAGGCGGCGGCCCTGCTCGACGGAGGCGACGGTCTCGGGTGAGTACCCGACGAGCGGGGCGAACTGTTCCTGCGTCAGCCGTGCCCGCTTGCGGAAGGTCTTGACGACTTCCCCGAACATCTTGAGGCTGTACTGCGGTTCCGGCTCGGGACTGCGCCCGCTGCCGTTGCCGAAGGTCCCGTAGATCGGGCTGTCGATGCTGTCCGTGCCGTGCGTCATGTACGGCCACCTCCCCGTGCGCCTGTCCTGGTCCGCGACCCGTCCATGCTCACGGAACGTGACCCGTACCGTCCACCCTTCGCACCCGTACGCTGACTCAGCGTACGGGTTGCTGACCTGGTGAGGAGAGCGGTGAAGCCCGGAATCTGGGGGCATGGAAGCACTCACGAAGCCCCAACCCGAGGTAACCGTACGTGTGTTCAAGCGTCAATTCGACGCGGATCCACGCGGTGCCCGGCTCGCCCGCCGCGTCGGGCTCCACAAGCTGCACACCTGGGGCATCCCGTACCTCAGTGACGCCTCGGAGTCGGCGGCCCTGATCATCGGTGAGCTGACGGCCAACGCGGCGACCCATGGACGCGTCCCCGACCGCGACTTCGAACTGCGCCTGTCGCACCTGCCCGGCGACCCGGAGACGCCCGGCCTCCTGCGGATCGAGGTGTCCGACACCCGGGGCGAGTGCCGGCCGCCCGGTCCCGGCGAGATCGCCGCGCCGGAGGACAGCTCCGACAGCGGGCGCGGGCTGCTGATCGTGGACGCCCTGGCCGACCGCTGGGCCGTTCTCGACCGCAGCCCGGGCAAGACGGTCCGGGCGGAGCTGGACCTGCTGTACTGACGCTCAGTCCCAGTTGTTCTGGTTGAGGAAGCGGGCGAAGCCGCGCCAGGAGTTGGGTCCCATCGCGCCGTCGATCGGGCCGGTGTAGCCGTGTGACGCGGCCAGGCGCTGGACCGCCGCCCAGGAGTTGGGGCCCATCACTCCATCGATCGGGCCGGTATAGCCCCAGCCGCGCAGACTGCGCTGGAGCGCCGCGTAGGTGTTCGGGCCGGGAACACCGTCGATCGGGCCGGTGTAACCGGATGTGATCCGCAGCCAGTTCTGCGCCCGCCGCCACATGACGGGCCCGGGAACGCCGTCCTGCTCCGTCGTCGACTTCGGCAGGCCGCCATTGCCGCCGCCCAGGTGGTCCAGTGGATTGACCCGGGTGCCCCCGGGGGTGATCAGGTGCCAATGGACGTGCGGTCCGTCGGAGCTTCCGGACCCGGGTGCGCCGGGAGCGCCGCCGGAGAGGCCGACGATGCCGCCCTTGCCGATCGAGGAGCCGTTGGCCAGCGAGAACTGCGACAGGTGCATGTACTGCGTCCGGTACCCGTCGCTGTGGGTGATGGTCACGGTGTGACCGCCGGTGCCGTTGTTCGGGATGTTGGTGACGGTGCCTGCGCCTGCGGCCGGCAGCGGGGTGCCGACGGACATCGCATAGTCGAGCCCGCCCAACGAGCCCCGGTCGAGGTGGTCCTGCCAGCCGTCGGTGTGCGGGTAGCCGGTGAACGGGTGGTAGATGTCCACCGCCTGCGCGGGACCGGCCAGGAGCAGGCTGCCGCCGGTGACCAGACCGAACGTGGTGACCGAACCGCGCAGCAGGGTGCGCCGACTGAGTCCGGGGCGTGGTCGGTCCCTGGTCCCGTCATCGGATCCGTGGTGATCGCACACGTCAACTCCTCGTCTGCACAGGCGACTTGATATGGCATAAGCAAGCGCGACCACGGTAACCTACGCGCGTATAATTTGACACGGACATGCCAGTCTCGTGTGGCTCCCGGAGGAAGTATGCGCAGGAGAACCTGGATACGAGGCGCCCTCGCGACAGCGTTGGCCCCGGCCGGAATCGCGACGGCCGCCGGCGCCGCGGTCGCCTCTCCCGGGTCCCGGGCAGCCGACCTGTACGGCATCGACATCTCCAACTACCAGAGCGGCATCGACTACGCCCTCGCCGCCGAGCAGGGCCAGCGGTTCGCCATAGTCAAGGCGGGCGGCTGCCAGCTCGCCGACGGCCCGTACGTCAGCTCCTCCTACTCCGGTCACGTCGACGGCAGCCGCGCCGCCGGCCTGCGGGTGGGCCACTACTTCCTGTCGGGCGACTTCCTCACTCCCACCGCCGCCGCCGACTTCTTCGTGGAGAACCTGCACGACTACCGCGTCGGCGACGTGCTCGCGCTGGACGTCGAGGTGCTCGACGACTCCACCCGCCTGTGGGAGGACGGGGAGGTGTCCGCCTGGTTCAACCGGGTCCGGGAACACGTCGGGGCCTACGTGCCCTGGTTCTACATCAGCACCGGTGCGCTCCGGACCCGTACCTGGAGCCACACCGTCGCCGCCGGGGCCCACCTGTGGGCGGCCTCCTGGGGCCCCAACGACGGCACTCTGCACGGCCCGCCCGAGCTCGGCGGCCGCTACCCCGACTGGTCCGCCCACCAGTACACGTCCGTCGGCTCCGTGGGCGGAGTCGAGCGGGTCGACCTCAATGTCGCCCGTCCCTCCGCCTTCGACGTCACCGAGCCGACCGACCCGCCGGATCCCGGGGAGAACCCCCTGCCGAAGTCGACGACGGAGCAGGACGGTGTTCCCGGGCCCGTCATGTGGCGGCGGGCGCAGAACTGGCTGCGGATCACATCCGGTTACACCGGCCCGATCGACGGTGTTCCCGGCCCGAACACCTACGCGGCGCTCCAGCGCAGTCTGCGCGGCTGGGGCTACACCGGCCCGATCGATGGAGTGATGGGCCCCAACTCCTGGGCGGCGGTCCAGCGCCTGGCCGCGTCACACGGCTACACCGGCCCGATCGACGGCGCGATGGGACCCAACTCCTGGCGCGGCTTCGCCCGCTTCCTCAACCAGAACAACTGGGACTGATTCGACAATTCTTCCGCGCTGTTGTCCCCAGTACAACCAAGCCGCCGCTGCCGACTATCGCCATGCTCGGTGAGACGTGCCCCGCCCAGTTGCGACAAGGCGTGCCGGGCTGCGGCTGGTCCAGGGGCAGGGATGTGCCTGCGGCGCCCGCGCGGGTGAGTCGGGCGCCGCAGCTCCGCCGCCGACCCGGCCCTCGGTTCTGCGGATGGCCCGTCCAGTATCCCGCCAGGCCCGGCAGCGCGCCGGCGGACGCAGCGGAGGCCACCGACCCGGGGCGGACCTCCTGAGCAGACCAACCCGCCTGAGCTCGGTGAGAACCAGTCAAGAATGGCCAATTCAGTGAGCCTTGGTGTCTCTGCGTGAGCGGAACCTTGACAAGAGCATGATCCGGAAAAGTAGTCTCCACTGCTGCATGGTCACAGGTATTTCACAGGTCGTACACGGGGTGGGGATGAGGCGCACACATACGTGCTCGCTTGCTTTGGGCGCAGCGCGTTTCAGAGAGAGCGCGGCTGCACCGGCTAGGGCCGCAACGGCATTTCCGTTCGGTGCGGAGCCGGATCTCAACAAAAGCGGGCATCGGGACCGGCTCACCGCCTCTCCCGGGGCGACGATCGACGGTCCTGCTGATGCCGACGTGGTGTACATGGCGTGCGCTGGTGGCAAAGGCGGCCTGCGGTCCTCGCAGGAGCCGGAGCGCTTCCGTGGCGGCCCTGACGACGACGGCCTGTTCAGCCGCTGTCCCGCGGTAGGAATGTCTTCGAGCCTCGGCAGCAAGCCCCTCGGCGCGGTGGTGATGTGACAGAGTCCCGGCGTGTTCCCCCTGAAATCCCCGCTGGTTTCCTGCAGTCGAGCCGTAGCGAGATCTCGACCAGAAGGGCGGGACGCCGACTCGCGCTGCGTGCAGCCCTGGCGGCCGGCCTTGCCGGGGCTGTAGTGGCCACCGCACTGGCCTTCAACGCTGCGCCGGCGCCGGGGACGGTCGTCCAGAGCTCGGTGGCAGCCGCTGCCTGTTCCGGAGCGGACTCCGACTTCAACGGAGACGGCATACGCGACGTGGCCATAGCGGACCCGGAAGCAACCGTTTCCGGAATCGAGCGGGCAGGGCTCGTCCACATCGTCTACGGCGGCGGGAAGGGCACTCTCGAGCTGAGTCAGGAGACGCCCAACATTTCCGACGGGGCCGAGCGCGGCGACGAGTTCGGATTCTCCATCGCTGTGTACGACGCGAACCTGGACGGATGCTCCGATATCGCGGTCGGCATTCCCTATGAGGATGTCGGCACCGTGAAGGACGCCGGTCTGGTGCATCTGATCTATGGATCGCCTACCGGCCTCGGACAGGGAACTGTTGCCTCCGTGGGGCTGCGACAGGGATCCGACGGAAAACTGGCCGACGGCTACGAGGCTGAGGACTGGGTTGGATACGCCCTGGCCGCAGGCAAGTCGGCGACCAACGTTCCCTTCCTGGTCGTCGGCGTGCCGGGTGAGGACGGGCCCCGCGGTGCGGATATCGGGATAGCGCACTACGTCTACGGTACAAACCTGGAGTCCGCGCCGTTCGGCCAGGACAGCGCAGGCGTCTGGGAGGACACCGAACCCTACGACCGCTTCGGTTCCTCGATCGCATCCACCGACCGACACTTCGTCGTCGGTGCGCCCGGTGAGTCGATCGGTGCCGTGCAGTTCGCCGGTGCCGTCCTCGCGTTCCGGCCCTCGCTCAACACCAGTGGCATACCGGATCCGATGTTCGGCATGGGGCAGGGCAGAGTCGAGGGCCCCGACAGCGCC
This sequence comes from Streptomyces sp. McG3, assembly GCF_018619185.1. Classification (GTDB taxonomy): domain Bacteria; phylum Actinomycetota; class Actinomycetes; order Streptomycetales; family Streptomycetaceae; genus Streptomyces. Next base: position 13,060 of record NZ_JAAXYC010000025.1, on the reverse strand, counting down.
GCGCAAAACAGTGACGGCTACGGGACCTCGCTGGCGATGGCGTCCTACCGGCCCAGCGGGTCAGCTACCGCCACCGACTCGATGCTGGCCGTGGGAGCACCAGGTGAGGACCTCTCCACCACGGTCGATGCCGGAGCGGTGCAGGTCTACCACATCAAGGCCGACCAGTCCGTCGTACATACCCAGTGGATTGATCAGAACGCACCTGACGTCGAGGGAGAGGCTGAGCCCGGCGACTTCTTCGGACAGAAAGTCGCCGCCGTCAACAGCGCCCCCAACTCGGTCAGTACGGCTGCGACCATGCGTCTTGCCGTCGGCGTGCCGGGTGAGGAGTACGGAGCCGAGCGCACTGAGAGCGGTGGCGTCGCCCTGTTCTCGATGCTGGGTGCACCCGGCGCTGCGGACAGCTGGATCGAGCCCGGCCACGGCATCCCCGGGGAACCCGCACCCCGCCAGTTCCTCGGCATGAGCCTGGGCAGCAGTCCCTCCCTGCTGTTCGTGGGTATGCCCTATGGCCCGGCCCAAGGCCGTGCTGTCTACGGCTTCCCGTGGAACGTCTCCTCGGGCGGTGCTCCCACCCAGGCCTTTAGGCCCGGTGAGGGCGGGATCCCGACCGACGTTGCCGCCTTCGGCGCAACCGTTCGCTGACCGCGATGAATGACATGGAGAGCGGACGAGTGTCCAGACGAATCGGCAGCGGTCTCGCGCTGCGCGCGGCCTTGGCAGCCACGCTTGCCGGGGCCGTGATGGCCACCGGGCTTACCTTCGACTCCGAGCCGGACCTGAAGACCACCGATCCGGCGCTGACGCCGGCTCCGGTGGCGGCGTCGGGGCCGGCGCAGACGGAAGCGGCGGCGTCGGCCGCGGCGGACAGGAGCGGTGCGCCGGTCGAGGTGGTCGGCTTGCGTTCTGAGCGCCGGGAGGTGTTCGCCCAGCCGGACGGCACGTTCGAGGCGAGGGAGTACACCGAGCCGATCCGCACGATCCGGTCCGGCACGTGGGTGAAGGTCGACGAGACGCTCGTGAAGCGAAAGGACGGCCGGTGGGGTCCCAAGGCCGCGACCGTCGATCTGTCCTTCGCAGGAGGGGCGACGAACGAGCCGTTCGTGACGCTGCGCCGCGCGGGCAGGGAGATGTCGCTGACCTGGCCCAAAGGTGTGCTTCCTGCACCGAGTGTCGAGGGGGCCACCGCGACCTACTCGGAGGTCCACCCCGGAGTCGACCTCGTGGTGCGGGCCGAGGCCGACGGCTTCGGACATCTGCTCGTGGTCAAGACGCCTCAGGCAGCGGCCGACCCCGAGATGGCGAAGATCGACATTGGGCTGAAGACGTCAGGGCTGAAGGTCGTGGAGGACCCGTCCGGCGCGATCGTGGCGAAGGACGCTGAGGTCGACGGCACGGTCTTCGAGGCAGGCCGGCCCACCATGTGGGATTCGGCCGCGACCGCCGAGAGCGGAACGCCCCGGGCCGGGCTGTCGGGGGTGAAGCGGTCGCGGACGGCTGCACAGAACGGAGAAGCCCAGCTCGATCCGGCCCTGGAGGGGCCGGGCGGAGGCGGCCGCAGGGCACCCCTGGACATCGAGGTCAGCAAGGGCAAGCTGACTCTCATGCCAGACCAGGCGCTGCTTAAGGGCGCCGACACAGTGTGGCCGGTGGTGATCGACCCGACCCAGCGGACCACCCCGCGCACGTCCTGGACCGGTGTGATGTCGGGGATGCCGTCAGAGCAGGACTGGAAGTACTCCGACTCCGCAGGGGTGGGTAAGTGCCCCACCGACTACAACCCGGTCTCCTGCAACGGCGTCGGCGTACGCCGGGTGCTGTACACGATGCCGATCTCGTTCTACAAGGGCAAGCAGGTCCTGGGCGCTTCGTTCTCCGCCCGCGTCGCCCACATCTACAGCGCGACCCCGAAGGCTGAACCGATCCGGCTGTACAGGGTCGGTGGCAAAAACCGCGCACTGTCGTCCTCCAGTGACTGGAACAACACCAAGGACGAGTGGGTCGATCACCTGGAGACCGTGGACAAGGCGATCTCGCCGACCTCATGCGGCGGTGAGGCCAACCTGCACTTCGAGAGCGGCGCGTCCGGGGAGCTGACCGGTGCGCTCAAGGCGGCCGCGACAGACGGCTGGTCGTCGATGACTCTGGGGCTGCGTGCCGCGGACGAGTCGCGGTTCGCGGAGTGGAAGCGGATCTGTGGCAACGCCTACCTGTCGGTCAGCTACAACAACCTGCCCCGACAGATGTCGACTGCCAAGATGTCGTCGGACCCCGGCGGTTCCTGCAAGTGGGGCAGCTCGCGGCCGTATGCGGAAGAGCCTCCGATGCTGACCGCCTACGCTTCCGACCCCGACCACGGCGACGGCAAGACGGACAAGGTGAAGGTGCAGTTCAAGGTGGCGTGGACGCCCAAGGGCGCAGCTGCCGAGACCTCGTACACGTACGACACCTCATATCTGTCGCCGACCTCCACCACTCCATACAGGCACCGGGTGAAGACGGTCATTCCGGAAGGCGTAGTCGTCTACTGGAGCGCGCGGGCCTACGACGGTGACGGCTGGGGGCCGTGGAGCACGGACGGTGCTCCGCAGCGCTGTGAGTTCATTCTCGACAAGACCAAGCCAGGTAAGCCGCTGGTGAACTCGCTGGAGTATCCGTCGAATTCCGTCGAGCACGACGGCGTGGGCACAGCGGGAACCTTCACCTTCGCGCCCAACCCCAACGACTCCGTCCCGGACACCGACGTGGAGTCCTACCGGTACGGCTTCAACAGCGACGCGGACCCCACTACGGCTGCCAAGCCCTCCAAGGCCGGCGGGCCGGTCTCGGTTACGTGGACGCCTTCGAGGTGGGGCCGCAACTGGGTTGAGGTGGTCTCCGTCGACAAGGCGGGGAACGCCGGCACCAAGGCCCGCTACGAGTTCCTGGTGACCGAGGGCAGGCCTGCCACCGCGCAGTGGAACCTTGCTGATGCGGCGGGCAGTACCTCGGCGCACGACGAGCGCGACAAATTCGCTGCCGACAAGGGTTCCGGCGTCGCCTTCGGGGCAGTCGGCCCGGGCGGCAAGGCGGATGCCGCGGCATCTTTCGACGGTACGGAGAGCTCCTATCTCGACTCGGTCAACACGGTGTTGGACACCGCCCGGAGTTTCAGCGTCAGCGCCTGGGTGCGGCCCACGGATCTGAGCCGTGACATGACGGTGGTCAGCCAGGACGGCACTGGAGTGCCCGGCTTCACCCTCGGCTACGACACCACGGTCGGCACGTGGGCGTTCGGAACGCCGCTGACCGACGTGGACACTCTCGGGGAGTGGAAGGCTGTGGCCAGGGGAACGGACGGCAATCCCCTCGTCCCGGTCAAGGACGCGTGGGTGCTGCTGACCGGCGTGTACGACGCGCAGGCTTCCGGCGGTCCGCAACTGCGCCTGTACGTGAACAAGACCTCCGTCGGTACAGCGCAGCGTCGCTCGGCCTGGAAGACCTACGGTTCACTCCAGATCGGCCGAGCCCTGGCAAAGAGCGGATACCGCAACCATTTCAAGGGCGACCTCGCCGAGGTGCGGGTGTTCGATCGTGTCCTGCCGGCCGGCCAGGTAGCGGAGCTGATGACGATCAAGCCGACACGCCAGGGTTACTGGCAGCTTGACTCAGCCAACGGCACCACGTCGGCGGAGACCGGTGGTGGGCAGGCCCTGACCCTGGCCGGTGACGCACGGGTCTACAGGCCCGCACCGGCCGATCCAGATGATCCGTTCGCCTCACCCGATCCGCCGGCCCTGGTCGGCGCAGGGCACCTGGTGCTGGACGGGGCAGGGGATTACGCGGCCACCGCAGCCGCTCCGTCCAACGGGGCAAGCAGCTTCACGGTCACCGCTCGCGCCCAGCTCACCGCCATCGACGGCACGGTCCCGCAGACGGTGCTCTCCCTGCCGGGCGCGGCCGCCAACCGCGTACAGGTGCGGTTCCGTCCCGATCCGAACGGCGGCACCGCATCGCGCTGGGAGCTGGCGGTGGCCGACACGGACTCCGCGTCGGCGGCGGTCAAGGTCTTTCAGGACGACCAGGCACTGCCCGACACCGGCGGCTCCGGCCAGCACCTGGCCGTGGTCTATGACGCCTTCGCGAACGAGATCCGTCTCTATGTGGAAGGTCAGCTCGCCAGCACAGCACACGGTACGGACAACACCCTGTGGTCCACCACCAAGGGACTCCAGGTCGGGCGATCGGCGCTCGGCTCGGCTGAGCACTTCGCCGGAGCGATCGACGAGGTCCGCGCGTACGACGGGGCACTCGACCTCACCGTGGTGAAGCAGATGTCGGTCCAGACCGCCATACCCGACATGTAGCCCGGGGTGAGGGGCGGGACGAAAACACCCTGCCCCTCACCGCTCTCGCGTCCTTCATTCCTCTCGCATGATGCATGCGCCCGGCCAACATGCCCGCGCGCCCGTTGTGCCGCTACCGATGTGTGGAGTCCAGATGCCGTTCCGTGGCCGGTTGGTCGACCAGCTCATACCCAGACGCGTGGGGGGATCTCTCGCGCTCGCCCTCTCTCTCGCGCTCGGCGGCGCATTGCTACAACCGGTCGCGTCAGCCGCGGACAGGCCGACGGAACTGGAGCGGGCGAAGGACCCGGTCCCGGTGGTCGAGGGGGCCAAGGCCAAGGCAGCCAAGCGGCCGACGAACACCATGAGCAAGACCGTCGACCCTCGTCTCGACAAGCCATCCTGGCCTGGCAGGGCCGAAGCCGAGATCACGGTCGCGGCCCCGAGCGCAAAGACCTCCCGCGGCGTAATGGTCGGCTCCCTCCCCGTCGCAGCCGCCTCCGTCCAAGGCAGGCGGACGACCACCGCCCCGGACAAGATCGCGGTCGAGGTGCTGGGCGCCGCCGACGCCAAGCGCCTGGGCGCGAGCGCCGTACTCAAGGTGCAGCGCGCCGACGACGCGGAACGCTCCGCACCCGTACGCCTCGGCATCGACTACTCCTCCTTCGCCGAGGGCTACGGCGGTTCCTACGGTTCACGTCTGCGCATGGTCGAGCTGCCGGCGTGCGCGGCGGTGGCCACCCCAGGCAGCAAGGCCTGCCCGGCAACCCCCAAGGTCCTGGCGACGACCAATGACCCGCAGGCCCGCACCTTGTCTGCCGAGGTGAACGCCTCTCCTCGAGCCACCGGCGGCAAGGCTGGCGCCCCCGGTCTGTTCGCGGTGGCAGCGGGGCCGTCCTCGGCGCAGGGCACCTACAAGGCAACCGGGCTTGCCCCGTCGTCGAGTTGGAGCGTGGCGGCTTCCTCGGGCGGCTTCTCATGGAACTATCCGCTCAAAGCGGTGCCCACGCCCGGTGGTCTGGTGCCGACGGTCGGCCTCGGGTACTCCTCGCAGGCCGCTGACGGCCGTACCGCAGCCACCAACAACCAGGGCTCCTGGGCGGGCGATGGCTTCTCCTACGACCCCGGATACATCGAGCGCCGCTACAAGCCGTGCTCGGAGGACGGGCACCCCTCATCCGGTGAGCAGTGCTGGGCGTTCGAGAACGCCACCATCTTGCTGAACGGGCAGTCCAGCGAGCTGATCCAGGACGACACCACCAAAAAGTGGCACCTGTCCAGTGACGACGGCGCCAAGGTCGAGCAGCGCACCGGCGCGAAGAACGGCGACAACGACGGAGAGCACTGGGTCGTCACCACTACCGACGGCACCGAGTACTCCTTCGGCCTCAACCAGTTGCCCGGATGGGCGGCAGGCAACGAAGAGACCAAGTCCACGTGGACCGCGCCGGTCTTCGGTGACGACAAGGGCGAGCACTGCTACAACGCGACGTTCACCTCCGCCCACTGCAAGCAGGCCTGGCGTTGGAGCCTGGACTACGTCAAGGACACGCACGGCAACGTGATGTCCTACTTCTACGAGCCGGAGACCAACTACTACGCCCTGAACGGCAAGACGGATGTCAATGGCACCGCCTACCACCGCGGCGGTCACCTCAAGCGCATCGACTACGGTCAGCGCGACGGCCAGGCCTACGCGGCCAAGGCCCCGGCCCGCATCGACTTCAAGGTCACCGAGCGCTGCCTGCCCACCGACACCTTCGACTGCGCCCCGTCCAAGCGGACCAAAGCCAACGCGGCGAACTGGCCCGACGTCCCGGTCGACCAAGAGTGCGCTGCGAGTACCAAGTGCACGGTGGGCCAGACCTTCTTCACCACCAAGCGGCTGACCGGCATCACCTCCCAGATCCGCACAGGCGCCACCACATACCGGGACGTCGACCACTGGTCGCTCACCCACAGGTTTCACGACAACGGCGACGACTCCAAGGCCCTCTGGCTCGACAAGATCCAGCACGAGGGCCGGGACGGCACCGCCGTAAAGATGCCGGCCATCGAGCTGTTCGGCGAGCAGCTGGTCAACCGGGTGGACACGGTCGGCGACAACATCGCCCCCTTCCATCGCTACCGCTTGGCCACCGTACTGAGCGAGACCGGCTCCCAGCTGACCGTCAACTACGCCGCCACCAACTGCACCGCGTCCACCCTGCCAAAGCCAGGCGAGTCGACCAAACGCTGCTACCCGGTGAAATGGGCGCCTCCAGGCCATCTGGAACCCACTACGGACTGGTTCCACAAGTACGTCGTCGCCGAGATCACCGAGACCGACCGCACCGGCGGCGGCGAAAGCAGCGTCACCCGCTACAACTACCAGGGCGACGCGGCATGGCGGAAGGCCAAGCCCGACGGCATCACCGAAGACAAGTTCCTGACCTGGGGCAACTGGCAGGGCTACGGAAAGGTCTCGGTCACCAGCGGCACCGCGGACAAACAGTCCACCCGCATCGACTACACCTATCTCCAGGGCATGGACGGCGACAAGGACGTCGACGGTGCCACGCGCAACGTCAAGGTCAAGGACTCCCAGGGCACCGAGCACACGGATGCCGAGGAGCACACCGGCCACGAGCTGGAAGCAGTCACCTACGACGGCAGCACCATCGCCTCCCGGACTATCAGCCAGCCGTGGAAACACAACACCGCGACCCAGACGCGCAGTTGGGGAACACGATACGCCGTGATCTCCAAGCCGCGCGTCGAACGGGGCTTCACCCCGCTATCGGCCGGTGGCTGGCGTGAAACCAAAAGCACCACCACCTACGACACCGCCACGCGCACCGGCCGGGTCACCCACGTCGAGGACCTCGGTGACGTCTCCACCGCCACCGATGACACCTGCACCCGCACGTACTACGCGGACAACGCCGACAAGAACATCCTCTCACTGCCATCCCGCAGCGAGGTGGTGACAGTCAAGTGCGCCACCACACCGGACCGTTCCAAGCAAGTCCTGGCCGACGAGCGCACCTCCTACGACAACGGTGCGTTCGGCGCGCCCCCCACCAAGGGCGACGCCACCAAAACCGAGAGGATGACCGCCCACAACGGCACCACCCCCACCTACCAGACCACCGGAACCACCGGGTACGACGGCTTCGGACGCCCGTTGTGGCAGAAGGACGCCAAGAACAACGAAACAAAGACCCAGTACACCGAGACCAACGGCCTGCTGACCCGGACCACCGCCGCCAACGCCGCCAGCCACATCACCATCACCGACTACAACCCCGCGCGCGGCGCCGCCACCGGCCAGAGTGACCCGAACGGCAAGCGCACCGATCTCGCTCACGACGCGATCGGCCGCCTCACCTCCGTCTGGCTTCCCGACCGCGCCAAGTCCCAGACCCCCAGCATCAAGTATTCCTACCTGGTCCGCACCAACCTGCCCACGGCCATCAAGACCGAAAAGGTCGAGAACGACGGAACGTACGGCACTGAGTACGAGCTCTTCGACAGCCTCCTGCGCGGCCGTCAGAAGCAGACCGAAGGCCCCGGCGGCACCCGCATGGTCGCCGACGCCTGGTACGACGGAGTCGGCAAGGTCGTCAAGACCAACTCGACCTACCGAGCCGCCGGAGTTCCCGGCGACGGACTCGTGACCGCAGGCAACGGCGCGGTCGGCGCACAGACACGCACCGAGTACGACGGCCTCGGCCGCCCCACCGCCGAAATCAGCCTCCACGCAGGTACCGAGCAGTGGCGCACCTCCACCCGCTACGACGGCGAACTGATCCACACCGACCCGCCCACCGGCGGCGTCGCCTCCACCGCCACCACCGACGCCGACGGCCGCACCACCACGCTGCGCCACTACCGCGGGGACCGTCCCGACGCGCTGCTCGGCTACGACGACACCAAGTACACCTACACTCTCAACGGCCAGCTCAAGACCGTAACCGACGCCAAGAACAACGTCTGGACCTACGGATACGACCAGCTCGGCCGCAAGGTCACATCCATCGACCCCGATGCCGGCACCACCACCACGCACTACGACGAACTAGACCGTGTGCAATGGGCGATCGACGGCAACGGCAAGAAGGTCTCCACCCAGTACGACTCCCTGTCCCGACCCACGTTCACGTGGGAAGGCGAGCCGACGACCGGCACCAAGCTCACCGAGACCCGGTACGACAAGGCCGGCTGGCTCGGCCACGCATGGGCGTCCATGCGCTACGTGAACGCAACGCAGTACATCGGCTCCTCGGTCACCTCGATGGACGACCTCTACCGTCCACTGAAGACCCTCTACGCCGTACCCAACACCGAGGGCGAACTCGGCGGAACGTATGAGTTCACAACGGCCTACAACCGTGACGGCACCGTCCGCGGGACCGGACTGCCCGCTGCCGGAGGCCTTCCGGCCGAAGCCCTCACCTACGGCTACGACGAGCTCCAGCGCCCCACCACCCTGACGGGCACCACCTCCTACGTCACCGGCACCACCTACTCCGGTATCAGCCAGGTCCTGGGCCTGGAGCTGTACACCGGCAGCGGCAGGAAAGTCGGCCAGACCTTCGAATACGAGGCCGGCACCGGCCGGCTGCGTACCTCCACCGTCGACGTCGCCGGCGCCACCAACCCGGTCAAACGCTCCTCCTACACCTACGACCAGGCCGGCAACGTCCTCTCCATCGCCGACACCGCCAACACCAACTCCACGGCGACCACCGATGTCCAGTGCTTCGCCTACGACACCGGCGCCCGCCTGAAAGACGCGTGGACCCCCGCCGCGAATACCGCCACAGCCCAAGGCGCGGGCACCCTCGGCAGCAACGGCCTCGATGCCTCCAAGCCCTCCGCCTGCGACGCCGCTCCCGGCGCGACCGCGCTGAACGGGCCGGCCCCGTACTGGAAGTCGTACAGCGTCGACGCGATCGGCAACCGGAACAAGGAAGTCCTCCACGATGTCGGCCGCGACGCGACCAAGGACATCACCCACACCTACAGCTACGGCGGAGCGGGCACCGACGGCGACGGCCCCCACCAGGTCACCAAAGTCGTAGAGAACACCCCGACCGGCAACAGCCAGTCCACCTACACCTACGACGACGGCGGCAACACCAAAACCCGCGTCATCGGCGGCAACACCCAGACCCTCGAATGGAACACCACCGGCCAACCCGCCAAGATCAAAACCTCCGCGGGCGACACCACCTACATCTACGGACCCGACGGCTCACGCCTGGTCCGCAAGGACCCCAACGCCACCACCGTCTACCTCCCCGGCATGGAACTCTCCCTCGCTGCCGGCTCCAGCACCGTCAAGGCCACCCGCTACTACAGCCACGCCGGCCAGACCATCGCCGTCCGCACCAGCGACAACAAGCTGTCCTTCCTGGCCTCCGACCACCACGGCACCGGCGAACTCGCCATCGACGCCACCACCGGAACCGTCACCCAGCGCCGCTCCGACCCCTACGGCGTTGATCGTGGCGAGGCCAACGGCACCTGGCCCGGTGAGAAGGGCTTCGTGGGGGGCACCATCGACGCCTCCACCGGCCTCACCCACATCGGCGCCCGCTCCTACGACGCCCAACTCGGCAAATTCATCTCCGTCGACCCGATCATCGACTACACCCGCCCTCAACAGATCAACGGCTACGCCTACGCCGACAACAGCCCCGTCACACTGTCCGACCCCAGCGGGCTCTACGCGGACTGCGGCTCCTCCGACCCCCGGAGCTGCTCCCGCACACCGATCACCAACCGCGCTGAAGCAGACGAGGAAAAGGCAGAGAAGGGCCGGGACGAGGCCGCATCAAGCCAGGCGGCTGCCGAGCAGCAGTTCTCCTCTGCCAGACAGCGCACCGTTCGGGCCGCCAAGGCCATCGTCAAGATCCTCATGGACGAGATCGGCATCACGGCCGGCCTCGACTGCCTCTCTACCGGAGACTTGGGAGCCTGTGGCGAAACTGTCCTCAACATCGCAGGGAGCTTCTCCGGCGGCCTAGCAGGAAAGCTCTTCGCGAAATACGGAGCCCCCTGGGGATGGGAAAAGGGCGGAAAGCTACTCAAGCGAGTCGTCGGCCTAGTGGATGACATTGTCGGCGGGGTCGCCGGAATGATCAGCGCCTCCAAAAAGGTCACCAAGGCGAAGGAGTCATTGGCGCGGGCTGAATCAGCCCTGAAAGCAGCGCAGAAGCGTTCAGCGGAAGCCGCCTCCGGGATCTGCGAGAAGCACAGCTTCCTGCCCGATACCAAGGTTCTGACCGCCAATGGGAAGACCAAGCCCATTAAGGACGTCAAGCTCGGCGAAAAGATAATCGCCACTGACCCAAAAACAAGCAAAACAACCGTCCGTGAAGTCGTCCGCACCATCACCACCGAAGACGACAAAGACTTCATCAACCTAACCATCGGCACGAAGCCCGCTGGAGTGGACGGCAAGGCAGAGAAAGATTCCGGGGCCAGCCGGGGAGGCGTAACAGACGAGGCAAACAGCAACAACAACACCTCGAACGCTACGCTCACCTCCACCGTCAACCACCCCTTCTGGTCACCCTCCGAGCGGAAGTGGGTCGAAGCCGGGAACCTCAAGCCCGGCATGACCCTTCGCACCGCCGACGGAGACACAACCACAGTCGCCGCCACCCGCACCTTTGAACAGCGCCAGCGCACCCACGACCTCACGATCCGCGACATCCACACGTACTATGTGCTGGCGGGGGCCACGCCGGTTCTCGTTCATAACTGCAACAAGAATCAGGGCGTGTACGAGTTTCCCGATCAGTGGAACCCTGGGAAGACATACGTCGGCAAGACGCTGAACTTCAAGAACAGGCTCAAGGATCACCTTGACAGTGGGCGGTTGAAGAGCCTCGATGACGTCAAGTGCACGCACGTATGCGGCACAGAGGACGACGTTTTCATCGCTGAGCACCTCCGCATGGGGGAGTTGAAGCGCCAAGGGGTTCAGTTGGGTAACGACATTACTTCGCCTGGTAAGAAGAAGCTGCAACAAAGAGGGTTTCAGCAATTGGAGCTCTGGTGAGGGTGGATCGCGTGACCGACTTCTGGAGCATCATCGGGTCGAATCCCGCTCAGTCGGGAGACGATGTGCGGTCAGCTCTCGATCGGGTCTCTGGGCGACTTGATCGGCTGGATGCGACCGATTTGGTCAAGTTTTCCGAAGAGCTGCGCGAGGCTCTTTATAGGATTGACAGGCGGGAGCTAGCGGAGATCCCGGTGGTGTTGGCGGTTGGCTTGGAGCTGCCGCAAACAAGTGACCACTTCCTGTATGCGCGTTGCGCGTGCATCTTGGATGGGAGGGATGCGTACGATGCGGTCTTGAGATCGACCTCAGAGTTTACGTGTTTCGTCAGGCCACTCTTCCAGGCCGCCGAGGGGCTTCTCTATCTCGCTCCTAGCGTTTACAAGAAGAAATTCGGCAGTGAAATGGGGGCGGTCGGCGGATTCCCCACTGAATCAATGTCGAATGCGCAGGGCTGGGCGGAATAGGTCTACCGTGAACGGCGTGCTACGCAAACGCGCCAGTGGTCTTCTGGCATTCCGCCAGCGGTCCTCTGAGCTGCTTTGACGGCAACGCTGACGGCAACGCAGCCGGACGTCGACGGCCCCACGAGTCTTCTCATGGGGCCGTCGGCCGTTCTGGATGAGTGCAGTGCTACTGGCTGGCAGCCTTGCTACCGAGGACGCTGCCCAAGGTGTCGATGGCTTGGCGTTGGAGGCGGAGTCAGACGTGGGCGTAGACACTGGCGGTGACGCCGATGTGGGCGTGGCCGAGGAGTTCCTTGATGACGACGAGGTCGACGCCTTGCTCCAGGAGCAGCGTGGCGGTCGAGTGGCGGAGGTCGTGGAAGCGGATGCGTCGGAGTCCGGCCCGGTTGAGGAAGCTGCGGAAACGGCGGGTGAGGTTGGCCGGATCGAGAGGCCGTCCGGTTGGCGTAGTGAAGACGAGACCGCTGTCTTGCCAGGCTGATCCTGCCGCTTCGCGTTCCTCGTCCTGCCGTTCCTGGTGCTCCTTGAGGGAGTGGAGGCATTCGGCGGGGAGGGCGATGCGGCGTTCGGATGCGCGGGTCTCGGTGGGCAGGTGGGTGAGGCCGCCGGTTCGGGTGCGCTGTAGTGAGCGGCGGATGGTGGCGGTGCTTGCGTCGAGGTCGAGGTCTTCCCAGTGGAGGCCGAGGAGTTCGCCCTTGCGGAGTCAGGTGCGCAGGGCTAGTTCGTACATCGCGTGGAGCCGGTCAGCGTGGGCCGCGTCGAGGAACTCGCGGGCCTCGGCCGGTGCGTAGTGGTCTTGACGTTCCGGGCGACGTCGCGGGGGCGTATCCGGGGGGTGCCGGTTCGCACCGCCGTGGATGATCTCCACGATGCGCTCCGTGACGTCGCTATCACGCGCGGACGCATGCACGCTGTGCGGACCTTGCGCCGGAGGCTCCCCGTGCTCTCGCCCGCTGAAGCCATCGAGTACGTGGGCGCGTTGTTGCAGGGCGACGCGCCGGCCCGCCTCGTGGCCGTCGCCACCAGAGAACTCGTGGAGCCCCTCGACCCGGTGTACGCGGTGAAGACCGTTCTGAACGGGGCGGTGACCCCGGGGGACCAGGCGTGATGGATGCGCTGCCCGCGGATGCCGGACCGCGTCGCCATGAGCCTCCGGGGCGGGGCCGGGGCGGCCTGAGATCGCCCCCGACTCCCGCTCACCCCCGCCGCAC
>NZ_JAAXYC010000259.1 GCF_018619185.1 Streptomyces sp. McG3 | reverse complement strand
CTTCTGCGCCGGCCCGCCGCCACCGCGGCCGTCAGCCGTTACGCGAGCCCGGACCCCGGTACCACCGGCGGCCCCGCCACCGCCAGACCCGCCCTCACCCCGGCGAACTCGCGTGCCCGCACACGGCACCCGGCACAGTCCGCCAGATGCTCCTCGAACCGGAAGGCGTCGGCGCTCCCGAGCGCGCCCAGCGCATAGGCCCCCACCCGGATGTGGGGTTCGGTCGTCTGCATGTACTGCGGTACGGGAACAAGCCACCCATCACTCAAGCCATCGGCCTTCGCACCCCCTAAACTCCGGCCTCATGCTGCGCGTACTCGCCGTCGACGACGAACAACCCGCCCTGGAGGAACTCCTCTACCTCCTGCGCGCCGACCCCCGTGTCCGCAGCGCCGAGGGCGCCACCGGTGCGACCGAGGCCCTGCGCCGCATCGGCAGCGCGGTGGAGGCGGGCCCCGACGATCCGTCCGCGATCGACGTGGTCTTCCTCGACATCCACATGGCCGGTCTCACCGGACTCGACGTCGCCCAGCTCCTCGCGGGCTTCGCCGCGCCCCCGCTCATCGTCTTCGTCACCGCGCACGAGGGCTTCGCCGTCCACGCCTTCGACCTCAAGGCCGTCGACTACGTCCTGAAACCGGTCCGCCGCGAACGCCTCGCCGAGGCCGTCCGCCGGGTCGCCGAGCAGGTGGGGGACCGCTCCGCGCCCGTCCACGACAGCGCGGGCGACCAGATCCCGGTCGAGCTGGGCGGCGTCATCCGATTCATCCCCATCGACGAGATCGCGTACGCCGAGGCGCAGGGCGACTACGCCCGCCTGCACACCGCCACCGGCAGCCACCTCGTCCGCATCCCGCTCACCACCCTGGAGGAGCGGTGGCGCTCCCGGGGCTTCGTCCGGATCCACCGCCGCCACCTCGTGGCGCTCGGCCGGATCGACGAGCTGCGCCTGGACGCGGGCAGCATGAGCGTGCGCATCGGGGAGGCCGAGCTGGCCGTCAGCCGCCGCCACACCCGTGCCCTGCGCGACCTCCTGATGCGCCAGGGCGGCCGCTGACCGAAGCCGCTAGGCCGCCGCTGACCTGGGGAGTCCTTCGCCGAACCCTTCCCAGCACGGCCCGCCGACGCCTACACTCCGAGCCCATGTCCGCAGAGCCATCGCCCCGGCGCGAAGTGGTCACGGGGGAGCCGCGGCGGGTGCGCCCGCTGCCCCGCTACCGCACCCAGTCGGAGATCGACGAGCAGACCGCACTCGGCGGCGCCTACGTGCGTTCGCTGATGCGCGGCCAACTGCGCGCCGGGCTCACCGTCTTCGGCGTCCTCGCCCTCGTCGCGGGCACCCTGCCCCTCCTCTTCGCCGCACTGGACAGCTCCGCCCTCGTCTGGGCGGTGCTCGGCTTCGCCACCTACCCGCCGCTCACCCTGGCCGCCTGGTGGTACGTCCGCAGGGCCGAGCGCAACGAACGCGACTTCGCCCGGCTGGTGGAGGGCCGCCCCGCCCCGTGAGCACCCCCGACCACATGGCGTCCTGGGTGGCGGTCGCCCTCGTCGTCCTCGCCACCGTCCTCGTGGGCGGCTTCGGCCTGCGCATCTCCCGTACGACCTCCGACTTCTACGTCGCCTCGCGCACCGTACGGCCCCGCCTCAACGCCGCCGCGATCAGCGGCGAGTACCTCTCCGCCGCCTCCTTCCTCGGCGTCGCCGGGCTCGTCCTCGTCCATGGCCCCGACATGCTCTGGTACCCGGTCGGCTACACCGCCGGATACCTGGTGCTCCTGGTCTTCGTCGCCGCCCCGCTGCGCCGCTCGGGGGCGTACACCCTGCCGGACTTCGCCGAGGGACGGCTCGAATCACGGCAGGTCCGCCGACTGGTCAGCGCGCTCGTCGTCGGCGCGGGCTGGCTCTACCTCGTGCCCCAGCTCCAGGGCGCCGGGCTCACCCTCAAGATCCTCACGGGCGCTCCGGGCTGGCTGGGAGACGTCCTCGTCGCCACCGTCGTGACCGCCGCCGTCGCCGCGGGCGGCATGCGCTCCATCACCTTCGTCCAGGTCTTCCAGTACTGGCTGAAGCTCACCGCGCTCCTGGTGCCCGCCCTCTTCCTGGTGCTCGCCTGGCAGGGCGACGGCCGGCCCCGGGTCAGCTTCGACGACCAGCTCGCCGTCTTCCGCGCCGACCACCCGCTGTACGCCACCTACGGGCTGATCGTGGCGACCTTCCTCGGCACCATGGGCCTGCCGCACGTCGTCGTCCGCTTCTACACCAGCCCCAACGGCCGCGACGCCCGCCGCACCACCGTCGCGGTCCTCGCCCTGGTCGGCCTCTTCTACCTGCTGCCGCCGATCTACGGAGCCCTTGGCCGGCTCTACACGCCCGAACTGCGGTACGGCGGAGACGCGGACGCCGCCGTGCTCCTGCTGCCCGCCCGCGTCATCGGCGGACTCGGCGGCGACCTCCTCGGGGCACTGATCGCCGGCGGGGCGTTCGCCGCGTTCCTGTCCACCGCCTCCGGGCTCACCATGGCCGTCGCCGGAGTCATCACCCAGGACGTCCTGCCCTCGCGCGGGGTACGCCACTTCCGGCTCGCCACCGTCCTCGCCATCGCCGTACCGCTCGCCGGTTCCCTGCTGGTGAGCCGGGTGCCGGTGGCCGACGCGGTGGGCATGGCCTTCGCCGTCTCCGCCTCCTCCTTCTGCCCGCTGCTCATCCTCGGCATCTGGTGGCGGCGGCTCACTCCGCCCGGCGCCGTCGCGGGGCTCCTGCTGGGCGGCGGCTCCGCTCTCGTCGCGGTGGCCATCACCGTCAGCGGAGCCGTACGTCCGCCGGGCTGGCCGCACGCCCTGCTCGCCTGGCCCGCCGTCTGGTCCGTCCCCGTGGGGTTCCTCGCGATGATCCTCGTCTCGCTCGCCACACCGGGGCGGACACCCCCGGGCACCAACGCCGCCATGACCCGTTTCCACCTCCCCGAGGCACTCTCCTCGGCGCGGTCCGCCGCGGGGCGGGAACGATGACCGGGGCAGCCCTCGCCATATCGGTGGTCCTGGCCGCGCTGCTGCTCGGCACCGGGTATCTGGTGGGCCGCCGCACCGCCCGGCCGCTGCGCCCCAGCGACGTCGGCACGCCCGTCGAGCACGCCACGTTCGAGACCCTGCACACCGCGTCGCTGGCCGCCCCGCCGCTGCGGGCCGGCCTCACCGAGGAGAGCGCCCGGCGCGCCGCCCGCCGACTGCGCTCGCTCCTCGGCACCGACGCCCTCTGCCTCACCGACCGGGACCGGGTGCTGGTCTGGGACGGTGCCGGGCACCACCACGGCAAGGACGTCATGGAGCACCTGAAGCTGCTCCTGGACAACGGCCGCCGCACCGCCTTCGACAGCGGCTGCGCCGACCTCGACTGCCCGCTGCGCTGGGCCGTCGCCGTTCCGCTCACCGTCGAGAACCGGGTCCTGGGCGCGCTGGTCGCCTACGCCCCGCGCGAGTCGGCGGTGCTGGCCCGGGCGGCGGGGGAGGTGGCCCGCTGGGTCTGCGTCCAGCTGGAGCTGGCCGAGCTGGACCGCTCCCGCACCCAGCTCATCGAGGCCGAGATCAAGGCCCTGCGGGCGCAGATCTCCCCGCACTTCATCTTCAACTCGCTCGCCGCCATCGCCTCGTTCGTCCGTACCGACCCCGAACAGGCCCGTGAACTGCTGCTGGAGTTCGCCGACTTCACCCGCTACTCGTTCCGCAGGCACGGGGAGTTCACCACGCTGGCGGACGAACTGCACTCCATCGACCAGTATCTGGCCCTCGTCCGCGCCCGCTTCGGCGAACGCCTCGCCGTGACCCTCCAGGTCGCCCCCGAGGTGCTGCCCGTCGCGCTGCCGTTCCTGTGCCTCCAGCCGCTGGTGGAGAACGCCGTCAAGCACGGCCTCGAAGGGGCGGTCACCCGCAGCCGCATCACCATCAGCGCCCTGGACGCCGGCTCGGAGGCCGAGGTGGTCATCGAGGACGACGGAACCGGCATGGACCCCGAACGGCTGCGGCAGATCCTGCGCGGCGAGGGCGGCGCCTCGACCGGCATCGGCCTGCTCAACGTGGACGAGCGACTGCGTCAGGTCTACGGCGACGACTACGGTCTGGTCATCGAGACCGGGGTCGGGGCCGGCATGAAGATCACGCTGCGGCTGCCCAAGTACCGTGCCGGGGTGCACGGTTCCTGACCGAGGGGATCAGCACAGGTGGACGGCCAGATGTCCCAGCGGCAGCCCCAGCTGCCAGGCGGGCGTCCAGACGCGGACCTCCCGGTCGCCCGTCGGGTCGGCCGCGGCGTCCCACGGAGCGGGGCCGATCGCGTCGAGGTCCGCCGCGAGCAGCTCGGTCTCCTCCAGCCACCGCCACGCCGCCCGCGCCAACGCCAGATCGGGGTCGCCGGGCTCGGCGTTCCGTACCGCCTCCGCCAGCCGCTCGCAGATCCAGGCGCGCCAGGTGCACTCGTACGCCGTGAGGAGCCGCAGCTCGTCGACCCGCGGTCCGGGCAGGGCTTGGGGAGCGGGCGCGTCCCGGGGAACTCCGCACAGGAACATCGTCAGCGCGAGGGCGTCGCGCCCCGCCCGGAACTCCAGGGTCGTCGGTTCCATCAGATCGCCGGTCCGTAACAGGTCGTCGGCGAGATACTCGGTGGACAGCCAGGTCATCGGCACCTGGAGCCCGTTCCCACCGGTCCCATCCGTATGCTCGGGACGCATCCCGTCTCGCCTCTTTCCTTGCTCGGTGCCGGGCTTCACGCAGCATTGAACCGGGGGCGGGCGCCCCGCGTGGGCAGAAGGGGAGGATCGCCCAGGAGATGCGAGGCAGTGAATGAGTGTCGACCCCGGCGACGACCCGCATGTGCGCCTGCTGCTGGGCGCGTACGTCCTGGACGCCCTGGACGCCGAGGAGACCTGTAGGGTCGCCCGCCACCTCCGGGGCTGCGACGGCTGCGCCCGGGTCTATGTGGAGATGGCCGAGGCCTCCGCCCTGCTGGCGCTGCTCCGGGCTGAGGACCTCCAGGAGTAGCCGGGCAGCGTCCGTGCGAGGACCCGCAGGGCGTAGTACGAGCGGGACTTGACGGTCCCCGCGGGGATGCCGAGCGCCTCGGCCGTCTCGCCGACGCTCAGCCCGCGGAAGTAGATCTGCACCAGCACGGCGCGGTGCTCGGGGCTGAGGGTGCGGACCGCCTCCCGGACGTCCAGGGCGCGGACGGCACAGTCCGCGGTGTCCAGGGCGTCCGGGGTGCTCTCCAGCACGGTGTCGCTGACCTCGACGGGACGGGCCTGCCGGGAGCGCCGCGCGTCGATGGCGAGGCGGCGACCCACCGTGAACAGCCACGGCCGCATCGAGTCGTAGGGCGCGTCGAAGGCCTCGGGGTGCTGCCAGGCGCGTACCAGGGTCTCCTGCACCAGGTCCTCGGCCCGCTGCCGGTCCCCGAAGGTCAGGCCGAGGAGGAAGTGGAACAGCGCGGGGCCGTGCTCCCGCTGCAACTCGGCGAGGGTCCGCTCATCGGTCGTCGTGGTGGTCCTCATGAACGCCCTCTCCCGCCGCGGCCCCTGGCGGCCTCGTTGCCGACTTGGCGTATACGAACGCATTCGGCGGCGCGGGAACAGGCGGTGCGCCGAGGCGTGCGACGAGCGGTCGCTCAGTGCGGCGAATGGTGCGGTGAACGGTCGAGGGGCCGTCGGGGTCGGCCGGTACGACCAGTTCAGCTAGGTATGCGGCAATGCTCCTTGCTTATCCGGTATGAAAATATGTGTAGTCGGATGGTCGTAATCATCCGAACATGGAGTCGAGCAGATGACGCAGCGCATCCGACCGGGCACCGCGGCCGCCATCGCCCTCCTGCTCGCCGCGGCCACCGGCTGCACCGGGCAGCTGTCCACGGCCCCCGCGCCGAGCGGGCCCCCCGGCGCCGCCCGGGGCGCCGGCGGCCAGGACGCCGACGGGCCCCGGCCGTTCACGCTCCTCGCCGCGGGCGACATCCTGCCTCACTCCTCCGTGATCGACCGGGCCGCCCTCGACGCGGGCGGCGCCGGCTACGACTTCGCCCCGATGCTGGCGGGCGTCGCCCCGGTCGTCTCCGCCGCGGACCTGGCGTTCTGCCACATGGAGACGGTGTACGGAGAGGAGGGCGGCCCCTACACCGGCTACCCGAGCTTCAAGTCGCCGCCCGAGGTCGCCACCGCCCTGCGCACCACCGGGTTCGACTCCTGCTCCACCGCCTCCAACCACACCCTCGACGACGGGGCCGAAGGGGTCTCGCGCACGCTCGGCGCGCTGGACGGGGCGGGCATCCGGCACGCCGGCTCCGCACGCACCGCCGCCGAGGCCGCCCGGCCCACGATCCTGCCCGCCGGGCCGGGGAAGGGTGCGGCCGAGGTCGCCCACCTCGCGTACACCTACGGCACCAACGACATCCCGGTCCCCGCCGACCGGCCCTGGACGGTCAACGTCACCGACGAGCGCAGGATCATCGAGGAGGCCAGGGCGGCCCGGCGGGCGGGCGCCGACGTCGTCGTCCTCTCCGCCCACTGGGGCACCGAATGGCAGGACGAGCCCGACGCGACCCAGCTGGAGCTGGCCCGGCGGCTCACCGCGTCCGCGGACGGGGGCCGCCCCGACATCGACCTGATCATCGGCACCCATGCCCATGTGCCGCAGGCGTACGAGAAGGTCAACGGCACCTGGGTCGTCTACGGGATGGGCGACCAGATCGCCGGAGCGATGATCAACTACGAGGGCGCACAGGACCCGCGCGGCAACCAGAGCTCGATGGGCCGCTTCACCTTCGCGCCGCCCGCGAAGCCCGGCGAGCGCTGGACGGTGAAGAAGGCGGAGTTCGTCCCGCAGTGGTACGACACCGACACCGGGCGTGCCGTCAACCTCAACGCCTCCCTCGACGACGGGGCCGAGCACCTCCGCGAGGTCCGCGACCGCATCCGCACCGTCGTCCTCGGGCGCGGAGCGGAGGGGGACGGGCTCCTGATGGGCAGGTGACTGCTCCTCACGGCACCACGGTGACCGGCCAGCGCCCCGCCTTCACCAGGCGCACGGCCACCGAACCGACGAAGCGGTGCCCGGCCGACTCCGACGCCCCGACCACCACCGCGTCCGCCTTCAGCTCGTCGGCCGCCGTCACCAGCCCGTTGTACGGGTCGCCCCGGAAGGTGTGGAACTCCCAGCGCATGTCCCACGCGTCACTGAAGCGCTCGGTCGCCGCGCGGATCTCGGAGACCAGGTCCTCCGCGACCTCGCCCGTGGCGTCGCTCACCGGCACGCCCAGTGCCGCGCCCGCCGTCATCACGGGCTGGACGTACACCAGGGCCAGCGTGGCGTTCTGCCGGCGGGCCAGTCCGGCGGCGTAGGCCGCCGCGCGCATCGACGAATCGGAGCCGTCGAGCCCCGCGACGATCACCTTGGGGCCGTCCGTACCGCGTTCGAACCGATGAGGCTGCTGCTCTGTCACGGCTCCGAGGCTATCGGCTCGTCCCGGAGGGGGGTCTCCGGGCCGCCGACCGGCCCGAAAGGAGATGAACATACTGCGTCGATCGTGTACAAAATGGGTCATGCTCGGTGTCGGCGGCCGGAGCGGACGTCCGGCCGTGCGAGCAGTTGGCCATGAGAAGTGATCACACCGGACCCGAACGCCGCACCCTGCTGAGGGTCGCCCTCGGCCTCGGAACCGCCGCCGCCGTGCACCTGATCGCCGCCGATCCCGCCTCGGCGCCCAGCCGCCCCGGTTCAGACCCGCCAGGCCGCCCGTGCGCGTCCGCCCCTTCGAGCGTCTCCCCGAGATCGGTCACTCGATGGTCCTGAGCTTCGACGACGGACCCGACCCGCTCTACACCCCGGACATCCTGGCCACCCTCCGCGAGCACCGGGTCCGCGCGATGTTCTTCGTCTGCGGAGAGATGGCCGTCGGCAACCCGGACCTGCTGCGGGAGATGGCCGACGACGGGCATGTGGTGGGCAACCACTCCTGGTCGCACCCCCTGATCCCGAAGCTCTCCCGCCCCGCGATCCGCGACGAACTCGGGCGCACCAGCGAGGCGGTGGACCGGGCGCTCGGGGCCCCGCCGCTCTGGTACCGCGCTCCCTACGGCGCCTGGAACCGCAACTCCTTCGAGATCGGGGCCGAGTTGGGCATGGAGCCCATGGCCTGGACCGTGGACACGCTCGACTGGAAGACGCCGGGCACCGGCACGATCGTCCGCCGGGTGCTGGACGGAGCGGCGCCCGGCGTCGTCGTCCTCTCGCACGACGCGGGCGGCGACCGCTCGCAGAGCGTGGCGGCCCTGCGCCGCTATCTTCCCCGGCTGCTGGACTCCGGCTACCGCATCACAGTGCCGCGCCGCCTCTGAGCCGAGGAGCGCGTCCGCGTACGACGGTGCCCCGGCGGCCTCGGGAATCCGAGGCCGCCGGGGCACCGTCGTGTGTGGGGAGCGCCGCCGTCAGCGAGTGTCGACGAGCCGGGCGAAGACCACCACGTTGCCGTCGTAGCCGCCCGCCTTGGAGTAGCCCCCGCCGCAGGTGATGACGCGCAGCTCCGCGTGGCCCGTGTCGCCGTAGACCCGGGGGCCGGGGAAGTCGTTCTTGGAGAAGACCTCCACCCCGTACACCTCGAAGATCCCGACCCTGCCGTCGTAGCGGGCGACCTCGACCCGGTGCCCCTTCTGGAGCGAGCCGAGGCCGTAGAAGACCGCGGGCCCGGACATGTTGTCGACGTGACCGACGACCACGGCGGTGCCGCGCTGGCCGGGGGCGATGCCGTTCTGGTACCAGCCGGCGAGGTTGGGGTCCTCGGCGGGCGGGGCGTCGATCCACCCGTTGGCGTCCAGATTGACGTCGATGACCGGGGCGTCGACGTCAATGGACGGGAGCTTCACCCGGGAGGCCGGGGCGTACGGCAGCGGCTGCACCGGCTCGCCCTCCACCGGCGGCCCCGCGGTGTCCTTGCCCAGGTCCAGCGAGGCGGCCGCCGCGGGCTGCGGGGGGCCCGCCTCCCCGAACTCCGTGCCGTTGCGCATGAGGGCGAGGCCGCTGAGCAGCACCAGGGCGATCGCACCCCATGGCACACGTCTGGTCCGCTCGGCGCCAGCGTAGTCCCGGCCCATGGTTCTCCCTTCGTCGCGACGCTGTGAACGCTAAGGGCGACGGGTCCGGGCGGCGATCAGGGAGGGGCGAACGGGTGGCGGCGGGACCGGCACCCTGCCGGGTGCCTGCCCATCGGAGTAATGAGCAGATAAAAGTTCTGACGGTCTGTGACCTGCGACTCCGTCAGTTCCGGGGGTTTTCGTACGGCGTGTCGCGTCACCGGGGTGGAGCAACGCCGAAGTGCGAGAGGACCCTCCGCTGGTGAGTGTTCGTCATGGGAGGCGTTCTCGTCGATCCAGCCCGGGGGACAAGCCCCCGGGGGCGTTTCCCGCTGGAGGTTCACACGATGCGTGTCTCACGCGCTCTCGCGGTCACCGCGACCGCCTTCGCGGCCGTCGGGCTGGCGGCCCCCATGGCCGCCGCCACCAACGGCCCGGTCAACGTCGCCGTCAACCCTCAGTCCGTCCACCAGGGCGGCACGCTCAAGATCACCGCGCAGGGCTGCGGTCACGGCGGCAAGGTCTGGTCGAACGCGTTCCCGACGACCACCCTCTCTCCGGGTGACGGCACCAACTTCGCCCACGCCCGGGTCCGGAACAACACCACTCCGGGGCAGTACCACCTCTCCGTGAAGTGCAGTGACAACGACCGGATCGCGACGCAGAAGTTCACCGTGCTCGCCGGGAACGGCGCGCAGGGCGGGCTCGGCGGCTCGATGGGTCCGAGCTCCGTGGAGATGCAGGTCGGCGGCGGTCTGGTGGCCGCGGCGGCCGTCGGTGGCGCGGTCTTCCTCGTCCGGCGCCGACGGACGAGCCATGCGGCGTTCTAGGGCGTCGAACCTCCCGCCCGGCCCGATACGCCCGTCGCCCCGAGTCCTGGATCAGGACCCGGGGCGACTGCCGTGCGCCGCATGCTCGCGGTCAGTGGCGGCGGTCGGCGGTGCGGCGGCGCGCGAAGTAGACGGCGCCCGAGGCCGCCACGGCCACCAGGGCCGCTCCGGCGGCGACCTCCACCGTGTCGGTGGAGCCGGAGCTTCCGCCGAGGCCGCCGCGCACGCCGCCCGGCACGAGCGCCGTCGAGCTGGCGGTCGGAACGGTGGTGGGCGTCGGAGTGGGGGTGCTCGTGGCGCCGCCGGTGATCGTCAGGTTGACGTTGCGGGAGGTGCCGGTGGAACCGCACGCGAACGTCACCGCGTACACGGCCCCCCGGCGGGCGTCCGTGTCGATGGTGGCGGTGGCCGTCGTGGAGCCGCTCGGGATGGTGGTGGTGTCGAAGATGCCCGAGGAGACGGTCGTCTCGCCCGTGCAGCCGCCGGCGCCGAGGGTGACCCGGCCGCCGGGTGCGATGACCGACGGGCTGATCGTCGGGTTGAACGTGCTGGTCGCCCCGTCCGGCGCGGCGTGGGCGGCGGACGGGGCCAGCAGCGTCAGGGCACTGGCGCCGAGCAGGGCGAGCGGTGCGACACGTATCGCGCGCATGGTGGATCCTCCGGGTTCCCCGAGGGGCAGCTGCGGAACCAATTTCCACATAGCAGGAAAAATGCACCTCGATGCCCGACACGCTAGGAGGGGTCACCCCGGCCCGCGATCGGGGTCCGGCGAATGGGTCAGCGGTGTCCCCCGGCCGGCTCACCGGCCGGGGGGTGCGGACTCAGCGGGCGGCCCCCGGGAACATGTCGAGGAACGGGTCCGCGGTGGCCGAGATGCCCCGGCCGAAGGGCGCGTCGAAGTCCCAGATCAGAAAGAGCAGGAAGGCGATCAACGCGCTGAACAGGCCGGCCAGGAGCAGTTCGCGGAAGGTTCTGCGGATCTGGAGGGTGAAGATCAGCCCCACGGTCACCAGCGCCCCGATGATCAGCCCGAACCAGACCACCCCCGGCATCGTCGCCCCGGCGTTCTGCCCGCGTGTGCTGCGGGCGTCGTCCGCCGCCGCCACCTGGTCGACCAGCGGCTGATAGGCCTGCCCCTCGTGATCGGTCCTGGGCACGTAGTCGGTGACGTCCGCGCGTACCTTGTCCAGCAACCGGGTGCCGCGCTCGGTGAGCGTGTTCCGGTCGGACATCACCTTCCACTCGTCGTGCACCACATGGTTGACGTAGGCGTCGACGTCCGCCCGGATGCGGTCGCGGACCTCCACCGGGTAGACGGAGGCGCGCGCCTGCACCTCGTGCAGCGCCTGCGCCTCGATGCGGACGGACTCCTGGGCCGCGCTGCGTCCCTCCCAGACCCCGGCGATGGCGAGCCCCAGGACGATCGCGTAGACCACGCCGATCATCATCGTCATGTACTCGATGACGTCGGGCGTCTCGGACGGGTCGTCGTCATCCCCGATCCGCCGGTTGTTCAGGACGGCGATGGTGAGGACGACCGCGCAGGCGGACGCCATGGCAATGCTCAGTACGAGCCATTCGGACATGCATATCTCCTGGTCAGCGGGACGATCGCGGCCGCAGCACAGCAACGGCGAACACCGCGGGGGCGGTGATGAGCAGCGTCAGGGACACCAGCGACGGTCCGCTCCGCGGCTGTTTGCGGGCCGGTTTGCGGTACGTCGGCAGTGCGACGGGCCGGGGGCGCGGTGGCTCGGTCCGCTCCGGGGGCTTCGGTGATGGCGAGGGTTTCGGTGGAGGCGCGGGGGCCGGTGGCGGTGCGGGTTCCGGTGGCGGCGCGGGCGCCGGTGG
>NZ_JAAXYC010000258.1 GCF_018619185.1 Streptomyces sp. McG3 | reverse complement strand
ATGCAGCAGCCTCCCGGCCAGGCGCAGGGCCAGGGCCAGGGCGGCATGCCCACGTTGCCCGGAGGCGCCGCACCGGGAGGAACGGCACCGGGAGGAACCGCGCCCGGCGGTACGGGGACGGGCAGGGGCACGAACCCCGGTTTCGGCGAAGGCTTGAGGGGTGGCGGCGGAGGCGGCGGCATGGGCGGGCTGCTCAACGGCGCGTCCGTCGACGCCGAGGCGAAGGCGCTGCTGGAGGAGGACGCGGACGGCTACACCTGGGTCGCCGCCGCCGTCGGCGCGCAGAACGCGGCCAGCTACCAACTCGCGACCGGCGAACCGGTGATGGCGATCGGCGGCTTCAACGGGAGCGACCCGGCACCGACGTTGGCCCAGTTCCAGCGGTACGTCGCGGAGGGGAAGATCCACTACTTCGTCTCGGGCGGTGGCACGGGCGGAGGCACGGGAGGCGGCCCGGGCGGCGGGACGGAAGGAGGCGGCGGCATGGGCGGCAACTCCGTTACCTCGTCGCGGATCTCCTCCTGGGTGACGGAGAACTTCACCGAGGTCACCGTCGGCAGCGCCACGTTCTACGACCTGACGCGGCCCGCCGGCTGAGGACCGGGCGTACGCGGTCGGGCTCAGAACCCGGCCGCGTACGTCCAGAAGTCCCGCATCACCCGCGGAGCGGCGGGCCCGGCCATCTCCAGCTGGGTGAGCAGGACGGCGACCGTGCCCGTGGCCGGGATGACGTGGGCCGTGGTGCCGGTGCCGCCGACCCAGCCGTAGCGGCCCAGCACGTTCCAGGGGGCCGCGACCTCGACGTCCACCGCACCGCCGAAGCCCCAGCCCTGCCCCTCCGTGAACAGCCCGCTCGCGGCGCGCTGCTCCGGGGTGAGGTGATCGGTGATCATCTGGCGGACCGACTCGGCGGCCAGCACCCGGTGGCCGCCGTCGTTCAGCCCCCCGGCGAGCAGCATCCGGCCGAAGGCGGCCCAGTCGTCGACGGTCGAGACCAGGCCGCCCGCGCCGGACGGGAAGGCGGGCGGGCTGCTCCACTGCCCGTCCGGGGCGTCGACCAGCACCGGATCGCCTCCGCTGTCCGCCCCGGCCCGGTAGTAGCTGGTGAACCGGTCCAGCGCGGCGGGCTCCACGGCGAACCCGGTGTCCGTCATTCCGAGGGGCTCGAACAGCCGCTCCGCCAGATACCCGGGCAGCGGGCGGTCGGCGACCCGGGCGATGAGGACGCCGAGGATGTCGGAGCACGTGTTGTAGAGCCAGCCGTCGCCCGGCTGGTGCAGCAACGGGACCCGGGACAGCGCGGCCATCCAGGCGTCCGGCGCGAGGACGGCCTGCGGCTGCGGCGGGCCCTGCTTCAGCTCGGCGAACAACGGGGCGACGGCCGGGAGCGAGAAGTCGGAAGGGAAGCCGTAGCCGGCCCGGAAGGTCAGCAGGTCCAGCAGGGTGATCGGGCGGACCGCCGACACCACGTCGTCGACCGGGCTCCGCGGGGTCCGTACGACCAGGGGCGCGGCCAGTTCGGGAAGCCATGCCGCGACCGGGTCGGCGGGGGCGATCAGGCCGTCCTCGACGAGGGTCATGGCAGCCGCCGCCACGATCGGCTTGGTGATCGAGGCGATACGGAAGAGCGAGTCCCGCCGCATCGGGGTGGACCCGCCGAGGCTCGCCGTACCGGCTGCCGCCACCTCGGTCCTTCCGCCCCGGGCGACCAGGGCCACCGCGCCCGGCAGCGACCCCTCGGCGATGTGGGCGTCGAGCAGTTCGTGCAGGGAGGTGGTGGTCATGGGTCGTCCTTCGTCCGGTACCGCGTGTGCTGTCGGAGCCTGCGCCCCGGGGGGTGCCCCGCGGTGCGCGACCGCGGGTGGTGGACCGGGCGCGGCCCTCGGACAGGAGGACGCGCGCCGGCCGTAAAAGGAGGCATGCGGACCGAAAATGATGACTTCCGGCCCGCCCGGGACTCATCGGCCCCTTCCTCCCCGTACCACCAGGTCCGCCACCACCGGCCGGTGGTCGGAGGCGACGGTCTCCGGCACCCATGCCCTGCGCACCGTGATCCCGGTGCCCGGCCCGCCCTTCGACACCGCCACGAAGTCGATCCGCTTGACCGGGTCCCGCGCCGGGAAGGTGGGCGCACCCGGGTCGGCGTCCGCCAGCTCCCGCCACAGCGGGGCCAGTTCGGGGGCGGCGGGCTCCGCGTTGAAGTCGCCGAGCAGGATCCGCGGGCCCCGGTCCTCGGCCATGATCCGCCGGGTGTCGGCGACCTGGGCGACGCGGACGGCGGGGTCCGGGCGGTAGTCGAGGTGGGTCACGTACACGTGCACGGGCAGCCCCCGCACCCGTACGACGACCTCGCCGAACCCCGGGGCGGGAGCGGGGGTGGGGTTCGGGTCCTGGGTGGAGAGGCGGGTGATCTCGTGGTTCTCGGCGCTCACGATCCGGTGCCGCGACAGCACCGCCACCCCGTACTCCGCCCGGGGGTCGCCCGGCCGGGCCGGGTCCAGGCTGTAGATCGGGGCGAACGAGACGTGCATGCGCAGCCGCCGCGCCAGCTCGCCCGCGAGATCCCGCCACTCGCTGCGGTCGCCCCAGTGCCGGTCGACCTCCTGAAGGCCGATCACATCCGCGCGGAGTGAGAGGAGTTCGGCCGTCTGGCGGTCCAGGTCGAAGACACCGTCCACGCCCGCCCCGGCGTGGATGTTGTACGTGGCGACCCGCAGCGGCACGTCCCCGCCGGAAGGGGGGCGGGTCGTGGCGACGGCGGCGGCGGGCGGCGCGATGAGCGCACCCAGGAGGGATGCGGCGAACAGGAGTTGAGGGATACGAGAGGTACGGCGACGCAGCGACATGGCTCTCCAACCGGCCGAAAATCGCGCACTTTGTCAGGTCAGCGTCGAGAACCGTACCGCCCGGCCGCCACGCGGGTCCCACCGGCGCGGCCGGTCCGGTGGCACGAAATTCGACTTGTACGTTGTACAGGGACTGCCTTACGGTGTATGTCAACGACCTGCCATACGCCGTACAGTGCCGAGCTTCGCGTGCCGTACGGCCACTCCGGAGCGCGTTGCCACCGCACCGGACCCCGGAGCCCAAGGAGCCCGCATGACGGCGCCCGCCGCACAGCGACCAGACCTCGCCCCCCAGGGGCAGTATCCGCAACGCTGGCTGATCCTCGGCGTCATCTGCCTGGCCCAGCTCACGGTGCTGCTCGACAACACCGTCCTCAACGTGGCGATCCCCTCCCTCACCGCGGAGCTGGACGCCTCCACCGCCGACGTGCAGTGGATGATCAACGCCTACTCACTCGTCCAGGCAGGGCTGCTGCTCACCGCGGGCAGCTCCGCCGACCGTTACGGGCGCAAGAAGATGCTGTTGGTGGGCCTCGCGCTGTTCGGCGTCGGCTCGCTCGTGGCCGGGCTCTCCCAGTCATCGGCCCAGCTCATCGCGGCCCGTGCCGGGATGGGGGTCGGCGGCGCGCTGCTGCTCACCACCACGCTCGCCGTCGTGGTCCAGATCTTCGACGACACCGAGCGCGTCAAGGCGATCGGCATCTGGTCGACCGTCTCCTCCCTCGGCTTCGCGGCGGGGCCGCTGTTCGGCGGGTTCGTCCTCGACCACTTCTGGTGGGGCGCGATCTTCCTCATCAACATCCCGGTCGCCCTGATCGCCCTGGCCGCCGTCGTCCGGCTCGTCCCGGAGTCGAAGAGCGGCCAGGGGGAGCGGCCGGATCTGCTGGGCGCGCTGCTCTCCACGATCGGTATGACCGCGGTCGTCTTCGCGATCATCTCCGGGCCGGAGCACGGCTGGGCGTCCGGCCGAGTGCTGCTGACGGTGTTCGTCGGCGTCGCCGTGCTGGCCGGGTTCGTGCTGTGGGAGCTGCGCGTTCCCCACCCGATGCTCGACATGCACTTCTTCCGGAACCAGAAGTTCGTCGGTGCGGTGGCGGGGGCCATCCTGGTCGCCTTCGGGATGACCGGCTCGCTCTTCCTGCTCACCCAGCACCTTCAGTTCGTCCTCGGGTACGGACCGTTGGAGGCGGGTCTGCGGACGGCGCCGATGGCGCTCACCGTGGTCGCCCTCAACCTCACGGGCCTCGGCGCGCGCATGGTCCAGAAGTTCGGCACGCCCGTCGTCATCGCGGCGGGGATGAGCTGCCTGGCGGCAGGCCTCGCCGCGATCGCGGTGCTCGGCGGGGGCGACGGCGGGTACGGCGGCATGCTGTTCGGCCTGGTCGTGATGGGTGCGGGCGTCGCCCTCGCCATGCCCGCGATGGCCAACGCCATCATGAGCGCGATCCCGCCGGAGAAGGCCGGGGTGGGCGCGGGGGTCAACGGCATGCTCGCGGAGTTCGGCAACGGACTGGGGGTCGCGGTGCTCGGCGCGGTGCTGAACGCCCGCTTCGCCGCTCTCGTGCCGGCCGCCGTCGGCGCCGCCTCGCTGCCCGCGGCCCTGGCCGCCGCCGACGGGCCCGCCGCCCGCGAGCAGATCAAGGACGCCTTCGCCTCGGGCCTGGAGGTCAGCCAACTGGTCGGCGCGGTCGCGGTGCTGGCGGGCGGACTGCTCGCCGCGCTGCTGCTGCGCCGGGCCGAGCGGGCGGAGACGGCGGTGGCCGGGGCCGCGGGGGCGCCGCAGGACGACGCGACGAAGACGCCGACGGCCGACGCCACGGCGGCGCCGCACGCCGACGCAACGAAGACGCCGGTGGCCGGGGCCGCGCGGGCCGAGGCCGCGAAGGCCGGGGACCGGGCAGACTCGACGGGACCGGCGGCATAGCATCGGACCGGACGCGCGTACCGGACCGTCAGCGTCCGGTACGCCGTCCTTCCGGCAGGACGGCTCGGTCCCGCCCTTCCGGCAGGACCGCTCGGCGGAGCGGTCCGCGCAAGACGAGGAGAGTGCGCCATGGTGTCCGAGTCCGACCGCGAGTCCGACCGGGAGTCCGTGCCCGAGCCCGATCCGGAGTCCGGGGCCGGGACCGGGTCCGTGGACGGGACCGGGGCCGTGGACGGGACCGGGACCGGGTCCGCGTCCGGGGACGGGCCCGACCGGGAGAGCAACGCCGCGCGGACCAGCGTATGGCTGGACCGCCGGGCCCCTTCGCGCTCCCGCAGGTCCGAGTCCCCGGCGGGCCTGGACCGCAACCGGATCACCGAGGCGTCGGTGCGCCTGCTGGACGCCGACGGCCTCGCCAAGTTCTCGATGCGCCGGCTCGCCGCCGAGCTGGACGTCACCGCGATGTCCCTCTACTGGTACGTCGACACCAAGGACGACCTGCTGGAACTGGCGCTCGACTCGGTCTACGCCGAGATCGCCCCGCCCCGCGAGGACGCTGACTGGCCCGACCGGCTGCGGGAGCTGGCCCGCAGCTACCGCGAGCTCCTCGTCCGCCACATCTGGATCTCCCCGC
Organism: Streptomyces sp. McG3; assembly: GCF_018619185.1. Classification (GTDB taxonomy): domain Bacteria; phylum Actinomycetota; class Actinomycetes; order Streptomycetales; family Streptomycetaceae; genus Streptomyces. The sequence goes on along the minus strand of NZ_JAAXYC010000258.1, from coordinate 6,445 downwards.
TGGCCGGGACCTTCCTCAACATCGGCCCGAACTCCATGCTGTTCTCGTACGCCGTCCAGGACATCGTCCGGGCCACCGGGCTGCCCCTGGAACGGCAGACGGGCGCGCTCTCGGCGGTCTTCCAGTTCGTGTACGGATTCGGCACCGTCGAGGGCCACTTCAAGGCGCGGTGCGACGCGGCCGGGATCACCCAGGACGAGTACCACCAGCAGGCGATGGGCACGATCAGGGCGCAGCCGCACCTGCGGAAGATCGTCGACTACTCCGACGGCCTGATGGCGGCCCGGGGCGGGGACACGGTCGAGGAGATGCGCGAACGGGACTTCGTGTTCGCGCTGGACCTGCTGGTCGCCGGCATCGAGGCGGTGCGCGACCGGACGGGCTCGACCGCCCCGTAGCCGCTTCTCCGGGAAACACCCAGCAGCGCGTGACGAGGGACGCCCGGCAACGCCCGACGAGTACCGCGGTACTGAGCGTTCGCCGGCTGTGCGCCGGCTTCAGTACCCGCGCCCCGCGTCCACCGTCAGCTCGGGCCTGCGGCCCGCCGTCACGGCCTCCCAGCAGGTGGTGAAGTCGACGGAGACGTCCTCGTCGGTGGTGATCCCCGAGGAGTGCGAGGTGATGACCGTACGGGGCAGCTTCCACACCGGGTCGCCGGGCACGGCCGGTTCCTCCGGCAGCACGTCCAGCACGGCCCGCCGTACCCGGCCGTCCCGCAGCGCGGTCTCCAGCGCCCCCATGTCGACGGTCGCGCCCCGCCCCACGTTGACGAACGTCGCCCCGCGCACCGCCGCGAACCGGGCGGCCCCGAAGAAGCCCTCCGTGGCCCCGGTCAACGGCAGCGTGGAGATCACCCAACGGGCCTCGCCCAGCACCGCGTCGTCGTCGGCGGCCCCGATCACGCGGTCGAAGCCGGGCACCATCCGGGCGGTGCCGGGCGCGGGACCGGACCGCGTCGTGCGGGCGACGCCTACGGTGCGTACCCCGCAGGCGCCCAGCAGCCGCCCGACGGCCGCGCCGATGCGGCCGGTCCCGTAGATCAGGGCGGTCTGCCCGGCGACGAGCTCCGAAGGGAGGCGCTCCCAGTGCGCGCGGGCGTGGAGGGCGGTGAACTCCGGTACGGACTGGCACTCGGCGAGCATCCAGGCCAGGACGTACTGGGCGATCCGCTCGCCCATCCGGCCCACGGTCCGGGTCAGGAGCGCCGAGCCGGGCCAGGGACCCCCGGCGAACAGCGGGTCCGCCCCCGCGTTGACGCTGTGGAACCAGAGCAGCCGACTCGTCCGCAGCGCGTCGGGCAGTGTCTCGCCCACGCACAGCAGGGGCGCGTCGGACGGCGGCGGGACGTCCTCCAGAAGCTCCGCGGCCCGTCCGGTGATCCGCTCCAGTTCCCGTACCAGACCGCCGTCGAGCGAGGGCGCGACCAGCAGCCGGGCCTTCGCCAGGGCCTCGGGCGAGGGCAGCGGGGCCGGGACGGGCATCCCGCACGCGAGGAGCGAGTGGGGCTGACCCGGGGCGGGTATCGGCGGGCCGGGTTCGGCGTTCCCGCTCTCCCCGACCCCCGTGGCTTCTGCGGTCATCGCGCGGTCAGCTCCCCGGGGCCAGGTGGGCCGGGAAGCCGCCGGTGGCGACGGGGCCCCAGCGCTCCGGAGTGACCCGGATGATCGACTTGCCCTGCTTCACCATCGCCGCCCGGTACTCGTCCCAGTCCGGGTGCTCGCCGGAGATGTTCCGGAAGTACGCGACGAGCGGCTCGACCGAGTCCGGGGCGTCGATGACCTCCGCCGCACCGTCGACCTGCACCCACGGCCCGTCCCACTCGTCCGACAGCACGATCACGCTGACCCGTTCGTCGCGCCGCGCGTTGCGGGTCTTGGCGCGCTCGGGGTACGTCGACATGACGATCCGCCCCGCGTCGTCCACGCCGCAGGTCAGCGGGGAGCCCTGGGGGCGGCCGTCGGCCCGGGTGGTGAGCAGGACCGCCCGGTGCCGGGGGCGTACGAACGCCAGCAACTCGTCGAGCTCCACGGCGGTGTTGGTCGCGATGTTCGGTGCCATGCCCACCACCCTACGACCGGCCCGGGCCAGGGACCGGGAAGCGCCCCGCCGGAGGCTAACCGGGCAGCGCCTCGCCCTGCACGGCCTGGATGTCCAGCTCCACGCGCAGCGTCGTTCCGATCGCGGAGATGCCCGCCTGGACGACCTGGTTGTAGTTCATCGCGAAGTCGGCGCGGCGCAGTTCGGCGGTGGCGTGGAAGGCCGCGCGCACCCCGCCCCACGGGTCCGGCCCGGTGCCGAGGTAGCTGAGGTCCAGGTCGACGGGGCGCGAGACGCCGTGCATGGTCAGCTCGCCGTGCACGGTCCAGCGGTCGGGTCCCGCCGGGGCCAGCGCGGTGGAGCGGTAGGCGATCTCCGGGTACCGGTCCACGTCCAGGAAGTCCGGCGAGCGCAGGTGCTTGTCCCGCATCTCGTTGCCGGTGTCGATGCCGGCCGCCCTGATCACCGCGTCGACCCGGGAGCGGGAGACGTCCTCGGCGATCTCGATCCGGCCGCCGAAGTCGGTGAAGCGGCCGTGCACGCTGGAGATCCCCAGGTGCTGGGCGACCGCGCCGACCGAGGAGTGCGCGGGATCCAGCGACCAGACGCCCGGCGGAGGCAGTTCGACCCCGCCCTGGCGGGCCAGCACGATCTGGCCGCCCTCGATCCGGCCGCTCGCGGTGACGAGGGCGGTGGAGGCGGCGGGCGCGTACCCGACCGCCGTGACGATCACCGTGTACGCGCCGGCCGTCAGGGAGCCGTCCGTCCGGACGGCCCCGTCCTCGTCGGCCGCGGCGCGCAGCACCTGGGCGCCGGTCATGTCGGTGACGGTGACGACGGCGTGCTGGACCGCCCAGCCGTCCCGTGTCCGTACCTGTGCGCGAAGTCCCATCCCGTATCTCTCTCCTAGCTCGATGACCCGCGGCCGGCCCGAAGGAACCCGGGGCCACATGAGTCGGCCCCGGGGCGGTCACGGCAGGCCGTCCCCTGCTCGCCGTACCCGCCACCGGGGCCCATTTCCACCCGGTCGTGACAGCCTCTCCGCTGGAAGTGCCGTCCGACCAGGGGTCTTCGCGATCCCTTCACGTGCTCGCGCGCATCCCTATAGGTGCACGCGCGCCCGTGCCGCGGGGATCAATCACTCACCCGGGTGAGCGAGTTCGATGTCGTGCCCGTCGACTCCCGGGCCGCTCACGGTGAGCGATCCGGCCACCGGCGGGTAGCCGGTCGCGATGACCGCGTACTCGCCCGCGTCCAGGTCGGTGAAGGCGTACGCCCCGTCCTCGCCGGTCGTCGCGGTGGCGACCACGTTGCCCGCCGCGTCGATCAGGGTGACCCGCGCGTCGGTCAGCGGGCTCCGGGCGGACCCGGCCCGCACGACGCCCCGGACCAGCGCACCGGACCGCAGCGCGGCCTCGACGCGGGTGACGCCCTGGCCGCCGATCTCCACCGGCAGTGCCAGCGGACGGAAACCGGCGGCGTTGACCGCGACGGTCACGGAGCCCGGGATCAGCTCGCCGAAGGCGAACTCACCGGCTGGGCCGGACGCGCCGGTGGCCAGCACGTCGCCCCGGACGTCGGTCACGACGACCATCGCGCCGTCGACGGGTGCGCCGGACTCGGCGGCCTTGACCGTTCCGGCCAGTCCGCTCGTACCGGACAGCAGGATGTCGAAGGCCAGCGGCTCCTCACCGACGACCACCGTGGACGCCTGCGGCTGGAAGCCGTCGGCGGAGGCGATCAGCACGTAGCTGCCGGAGCCGGGGGCGTCCAGGGCGTAGCCGCCGTCGGGCCGGGCCACGGAGCGGCCGAGCTGCCGGCCGCCCAGCGAGATCAGGGTGACGGCGGCGCGGGCGACCGGAGCGCCCTCCGCGCCACGCACCACACCGTGGACCGAGGCGCCGCCCTGTACGCCGCCGCTGTCGACGGTGTCGTACGAGGCGGAGGCGGGGACACCGGCGGTGTCGACCGAGGTGACCCCGGCCGCGCCCTCGGAGACCGGACCGGTGACCGCGCCGACCGCGGCGGGCACGGGGACCTCGGCCGTCCCGACGGCGGGGGCGTCGGCGGAGGCGTCGTTCGCCACGCTGCTCTTCAACGCGACCTCCTTGATGAAGATCGTCACGATGAAGGCGACGAGCGCGGCCGGAGCGGCGTACAGGAAGACGTCGCCGACGCCGTGCCCGTACGCGGCCTCCATGACCAGGCGCAGGGGCTCGGGCAGCTTGTCCAGGTCGGGGATGCCCCCGCCGCCGGTACCGCCGTGGCCGAACGCCGCACCCTCCGGGCCGAGGTCGGCGATGCCGTCCTTGACGTAGTGGGTGACCCGGTTGCCCAGGACCGCGCCGAGCGCCGAGACGCCGATCGCACCGCCGAGGGAGCGGAAGAAGGTGACGACGGAGCTCGCGGAACCGAGGTCTTCGGGGGCGACCTGGTTCTGGGTGGCGAGGACCAGGTTCTGCATCATCATGCCGATGCCGAGACCCATGACGAACATGTAGACCGCGACGTGCCAGTACGCGGTGTCGTACCGGATCGTGCCGAGCATCCCGAGCCCGGCCGTGACCAGGAAGCCACCGGTGACCAGCCACGCCTTCCAGCGCCCGGTCTTGGTGATGACCTGGCCGGAGATGGTCGAGGAGAGGAAGAGCCCCGCGATCATCGGGATGGTCATCACACCGGACATCGTCGGCGACTTGCCGCGCGCCAGCTGGAAGTACTGGCTGAAGAAGACGGTGCCCGCGAACATCGCGATGCCGACGAACAGCGAGGCGATCGAGGCCAGCGTGATGGTGCGGTTGCGGAAGAGGCGCAGCGGGATGATCGGCTCGGCGGCCCGCGACTCGGTGAAGACGAAGATCAGGCCGAGCAGGACGGAGCCCGCGACCATCACGCCGCTCTGCCACGAGAGCCAGTCGTACTTGTCGCCCGCGAAGGTCACCCAGACCAGCAGCAGGGAGACGGCGGCGCTGATGAAGAACGCGCCGGTCCAGTCGACCTTGACGCCCTCGCGCTTGACGACCGGGAGCTTCAGGGTCTTCTGGAGCACGATCAGCGCGATGATCGCGAACGGCACGCCCACGTAGAAGCACCAGCGCCAGCCCATCCAGCTGGTGTCGGTGATGACGCCGCCGAGCAGCGGACCGCCGACGGTGGCGACGGCGAAGACCGCGCCCAGGTAGCCGCTGTAACGGCCGCGCTCGCGCGGGGCGATCATCGCGGCCATGACGATCTGCGCGAGGGCGGAGAGACCGCCGACGCCGATGCCCTGGACGACCCGGCAGGCGATGAGCATGCCGCTGCTGGTCGACAGACCGGCGACGACCGAGCCCAGGACGTAGATGACCAGGGCTATCTGGACCAGCAGCTTCTTGCTGAAGAGGTCCGAGAGCTTGCCCCAGAGCGGGGTGGTGGCGGTCATGGCCAGCAGCGAGGCCGTCACGACCCAGGTGTAGGCGCTCTGGCCGCCGCCGAGGTCGGAGATGATCTCGGGCAGGGCATTGGAGACGACCGTCGACGACAGGATCGCGACGAACATGCCGAGCAGCAGCCCGGCCAGTGCCTCCATGATCTGCCGGTGTGTCATCGGCGTGCCGTCGGAGACGCCGGAGGCGGTGGTGCCTCCGTGCCCTCCGTGCTTGGCGTGGCCGCCCCGCACACCGGTGGGTGTGGTCGTAGCCATTGAGTTCCTTATCCGTGCGAATTTGCTTCTGTTACACAGGTGTACGGGTGTGAGCCTCGTCGCCGAGGCGGGTCCTGCACTCGCCGGTGTGACGTCCGGGGGCACAGCCGCCGGATCCGCGACAGGCGAAGCTGTCGCGCAGCCGCGACAGCAGTGCGATGAGCCGGCCGACGTCGTCGTCGGACCAGTCCTGGAGGTTGTGGGCGAACACCTCGGTGGTCCGCCGGGTCAGTTCGTCGAGCTGTTCGTGCCCGCCGGGGGTCAGCCGCAGGATGCGGGACCGCTTGTCCGACGGGTCCGGAGACCGTTCGATCCAGCCGCGATCGGCCACATGGGCCACGTGGCGGCTGGTCACCGACATGTCCACGGACAGCAGCTCGGCGAGCCGGCTGATCCGCATCTCGCCGTGCCGGTCCAGGAGGGTCAGTACGGCGGCGGATCCCGCGGGACATTCGTGGGGCAGTGCGCGGGCGAGCCCCCTTTTGACGGCCCCGACGGCGCTGAGCTGCCGGGCCAGTTCCTCGTAACTACTCCGTGCGGCCACGGGAACCCCCAGCACACTCACGTCTATGTTGTTGCTTAGGGCAACGATAGAAGCCGTTGGTTGCTACAGGCAAACGAAAACGGCCTTGCAGAAGTAAAGGAACGCAAAAGCCTCCGTAGGGTCCGGGTCAAGCCCGTTCCCCGGCTGCGGCGACGCAGGTCGCACGGGGTGCGGGGTGGCCC
>NZ_JAAXYC010000257.1 GCF_018619185.1 Streptomyces sp. McG3 | reverse complement strand
CCCCCGCAAGGACGTGCCCGCCCAGGGCACCCCCCGGCCCACCGTCAGCGTCTGCCGGGGCTGCTGCTGCGGCACGGAGAAGATCCCGGGCGTCGACCACGCGGCCCAGCTGACCCGGCTGCGCACCGGCCTGGAGGGCGCCGCCACCGTACGGGCGGTCGAGTGCCTGGACGCCTGCGAGCAGGGAAACGTCATCGTCGTGCAGCCCTCCGCCGAGGGCCGCCGCGCCGGGGGCCGGCCGGTCTGGCTCGGCCTGGTCAACGACGAGCACGCCGAGCAGGACATCGTGACCTGGGCGGCGGCGGGCGGCCCGGGGCTCGCGGACGCCCCGGACATCCTCGACCTCTACGTCTTCCAGCCCTCGCGCCGGGTCCGGGCGGGTCTGGACGGCTGAGGCCGTCCAGCGGGTCTTCCCGTCACAGGCCCTCGGTCAGGCGGTGGAGCCGCAGAGCCAGCTGGATCTCCAGGGTGCGGGCAGGCGTGTTCCAGTCCTGACCGAGGAGCCGGCCGATGCGCTCCAGCCGCTGCACCACCGTGTTCACATGGACGTGGAGCAGCTCCTTGGTCCGGGTGAGGCTCGCCCCCTGGGCGAAGTAGGCGTCCAGCGTGGCGACGAGATCGGTGCCGCGCCGGCTGTCGTAGTCGAGTACGGGCCCCAGCGTCCGGTGCACGTAGCCGCCCAGGTCCGCCTGGTCGCCCAGCAGCACGCCGATGAACCCGAGGTCCCCGACGGCCCCGCCGCTCCCGGTGTGGCCGAGGGCGCGCAGCGCGGAGAGGCAGCGGTCCGCCTCGCTGTGCGCGTGCGGCAGCTCGGCCGGACCACTGGCGGGGCCCGCCGAGCCCACCGTGACGGGGAAGCCGACCGCCTGGCCCAGCTCGGCGGCGAGCGCCCGGGCGGCCGGCCCCGGTGCGTCGGACGGCGCCACCAGGACGATGTGGTCGTGGTGCAGCCCGGCCAGACCGTTGCGGGCCTGCGCGCTCCGGGCGGCCGAGGCCAGCAGCCGGTGGCGGGGCGCCACCTCGCTGTGCGCGACGAACACACTGTGCCGCCCGCCCAGGTTGACGCCCAGCCGGCGGGCGCGGGCCGTCAGGGTCCCCGGGTCGCCGGTGCGCGAGAGCAGATCGCCCAGCAGCTCTCCCCGTACCCGGTCCTCCGTCTCGGCGACCGAGCGGCGCAACAGCATGAGCAGCGCGGTGACGACACTGGCGCGCTCGAACAGGAGCCGGTCGGCGTCCGCCAGCCCCGCCCGGCCGGTCAGCGCGATGGAGCCGAGGAGCTCGGGGCCGGCGAGGACGGCGCAGACCCAGGTGCCGCCCAGCGGAACGGCCCGGCCCCTGGCCCGGGACGCGGACACCGCGGGGATCGGCTGCGGCAGCGGTTCGGTGCGGGCGCGGGCCAGTTCGGCGCCGTCCGCGTCATGGATGAGGATCCCGCCGTCCAGGATGTCGGCGAGGGCCGCCGCCACGTCGTCGGCGCCGCCGCCCTGGAGGACGAGGTCGGTGAGCTGGTCGTGGGCCTCCTCGGCGCGGCGCATCGCCTCGCTGTGCGTCCGGATGGTCTCCGACGCGGCGTTGAGGTCGACCAGCGCGGCCCGGGTCTCCTCCAGCAGCCGCGCCCCGTCGATGGCGATCGCGGCGTGGTCGGCCAGGGAGGACAGCAGCGCCACCTCGGTGGCGGTGAACTCGCGGGGCGCCCGGTCGGCCGCGTACAGCACCCCGATGATGCGGGCGCCGAGCCGCAGCGGCACACCGAGGATCGCCCGCAGACCCTCGTCCAGGACCGCGCTGTCGATGGTGGTGGTGTGGTGGAACCGGGTGTCGGCCTGATAGTCCGCGGTCGCGTACGGGCGGGCGGTCTGCGCCACCAGGCCGCCCAGGCCCTCGCCCATGCCGAGCCGCACCCGCTGGAACGCCTCGGCCACCGACCCGTCGGTGACCCGCATGTAGGTGTCGCCCGCGGCGTCGTCGTTGAGCGAGAGGTAGGTGACGTCCGTGCCGAGCAGTAGTTTCGCCCGGTGGACGATGGCCCGCAGCACGGCGTCCAGGTCCCGCAGGGCCGCCAGGTCGCTGGCCGTGTCGAACAGGGCGGTGAGCTGCGCCTCGCGCACCCGGTGCTGGCCGAGGGTGCGCCGGATGCGCAGGGCCACGGCGGCGGCCTCGGCGATCTCGGCCAGCTCGGCCGCGGTGGCTCCCGCCTGCCGGGCGGCGGCGGCCGGCCGGTCGAACTCCTCGGCCGCCGCACCCCGGGCCAGCAGGTCGAGGAGGAGGCGCAGGGCCGGAGCGGAGTGCTGGGCGGCAGGGGGTGTCACGCCGGTGAGCATACGGTGATCGCCTCCCGGGAGGGGCCGAGCGGGTAACGGGGACAGCCCTCCCGCGCACCGTGCGGAGCGGTGCGCGGGAGGGTGTGGGGTCAGTGGCCGAGGGGGACCGAGTCCTTGACGGCCGCGGCAGGCGCCGCCGGGACGGAGTCGTCGAGGCCGTCCTTGGTGAGGTCGCGGCCGCGGGTCTCCTTGGCCACCCACACCGTCACCGCGGTGACCAGGGAGGCGAAGCAGAGATAGACGGAGATCGGGACCGACGAGCCGTAGTCCTTGAGCAGCTCCACCGCGATGAGCGGGGCGAGGGCCCCGCCGATGATCGAGGCGAGCTGGGAGCCCATCGAGGCACCCGAGTAGCGGACCTTCGTGTCGAACATCTCCGAGATGAAGGCCGCCTGCGGGCCGTACATCGCACCGTGCAGCAGCAGGCCGAGGGTGACGGCGAAAACGATGACGGGGAAGGACTTGGTGTCCAGGAGCGCGAAGAACCCGAACGCCCAGAACGCCATGCCGACCGCGCCGATCAGCGTGACCGGGCGGCGGCCCAGCCGGTCCGAGAGCGCACCCCACAGCGGGATGGTGACGAAGTGCACCGCGGAGCCGATCAGGACGGCGTTGAGGGCGTCGCTCTTGGACATCTCCAGGTGCACGGTCACGTAGACCAGCAGGAAGGCGGTGAGGATGTAGTACGAGATGTTCTCGCCGAAGCGCGTGCCGATCGCGAGGAGCACCTCGCGCCAGCTCTTGCGGAACACCTGGACGACCGGGGCCTGTTCCTTGACGCCCTGCTCGGCCGCGGCGGCCGACTTCCGCTGCGCCTCCAGGAAGACCGGGGACTCCTCGACCGAGATCCTGATCCACAGACCGATCATGACAAGGACGCCCGACAGCAGGAACGGTACGCGCCAGCCCCAGGCGAGGAACGCCTCGTCGGACTGGACGGCGGCCAGCAGCGCCAGGACGCCGGTCGCCAGGAGATTGCCGCCGGGCGCACCGGACTGCGGCCAGGAAGCCCAGAAGCCGCGGCGTTCGTCGCCGCCGTGCTCGGAGACGAGCAGCACCGCTCCGCCCCATTCCCCGCCGAGGGCGAAGCCCTGGACCAGGCGCAGGACGGTGAGAAGGATCGGCGCCCAGACGCCGATGCTGGCGTGGGTGGGGAGCAGACCCATGGCGAAGGTCGCGCCGCCCATCATGAGCAGGCTGAGCACCAGGAGCTTCTTGCGGCCGATCTTGTCGCCGTAGTGGCCGAAGACGACGCCGCCGAGCGGACGGGCGGCGAAGCCGACCGCGTAGGTCAGGAAGGCCAGCAGCGTGCCGACCAGCGGATCGCTGCTCGGGAAGAACAGGGTGTTGAACACGAGCGCGGCAGCCGAGCCGTAGAGGAAGAAGTCGTACCACTCGATGGTGGTGCCGACGAGGCTGGCCGCGACGATGCGGCCGATCTTGCCTCTGGGGGGCTGGACGGAACTGGGGGAACCCATGGTGGAGTCACCGCGTTTCATTGGCAGGGCTGTCAGGGACGGGGGTACGGGTCGGGCGGAGTCGCGAGCGGTAGCAGAGGCGCGAGCGGGTTGAGCGGTACGAGCGTGTCGAGCGGTACGAGCGGGTGGAGCCGTCGCCGACGGTGGGGACCGTGGCGGATGTGGGGTCAGTGCGCGCCCCAGCCCCCGTCCACGGGGAGCGAGACGCCGGTGATGTAGCCGGTGTGGGGGCCGCAGAGCCAGCGGCAGACCGCGGCGACCTCTTCGGGCTCGATCAGCCGCTTGATCGCGGACCGGTCCAGGAGGATGCCGGTGACGACCTCCTCCGGGGGGATCCCGTGCGCGGCGGCCTGGCCCGCGATCTGACCCTCCACCAGAGGCGTGCGCACATAACCGGGGTTGACGCAGTTGCTGGTCACCCCGTGCGGGGCACCCTCCAGAGCGGCCACCTTGCTCAGCCCCTCCAGGCCGTGCTTGGCCGCGACGTAGGCGGACTTGAAGGCGCTGGCCCGCAGCCCGTGCATGCTGGAGACGTTGACGATCCGGCCCCACCCCCCGGCGTACATGTGCGGGAGGCAGTGCCGCATCAGCAGGAAAGGGGCGGTCACCATCACCTTCTGGATCAGCTCGAAGCGGTCCGGCGGGAAGTCCTCGATGGCGGCCACGTGCTGTAGCCCGGCGTTGTTGACCAGGACGTCCACCCCGGTCGGCAGCGCCGCGATCGCCTCGGGTTCGGCCAGGTCCACGACGTGGGCCACGCCGCCGATCGCTGCGGCGACGGACTTGGCGCTCCCGGCCTCGCGGTCGACCACGTGAACGAGGGCGCCGACCCCGGCGAGCGCCTCGGCGGTGGCCCGCCCGATGCCGCTGCCGCCGCCGGTGACCAGGGCGGTGCGCCCTCGGAGGTCCACGGCCCCGACGCCCGGCGCGGAGGAACCGGAAGCTGCGTGAAATTGGCTCGTCATGGCCGGAAACGCTAGAGACACCTGGCCGGACATCCCATGGTGCGGATCTCCACAGCGAGTGGGCGGGGAGTGGCGGGCATCGCCACCCGCGCGAGTGGAGCGGCTACCCGTCCAGCGGGCAGCGGCCGAGCAGCTCGGCGGGCCCGGCTCCCGCGGGCAGCTTCAGGGTGCGGCTCGACGGGGGGCGCCGGCCGTCGTCCAGCCAGCGTTCCAGCGCCGTCGCCGCCGAACGGTGGCACGGCACGAGCGGACGCAGCCGGCCGGGGAAGGCGTCGACGAGCGAGTCCACATGGGTGCCGCCCTCGACGCGGTAGTAGCGGTGGAGCGCGCCGCGGCCCTCCCGCCGCACGAGTCGCGCGTACGCGTCCGAGGTCCTGGAGATCGGGAGCAGTACGTCCAGGGTGCCGTGGAAACTGATCAGCGGCTTCCCGATACGGCCGGTGAGAGCGATCTTCGCGACGGCGTCGCGCACCTCGGCCGGCCGTCCCCCGTAGGCGTAGTCGGCGTCGCAGGCAGGGGCTCCCGGTGGGCAGAAGGGAGTGCCCGCCTCGGTCGCGCCGTCGAACTCCGGATCGATCTCCTCCCGGTAGATCCTCTGGGTGAGGTCCCAGTAGTACTGGTGGTGGTAGGGCCAGAGGAACTCCGAGCCGGCCGGGTAGCCGGCGGCCGTCATGGTCCGGTGGGCGTTCCCGGCGCCGGCGCCCCCGGCCGCGTAGCGGGGGTAGGCGCGCAGGGCTGTCGGCAGGAAGGTGAGGAGGTTCGGCCCTTCGGCACGCCAGAGCGCGCCTTCCCAGTCCACCCCGCCGTCGTACAGTCCGGGACGGTTCTCCAGTTGCCAGCGCACCAGATAGCCGCCGTTGGACATGCCCATCGCCAGGGTGCGGGAGGGGGGACGGTGGTAGCGCTGGGCGACGGCCCGGCGGGCCGCGCGGGTGAGCTGGGTGACCCGGGTGTTCCACTCGGCGATGGCGTCACCGGGGGCCGTGCCGTCCCGGTGGAACGCGGCCGAGGTGTTGCCCTTGTCGGTGGCGGCGTACGCGTACCCCCGGGAGAGCGCCCAGTCGCCGAAGGCCCGGTCGTTGGCGTACTGCTCGCGCACGCCCGGCGAGCCGGCGACGACGAGGCCGCCGTTCCAGCGGTCGGGGAGGCGGATGACGAACTGGGAGTCGTGGTTCCAGCCGTGGTTGGTGTTGCCCGTCGAGGCATCGGGGAAGTACCCGTCGATCTGGATGCCCGGCACGCCGCTGGGGGTGGCCAGGCCCTCCGGGGTCAGTCCCGCCCAGTCGGCCGGGTCGGTGTGCCCGGAGGCCACCGTCCCGGCCGTCGTCAACTCCGCGAGGCAGTCGACCTGTTGGTGGGCGGCGCCGGGCACCTCGATCGTGTCGGGGCGCGAGCAGTGACCTGGCCGGGCGGCGTCCGGCGGCAGCGGGGCGGCGGCGGACGGAGCCGCCGTCCAGGCCGCCAGCACGGCCGCGGCGGCGGCCGTCCCGCGCAGCCACCGGCCCCGGGCCGGACCGCGCGAGGTGTCGTGTCGTGGTCCGGTGCGCCGGACGGTCGATGGGGCGACTGGCATGGGCTGGGCCTCCGTCGGGTGAGCGGTGTCAGGGGCAGGTGGAGTCGGCGAGGACGTAGTGGCCCGCCGGAGACTCCTTGAGGGTGTGGGTCACGAAGGTGTTGTAGAGCCCCAGGTGCTGGCCGGAGCCCTTCGCGTACACGTATCCGCCGGTGGTGGTGGCCCGTGCGGCGCGTACGTGCTCGTAGTTGCTCGCCGTCCAGCAGACGGCGGGCTCGGTGGGCGGGTCCACGGGCGGTTCGGGGACGGTGCCGCCGGCCGGCCCGAAGAAGCGGATGATCCAGTGGCTGGAGCAGATCGAGTCGATGAAGTGCTGGGTGCCGGTGGCTCCGCACTGCTCGCCGCCGCCGCCCGGATCGACCGGGGTGCCGTGGGCGATGCCCGGCACCCGGTTCACCTCGACGACGCTCCCGCCGCTCGCCGACAGGTACTCGTCCCTGCGGGTGCCGTTGGGGCCGACGGTGGAGGTCCGGTCCGGTGACTGGTCGAGCCCGTGCACCGCCGTCCACTGGTCCCGCAGCTCGTCGGCGTTCCTCGGGACGACGGTCGTGTCGTTGTCCCCGTGCCAGATGCTCACCCGGGGCCAGGGGCCCGCGTATCCGGGGTACGCGTCCCGGACGGCCCGCGCCCAGACCGCCGGGGTCCGGTCCACGCCGGGACTCATGCAGCGATACGCCGACACCACGTCGACCCCGCAGTCGTGGGGGATGCCCGCGACGACCGCGCCCGCCGCGAACACGTCCGGGTACGCGGCCAGCATGACCGAGGTCATGGCCCCGCCCGCCGAGAGGCCCGTGACGTGGGCCGGGCCGTCCGCCCCGTAGGCGGACGCGGCGTGGGCGACCATCTGCCGGATCGACGCGGCCTCGCCCTGCCCGCGCCGGGTGTCGCCCGGCTGGAACCAGTTGAAGCACTTGTTGGCGTTGTTGGCGGCGGTGGTCTCGGCGTAGACGACCAGGAACCCGTGGCGGTCGGCGAAGGCGTTGAGCCCGGCGTTGTCGGAGTACACCTGCGCGCTCTGGGTGCAGCCGTGCAGGGCGACGACCACGGGCGCGTCCGCCGGCAGGGCCACGGGCCGGTACACGTACATGCTCAGGTTGCCGGGGTTGGCACCGAAGGCGGTGACGCGCTCCAGGGCGGCGGCGGCCGCCCGTGCCCCGGTGGCCACCGCCGGGCCGGCCTGCGCCGCCCCTGCGGCCAGGGCGACCACGACGGCGAGCCGGCCCACGACGGCGGTGAGGCGGCCGACGACACGGCGCCGGCGCCCGCCGCGTCCCGTTCCCGGGGGCGGCGGTGGCGGCGGTGGGGTCTCAGGGGCGTTCGGTTGCGACGGCACGACGTACGACATGGTGACCTCCCGTAGGACGGCGCACGGGATCACCCGTGATCCCGTGACCCCTGCCGCGCGCCGCCGGCAGAACGGCGGCGGTGCGGCCGGGGTGCGGTCACCGTAGGGAGCGGGCGGGCGGCCCGGGAATGGCGGCGCCCTCCACAGCCCGCCGGGGAGCCGGGGGCCGCCACCCCTTGTGGGGCGCCCGTCCCTGCTGCTACGAGACAGCCCCGAGGGGCGGCCGGGACGGCGTTCCGGCCATCGACGTGAGCCCGTGCGCCACGGCCAGGTCCGCCCCGGTCGCGGCGCGGACCTGATCCACCGTCACTCCGTCGGCCAGTTCCCGCAGCAGGAAGCCGTCCGGGGTGACGTCGAGCACCGCGAGATCGGTGATGATCCGGTGCACCACGCCCCGGCCGGTGAGGGGCAGGGTGCACTCCCCGAGCAGCTTGGGGGAACCGTCGCGTGCCGTGTGCTCCGTCAACACGATGACGTGCCGGGCCCCGTGGACGAGATCCATGGCACCGCCCATCCCCTTGATCATCTTGCCGGGAATCACCCAGTTCGCGAGGTCGCCGGAGGCGGACACCTGCATCGCCCCCAGGACCGCGACGTCGATGTGCCCGCCCCGGATCATCGCGAAGGAGAGAGCGGAGTCGACACAGGACGCCCCGGGCAGCAGGGTCACCGTCTCCTTGCCCGCGTTGATCAGGTCCGGCCGGACCTCGGACGGGACGGGGTAGGGGCCGACGCCGAGCAGGCCGTTCTCCGAGTGGAACACCACCTCGACGCCGTCCGGCAGGTGGTCGGGGATCAGCGTCGGCAGACCGATGCCGAGGTTGACGTAGGAGCCGTCGGCCAGCTCCCCGGCGGCGCGGGCCGCCATCCGCGTACGCGTCAGCGGCATCTCAGGTGGTCCCTTCGTGGACGGTCCGGACGGTACGGCGCTCGACGCGCTTCTCGGCGCGCGGGTCGGCGGTCCCCACGGGGACCACCCGCTGGACGAAGATCCCGGGCAGATGGACGTCGTCGGGGGCGAGTTCGCCGGGCTCGACGAGCTTCTCCACCTCCGCCACGGTGATGCGTCCGGCCATCGCGGCGAGCGGGTTGAAGTTGCGGGCGGAGGAGTCGAAGCGGAGGTTCCCGTGCCGGTCGCCCAGGGCTGCCCGCACCAGCGCGAAATCGGTGGTGATGCCCTCTTCCAGGAGGTGCTCGCGCCCTCCGAAGGTCCTGCTCTCCTTGGGCGGAGAGGCCACCGCCACGGAGCCGTCCGCGCCGTGGCGCCAGGCCAGACCGCCCTCCGCGATCACGGTGCCCGCGCCGGCCGGGGTGTAGAACGCCGGGATGCCCGAACCACCGGCCCGCAACCGTTCCGCGAGAGTGCCCTGGGGGACGAGTTCCACCTCCAGCTCCCCCTGGAGGTACTGGCGCGCGAACTCCTTGTTCTCTCCCACGTAGGAGCTGGTCATCCGCGCGATCAGCCCCTCCCGCAGCAGGAGGCCCAGGCCCCAGTCGTCCACCCCGCAGTTGTTGGACACCACCCTCAGCTCACCGGCGCCCCGCTCCAGCAGCGCGTGGATCAGCACACCGGGTATGCCGCACAGTCCGAACCCGCCCACGGCCAGCGACGCCCCGCGCCCGACGTCCGCGACCGCGTCCGCCGCGTCGGCGACCACCTTGTCCCTGCTCATCCGTCCACCTCTCGCCTCGTCGACTGCGCACGAGACTAGGAACGGGTGACGGCTCGCGGCGATGGCGGCCGACCCCATAGCGGGGCCGGGACGGATGGTGGTCACGACGGTCCGGCGCGATGTTCTTCGGGGAACCCGGCCCGCGTGCCGAGCATGCCAGGTAGGGTCCGCGCATGGCCAAGGTGACCGTCAGTCTGGATGCCGAACTCGTCGTCGAAGCGATGGTGCTCGCGGGGGTCGGCAACCCCCAGGACGCCGTCGAACTCGTGGTGCGCGACTACATCGCGCGCGGCCACCGGACCGAGGCCCTGGTCGCCGACCGCGAGGGGGCGGTGCGCGACGTGGAGATCAAGCCCGAGGCACAGCAGGGCTGATCGCCCGGCAGGGGGACCGGGCCGAGAACGGCTGATCGTTCCGTACGGGGCGAGGGCGAGGCCCGGCACGGCCGATCGCTCCTGGCCTCCTGCACGACCGGTCCTACGCGGCCGGTGTTGCACGACCGGTCCTGCGGCCGGTTCTACGCGACTGGTCTTACGTGCTCTCTCCTACGCGACCGGCTGGCTCGCCATCCTCCAGCTCCACGGTCCCGCTACCGGACGCCAGGACCTCCAGCGCCGCCCGTACCCGGCCGCCGAGCGTGCCGAGCAGAAAGCCGTCCAGATCGGCGGGCGCCACCAGCCGCCAGGACAGCAGCTCGTCCTCCTGGATCCGGATCGCCGCCAGCTGGTCAGCGGTGAGCACCCCGCCGTCGTACAGATACGCCACGATCGGCGGCCGGCCGGGGCCCCGCACCCAGTCGACGGCGAGCAGCCGCCCCGGCGCCACGTCGAGGCCGATCTCCTCCGCCGTCTCGCGCCGCGCGGCCTGCCGGGGCCCCTCACCCGTCTCCGACTCGACGGTCCCGCCGGGCAGCGCCCAGCCCTCGCGGTAGTTCGGCTCGACGAGGAGGAGCCGTCCCTCCGCGTCACGGAAGAGGGAGGCCGCGCCGGACAGGACCCGGGGGAGCCCGGCGATGTACGTGGCGTAGTCGGCATCAGGAGTCGTCACGGCCGACAGCGTAGTGGGGGCAGCCCGGCCCCGGGGCCCGATCGCGCTGTCGTGGACGGCCATGGGCAGATCAGGGGGCGTGCGGATATGGTCGGGGCGGCGCGACTGCCTGTTCGAAAGCAAGGGATGCAAGGTGACGGACGGAGCAGATATGGAGACCGCCCGCGTGCTCGTGGCGGCGGACAAGTTCAAGGGCTCGCTCACGGCCGTGCAGGTCGCGGAGCGGGTGACGGCCGGGCTGCGGCGCGTCGTCCCCGACGTGCGGGTGGAGACCCTGCCGGTCGCGGACGGCGGCGACGGTACGGTCGCGGCGGCGGTGGCCGCCGGATTCGAGCGACGCGAGGCCCGGGTGACCGGTCCTCTCGGGGACCCGGTGACTGCGGCGTACGCGCTGCGCGGGTCCACCGCCGTGGTGGAGATGGCCGAGGCCTCGGGCCTCCAGCACCTGCCCGACGGGGTGTTCGCCCCGCTCACGGCCACCACGTACGGCTCGGGCGAACTACTGCTGGCCGCCTTGGAGGCGGGGGCGACGACGATCGTGTTCGGGGTCGGCGGCAGCGCCACCACGGACGGCGGCGCGGGCATGCTCGCCGCCCTCGGCGCCCGCTTCCTGGACGCGGACGGCAAGCCCGTCGGCCCCGGCGGCGGCCCGCTGGCAGAGCTGGCCGAGGCCGACCTCTCGGGGCTCGACCCCCGGCTGGCGGACATCGACCTGGTCCTGGCCAGCGACGTCGACAACCCGCTGACGGGGCCCAAGGGCGCGCCCGAGGTGTACGGCCGCCAGAAGGGCGCGAGCGAGGAGGACATCGCGGTCCTCGACGCGGCCCTGGCGCACTACGCCTCGATCCTGGGCCCGGACACGGCGGCCCTGCCCGGCGCGGGCGCTGCCGGAGGCATCGGCTACGGGGCGCTCGTCGCCCTCGGCGCCCGCTTCCGCCCCGGCATCGAGGTGATGCTCGACGTGCTCGGCTTCGCCCCCGCGCTCGCCCGGGCCACGCTGGTCATCACGGGCGAGGGCTCGCTGGACGAGCAGACGCTGCACGGCAAGGCCCCGGCCGGGGTCGCCGCCGCCGCCCGCGCGGCCGGGATCGAGGTCGTCGCGGTCTGCGGCCGGCTCGCCCTGCCCCCGGAGGCCCTGCGGAAGGCGGGCATCCGCCGCGCCTACGCCCTGGCCGAGCTGGAACCGGACCCGGCCGTCTCCATGGCCCAGGCCGGGCCGCTGCTGGAGCGGGCGGCGGAGTCGATCGCCCGGGACTTCCTGCTGCGCTGACGCGGAGCGGTCGTCCGCAGGTCAGGCGTCCCGCAGGTCAGGCGACCGCGAAGCAGGCGAACGGAAGAACACAGGGAGGGGCCCGGGGACAGACGCCGGGCCCCTCCCGCACGCCGGGCCATCGCACCTCGTGCCGCGCCGCGCGCCGGCCCAGCGCCCCCGGAGCCGCGCGCTGCCGCGCCGCCCCCGGCCCCGCGGCGAACGTTCCCGCACCC